>NZ_JBEPBM010000019.1:0-154836 GCF_040299205.1 Streptomyces sp. NPDC000983 | reverse complement strand
CGGGGTGGGCCCCCGCCGCCCACACCGCCGCGGTGGGGCCGGCCCGGTCCGCCCCCCCCCCCCCCCACCCAACCCCCCCCCGGGCGGCGCCTTCCCCCAGCAACCCGGCCCGCAGCGCCCTTTTACTGACGGCACACCACCCCGCCCGGCCCTCCGAGGCCAAACCTCGCACCCCGCCGTTCCCACGGACTGTGACGTGTGGCACGATGCCTGGCACCCCCACCGGCACAGCCCTCACAGGAGACACTCCTAGTGCAGCACTCCGCCGTCCCGGAACTGGCACACACGCACACCCGACCGATCCACTGGGTCGCGACCGCCACCGCCGTGGCCGGCGTCGTCGCGCTCTCCTCGGTCCTGCAACCCGACCACGCCAACGCCGCACAGACGGCCGGCGCGGAAACCAGAACCGCCCACACCGCCGTCACCGCACCCGACCCCGACCACGCCGACTTCCCGCTCGAATGCGGACCCGTCAAAGCGATCGTCGTCAAAAAGGCCACCGGCGACCTCGACGGCGACGGCCGCCCCGAAACCGTCGCCGTCGTCCACTGCGACGCCCCCATGGGCACCCCGCCCGACGGCGTCTACGTCCTCACCCGCGCCACCGACACCGCACAGCCACGCGTCGTCGCCACCCTCGTCGACCCGCGGGACCGCCAGACCGTCAGCGAATTCGCCGTGCACGACGGCACCGTCGAAGCCGGCCTGCTCGGCTACTCCTCGCCCGACGTACCCAGTTGCTGCCCCGACATCACCGACCACGCCACCTGGCGCTGGGACG
Source organism: Streptomyces sp. NPDC000983 (assembly GCF_040299205.1). NCBI lineage: Bacteria > Bacillati > Actinomycetota > Actinomycetes > Kitasatosporales > Streptomycetaceae > Streptomyces > Streptomyces sp. NPDC000983. The sequence continues at coordinate 154,052 of NZ_JBEPBM010000019.1, read as the reverse complement.
ACGGCACCTTCATCCGCTCCACACCCGCCGGAGCACAGAGCGTCTGACGACACCCCGCACCCGGCGCGTCACTGCGCGTCGGGACCGTACACCTCGACCCGGTCCGCCACCCTGCGCACATGAATGCACTCGCCCGGACACTCCCTGGCCGAGTCCACCACATCGCTCAGCAGCGTCAACGGCACCGGCGTCGTCGCACCCGCCTCCGTCAGGAGCTCGTCCTCCCCGCCCTTCACGTACGCCAGCCCGTCGATGTCCAGCTCGAACACCTCCGGCGCGTACTGGGCGCAGATGCCGTCGCCGGTACAGAGATCCTGATCGATCCAGACCTCCAGCGCCTCGCCGACCCCGGCCTCCTGCTCCACGTCCATCGCTCCCGCCGTCTCCCGCGCCGCCCGGCCACCCGGACCCCTGCGAGACGGACCCGGACCGACGGCTGTCGAACGCCTCGACCCTACCTCCGGCCGGACCCGAGTCACATGTGGGTGGGTACCCCCACCACCGCACGAAACAGGACGGAACCCGGCCGGCGACCGGCTACCACCGGTGACCCGAACCGCCCGCACGGACACCCCGCGTCACGAGCGCCCGGCGTCCGCACCACCCCCGCACGCCCGGCACACCCGCCGCGCACCCCGCGGACCCGGCACGCTCCAGCCGCCCACCGGACCCCTCCCGGCCCGGACGTTTCGGACACCACGCACGCAACTGGGCCCGTACGCGACGGTGTTTGACCGGTCCGGCCCGGAACAGGCTGCTTCCGACAGACGTTGAGTGGGTATCCACACGGCGTGAGAACAGCTCAGGGTGTGGCCGACGACACACCTTGACAGTCTTTGTGATCTAGGGGTTTCAATCGACACCCACCCAGGTAGGGTCTGGAAACGTCCAGCTCCCCTTGGAGGAGGTGAGGACCGTGGCAGCCCACGACGACGACATGAACCGCGGCATCCGCCCGGCACGAGGGTCCGAAGACCCCGCCGGACAGCTTGCCTACCTTGAGCAGGAGATCGCCGTCCTGCGACGTAAGCTCGCCGACTCTCCGCGACACACGAGGATTCTCGAAGAGCGGATCGTCGAGCTGCAGACCAACCTGGCCGGCGTGTCCGCCCAGAACGAACGGCTCGCCAACACGCTCCGTGAGGCCCGCGACCAGATCGTGGCCCTCAAGGAAGAAGTCGACCGCCTCGCACAGCCACCGGCCGGCTTCGGTGTCTTCCTGCAGGCCAACGACGACGGCACCGCCGACATCTTCACCGGAGGCCGCAAACTCCGCGTGAACGTCAGCCCGAGCGTCGAACTCGACACCCTGCGCCGCGGCCAGGAAGTCATGCTCAACGAAGCGCTCAACGTCGTCGAAGCCATGGAATACGAGAGCGTCGGCGACATCGTCACCCTCAAGGAGATCCTCGAGGACGGCGAGCGCGCCCTCGTACAGGGCCACACCGACGAGGAACGAGTGGTCCGGCTCGCCGAACCCCTCCTGGACGTCACCATCCGCCCCGGCGACGCCCTCCTCCTCGAACCCCGCTCCGGGTACGTCTACGAGATCGTCCCCAAGAGCGAGGTCGAGGAACTCGTCCTCGAAGAGGTCCCCGACATCGGCTACGAGCAGATCGGCGGTCTGGGCGGCCAGATCGAGATGATCCGCGACGCCGTCGAACTCCCCTACCTCTACCCCGACCTCTTCAAGGAGCACGAACTCCGCCCGCCCAAGGGCGTCCTGCTCTACGGACCCCCCGGATGCGGAAAGACGCTCATCGCCAAGGCCGTCGCCAACTCGCTGGCCAAAAAGGTCGCCGAAGTCACCGGCCAGGCCCAGGGCAAGAGCTTCTTCCTCAACATCAAGGGCCCCGAACTCCTCAACAAGTACGTCGGCGAGACCGAGCGGCAGATCCGCCTCGTCTTCCAGCGTGCCCGCGAGAAGGCATCCGAGGGCACCCCCGTCATCGTCTTCTTCGACGAGATGGAATCCCTCTTCCGCACCCGGGGCTCCGGCGTCAGCTCCGACGTCGAGAACACCATCGTCCCCCAGCTCCTCGCCGAGATCGACGGCGTCGAAGGCCTCCAGAACGTGGTCGTCATCGGCGCCTCCAACCGCGAGGACATGATCGACCCCGCCATCCTGCGCCCCGGCCGACTCGACGTGAAGATCAAGATCGAGCGTCCCGACGCCGAGGCCGCCAAGGACATCTTCGGCAAGTACCTCACCGAACGCCTCCCCCTGCACCCCGAGGACGTCGGCGAGCACGGCGGCGACAAGGGCTCCACGGTCCAGGGCATGATCCAGACCGCCGTGGAACAGATGTACGCCGAATCCGAGGAGAACCGCTTCCTGGAAGTCACCTACGCCAACGGAGACAAGGAAGTCCTCTACTTCAAGGACTTCAACTCCGGCGCCATGATCGAGAACATCGTCGGGCGTGCCAAGAAAATGGCGATCAAGGACTTCCTGGAGCACAACCAGAAGGGCCTCCGGGTCTCCCACCTCCTCCAGGCCTGCGTGGACGAGTTCAAGGAGAACGAGGACCTCCCCAACACCACCAACCCCGACGACTGGGCCCGCATCTCCGGAAAGAAGGGCGAACGGATCGTCTACATCCGTACCCTGATCACCGGAAAGCAGGGCGCCGACACCGGACGCTCCATCGACACGGTGGCGAACACCGGTCAGTACCTGTAAAAGACAGGGCGGCTGCGGGTGCCCCCACCGGGTACCCGCAGCCAACTGTTTTTCCGGCCAACACCGGAGCAAGGCAAAGACGCAAATGATCTCCCCACCAGCGCAAAGGCGTTCTAGGCTCTTCCATACCGCCGAGTCGCGCAGTGCGGGGACGGGCACCGCACACGCACCGGAGCGCCAGCGGTACTTGAGCAGCGTCCCCGACCGAGGACGCCGCCGGGCAAGGAGGGCCGCATGACCGTACGGCGAGTAATGGGCATCGAGACGGAGTACGGAATCTCCGTCCCCGGTCACCCCAACGCCAATGCCATGCTCACCTCATCCCAGATCGTCAACGCCTACGCGGCGGCGATGCACCGGGCCCGCCGGGCCCGCTGGGACTTCGAGGAGGAGAACCCGCTGCGCGACGCACGAGGCTTCGACCTCGCCCGCGAAGCCGCCGACTCCACCCAGCTCACCGACGAGGACATCGGCCTCGCCAACGTCATCCTCACCAACGGCGCGCGACTCTACGTCGACCACGCCCACCCCGAATACAGCGCCCCCGAGGTCACCAACCCCCGCGACGCCGTCCTGTGGGACAAGGCCGGCGAACGCATCATGGCCGAAGCCGCCGAACGCGCCGCCCAGCTCCCCGGCGCCCAGCCCATCCACCTCTACAAGAACAACACCGACAACAAGGGCGCCTCCTACGGCACGCACGAGAACTACCTGATGAAGCGGGAGACCCCCTTCTCGGACATCGTGCGCCACCTCACCCCCTTCTTCGTCTCCCGCCAGGTCGTCACCGGAGCCGGCCGCGTCGGCATCGGCCAGGACGGCCACGAACACGGCTTCCAGCTCAGCCAGCGCGCCGACTACTTCGAAGTCGAGGTCGGCCTGGAGACCACCCTCAAACGCCCCATCATCAACACCCGCGACGAGCCCCACGCCGACGCCGAGAAATACCGCCGACTCCACGTGATCATCGGAGACGCCAACCTCTCCGAGATCTCCACCTACCTCAAGCTCGGCACCACGGCCCTGGTCCTGTCGATGATCGAGGACGGCTTCATCGCCGTCGACCTGGCCGTCGACCAGCCCGTCCGCACCCTCCACCAGGTCTCCCACGACCCCACCCTCAAGCGCCTGGTCACCCTCCGCAGCGGCCGCACACTCACCGCGGTCCAGCTCCAGATGGAGTACTTCGAGCTCTCCCGCAAATACGTCGAGGAGCGGTACGGCGCCGACGCCGACGACCAGACCAAGGACGTCCTCGCCCGGTGGGAGGACACCCTCAACCGCCTCGAGAACGACCCCATGAGCCTCGCCGGCGAACTGGACTGGGTCGCCAAACGCGAACTCATGGAGGGCTACCGACGCCGCGACGGCCTCGACTGGGACGCCGCACGACTCCACCTCGTCGACCTCCAGTACGCCGACGTACGGGCCGAGAAGGGCCTCTACAACCGTCTCGCGGCCCGCGGCCGCATCAAACGGCTCCTGGACGAGTCCGAGGTCGAAAGGGCCCGCACCAAGCCCCCGGAGGACACCCGCGCGTACTTCCGCGGCCGCTGCCTGGAGCAGTACGCCGACGACGTCGCGGCCGCCTCCTGGGACTCGGTGATCTTCGACCTCCCCGGCCGGGACTCCCTCCAGCGGGTCCCAACCCTGGAACCGCTTCGCGGAACGCGTAATCACGTCAAGGAGCTCCTGGACCGCTGCCGAACCGCAGAAGACCTGGTCAAGGTCCTGTCCGGCGGCTGAAACCCTCCCCGGCCACCCGGGGCCGGACGGGTGGAAGACCGCCCGTCCGGGAATCATCGAGATGGCCCCAGCACGTTGAGGAAAGTGCGGGGCCGATGTCAGACCGGGCTTGTAGGGTCTGATCATCACCGATCGGCAGAAATGTCGACCTGGCGACCATGTCGGGCGAACTGAGCGGGGTGAGGGTTATGGCAACCAAGGACACCGGCGGCGGACAGCAGAAGGCCACGCGCTCGACCGAGGAGGTCGAGGAGCAGACCGCGGAGGCGCAGGGCTCCGAGGACCTCAAGGAGCGCCACGAAAAGCTGAGCGACGACGTCGACTCGGTTCTGGACGAAATCGACGACGTACTTGAGGAAAATGCCGAGGATTTCGTTCGAAGCTTCGTGCAAAAAGGCGGAGAGTAGAGGTCTTTTGGGGCCTTTGCCTTCGAATTGAAAGTCGCGGGGGTTCGAGGTGGGTGACGGGCCGAGGGCGAAGCAGTGCAGGAAGTGCCGTCGGGACCTGCCGGTCGCCGCGTTCGCGCGGGACAGGAACCGTCGGGACGGCCTTCAGGTGCACTGCCGGGAGTGTGTGGCGGCATACGGCGCCGCGCACTACCGGCGGCGCCGGGAGGCCCAGGGCAAACAGGTCCGGGAGAAGGTGGACGTCCCGGCCGGGCACAAGCTCTGCCGGACATGCGGTGAGGTCAAGCCGCACAGCGAATGGCACCGCAACGCGACCGCATCCGACGGTCTCGCCACGCGGTGCAAGGCGTGCCGGGTGATCCAGGGCCGGCAGCGCCATCTGCAACGGCACTACGGCATCACCGAAGGCGAGCGTGACGAGCTGATCGCCTCTCAAGGAGGCGTCTGCTGCATCTGTTTGGAGGCGTTGCCCGCACATGTGGATCACTGCCATCAGACGGGTAGGGTCCGTGGCGTACTGTGCTTCAGCTGCAACGCCGCACTGGGGCAGTTCAAGGATCGGCCCGACGCGATGAGGCGGGCTGCTGCTTACGTGGAAGGAAACGCGTGGAAGCCAACACTCGTAGCACCGGGCGTCTACCAGCTGCCTTCCTGACGCCTGGGTCGTCCTCGTTCATGGACTTTCTCTCCGAGCACCAGCCCGAGCTGCTGCCCGGCAAGCGTCAACTGCCGCCCGTCCAGGGGGTGATCGAGGCGCCGCACGGCACCACGATCGTCGCCGTGACCTTCCCCGGGGGCGTCGTGCTCGCCGGTGACCGCCGGGCGACGATGGGCAACGTCATCGCGCAGCGGGACATCGAGAAGGTGTTCCCCGCGGACGAGTACTCGGCGGTCGGCATCGCCGGCACCGCCGGTCTGGCCGTGGAGATGGTGAAGCTGTTCCAGCTGGAGCTGGAGCACTTCGAGAAGGTCGAGGGCGCGCAGCTGTCGCTGGAGGGCAAGGCGAACCGGCTGTCGACGATGATCCGGTCCAATCTGGGCATGGCGATGCAGGGTCTGGCGGTCGTTCCGCTGTTCGCCGGGTTCGATGTGGATCGCGGCAAGGGCCGGATCTTCTCCTACGACGTGACCGGTGGTCGTTCCGAGGAGCAGGGTTACGCGGCCACGGGTTCCGGTTCGATCTTCGCGCGGGGTGCGATGAAGAAGCTGTTCCGTGCCGATCTGAGTGAGGCCGACGCCGCGACACTGGTGGTACAGGCCCTGTACGACGCGGCTGACGACGACTCGGCGACCGGTGGTCCCGATGTCGCCCGCCGGATCTACCCGATTGTCACCGTGATCACCGAGGACGGTTTCCGGCGGCTGACGGACGAGGAGTCGTCCGGTATCGCCCGTTCGATTCTGGAGCGGCGTCTGGAGCAGCCGGACGGTCCGCGGGCCGCGCTGCTGTAGTCGGTGTGCGTGGTTCTTGGTAGGTGATCCAGTGACTTCCACAGAAAGGGATGGATAACCGGTGTCGACGCCGTTCTATGTCTCCCCTCAGCAGGCGATGGCGGATCGGGCGGAGTATGCCCGTAAGGGCATCGCGCGGGGCCGCAGTCTGGTGGTGCTGCAGTATGCCGACGGGATTGTGTTCGTCGGTGAGAATCCGTCCCGTGCGCTGCACAAGTTCAGTGAGATCTATGACCGGATCGGTTTCGCGGCCGCCGGTAAGTACAACGAGTACGAGAATCTGCGGATCGGTGGTGTGCGGTATGCCGATCTGCGGGGTTACACCTATGACCGTGACGATGTGACCGCTCGTGGTCTGGCGAACGTGTATGCCCAGACGTTGGGCACGATCTTCTCCAGTGCGGCCGAGAAGCCGTACGAGGTGGAGTTGGTCGTGGCGGAGGTCGGGGAGACGCCGGAGGGTGACCAGATCTATCGGTTGCCGCACGACGGTTCCATCGTGGACGAGCACGGTTCGGTGGCGGTGGGTGGCAATGCCGAGCTGATCAGTACGTATCTGGATCAGCGGCATGAGGACGGGATGCCGCTGGCGGAGGCGTTGAAGCTGGCGGTGCAGGCGTTGTCGCGTGAGTCGAACGGTCAGCAGCGGGAGATTCCGGCGGAGCGGCTGGAGGTGGCGGTGCTGGATCGTACGCGTCCGCAGCAGCGCAAGTTCCGGCGGATCGTGGGTCCGCAGTTGGCGCGGTTGCTGGAGTCGGAGGGTGGGTCGGTGGAGGCCGAGGGGGCCGAGGACGCCGACGAGGAGTAGTTCCGTTCTGTTGTGACTCGCTGAGCCCCGGCCGATGCATCGGCCGGGGCTCAGGGCGTTGTGGGGGTGCTGGGGGGTGCTGTGGAGCCGCGGACGACGAGGTGGACGGGGATGTCGCCGGAGGGTGGTGTGCGGCCGTCCAGGACGGCGAGGAGGGCGTGCATGCCGTGTTCGCCGAAGAGTTCGGCGTCGAGGCGGACGGTGGTGAGTTCGGGGTCGATGGCGGTGGCGAGGGCGAGGTCGTCGAGGCCGGTGACGGAGAGGTCCTCGGGGATGCGCAGGCCGAGGCGGCGGGCGGCTTTGTAGGCGCCGGCGGCGAGTTTGTCGTCGTCGCAGACGAGGGCGGTGGGGCGGGGGCCGGGGGTGGCGAGGGCGGTTTCGGCGGCGTGCTGGGCGCCTTCGATGGAGATGGGGGCCCTTGCGGTGGTGAGGGTGGTGCCGGGGGCGGCGGTGAGGCGGGTGCGGAGTTCGCGGGCGCGGACTTCGAAGGTCCAGGAGGGGACGTCGGCGGCGAGGTGGAGGAAGTGTCGGTGGCCGAGGCCGAGGAGGTGGTCGGTGATCTGGTGGACGGCGTCGGGGATGTCGAGGTTGACGGTGGCGGCGCCGAGGCTGCCGGTGGGGTCGCTGTCGAGCATGACGAGGGGGAGTTGGTCGCCGCGGATGGCGGTGAGGGCGTCGGCGGCCATGGAGGAGGCGATGATGCCGTCGAGGGCGGCCTGGGCGGAGGCGAAGGGGTCGCGGGCGGGGCCGATGCCTTCGGGGGAGGGGTAGAGGACGACGCCGAAGCCGTGGGTGGCGGCGACGCGGGCGGCGCCGGTGTAGACGCCGGCGAAGAATTCGGTGGTGAGGGCGGGGACGACGAGGAGGACGGTGCGGGTGTGGCCGAGGCGTAGGTTGCGGGCGGCGAGGTTGGGGCGGTAGCCGAGGTCGCGGGCGGCGTCGCGTACGCGGGCGGCGGTGGTCTCGGAGACGCGTCCGCGCCATTTGTCGCCGAGGACGAGGGAGACGGCGGCCTGGGAGACGCCTGCGGCTTGGGCGACGTCGCGGCTGGTGGGGCGGGTGCTGCCTCGTGCCACGGTGTTGCCTGCGCTTTCGTGTGGACGGGTGAACAGCGCACATGGTACGTATGTCGCACGGGGTTATACGTACAACGTGTCGGGTCTCGGCGAGGAGTGGGTGGCACATGGCCGCGGGGTATCTGGAGATCCTCAGGGCGAGGCATGCCACCCGGCTGCTCGTGGGCACGCTGGTGGGGCGGCTGCCGAACGCCACGGCGGCGATCGCGATCGTGTTGTTCGTGCGGGCCGAGGGCGGCTCGTACAGCCTGGCGGGGGCGCTGGCGGCGGTCTACGGGGTGGCGAACGCGGTGGGCCAGCCGTTGCTGGGGCGGCTGGTGGACCTGCACGGGCAGCCGCGGGTGCAGTTGCCGGCCGCGGTGGTGTCGGCGCTGGGGATGGCGGTGTTCGCGTTCGTGGGGATCGGGCCGCTGGTGCTCGCGTACGCGGCGGTGGCGGTGGCGGGGTTGTTCACGCCGCCGCTGGAGGGCGGTCTGCGCGCGCTGTGGCCGTCGGTGCTGCGCGGGGAGGGGCAGCTGCACACGGCGTACGCGATGGATGCCGTGGCGCAGGAGGTGATGTTCACGGTCGGGCCGTTGCTGGTGACGCTGTGTACGGCGGTGTGGTCGGCGCAGGCGGCGTTGCTGGTGCTGAATGTGATCGGTGTGCTGGGCGCGCTGTCGGTGGTGGTGTCGAGGCCGTCGCGTGCGTGGCGGTCGGTCCCGCGTGAGGCGCACTGGCTGGGTGCGTTGCGGTCGCCGGGGCTGTTGGCGTTGCTGGGGGCGTTGCTGTTCGTGGGGATGGCGATGGGGTCGATCACGGTGGCGGCGGTGTCGTACGCGGACGGGCGTGGCGGCGATGTGGTGTACGGGTGGCTGATGGCGGCGCTGGGCCTGGGTGCGCTGCTCGGTGGGACGGTGTACGGGGCGCGGCGGTGGGCGGGGGATCCGGGGCGGCGGTTGACGGTGCTGGTGGGGTTGCTGGCGGTGTGTTATCTGCCGTTGGTGCTGATGCCGGGTGTGGTGTGGATGGTGTTGCTGGCGGCGTTGGCGGGGGTGTTCCTGGCTCCGTGTATCGCTTGTGCGTTCGTGTTGGTGGATCGGCACGCGCCGCGGGGGACGGTCACCGAGGCCTTCTCCTGGCTTGTGACGACGTTCACGGTGGGCGCGTCGGTGGGGACGGGGGTCGCGGGGCCGGTGGTTGAGGCGGGTGGGGCCTTGTGGGGCTTCGTCGTTCCGGGGGTCGCGGGGGGTGCGTCGTTGCTGGTCCTGCTGGCCACGGGAGGGGTGCTGGCGGAGGCGGGGCGGGGTGCGGTGGTTGCGGCTTCACCGGAAAATGATCCAAACCGTGCTGTCGAACCCCGTTTCAGCGCAGGGGATCGGGCGTAATGTTCAGTCATGGACCGCCGCATTTTCGGGCTGGAGAACGAGTACGGCGTCACGTGCACGTTCAGGGGACAGCGCCGTCTGTCGCCTGACGAGGTGGCTCGGTACCTCTTCCGCCGTGTCGTGTCATGGGGCCGCAGCAGCAATGTCTTTCTGCGGAACGGTGCCCGCCTGTATCTCGACGTGGGGTCACATCCGGAATACGCCACACCCGAATGTGACAACGTGACCGAGTTGGTCACGCACGACAAGGCAGGCGAGCGCATTCTGGAAGGGCTACTGGTGGACGCCGAACGACGCCTGCACGAGGAAGGAATCGCGGGCGACGTCTACCTCTTCAAGAACAACACCGACTCGGCGGGCAACTCCTACGGTTGCCACGAGAACTATTTGGTGGCGCGGCACGGGGAGTTCTCCCGCCTCGCCGACATTCTGATTCCGTTCCTGGTGACCCGCCAGTTGCTGTGCGGTGCGGGCAAGGTGTTGCAGACCCCGCGTGGCGCGGTGTTCTGCGTGAGTCAGCGGGCGGAGCACATCTGGGAGGGTGTCTCGTCGGCGACGACGCGTTCCCGGCCGATCATCAACACGCGGGACGAGCCGCACGCGGACGCGGAGCGGTATCGCCGGCTGCATGTCATCGTGGGCGACTCGAACATGTCGGAGACGACGATGCTGCTGAAGGTCGGTGCGACCGACCTGGTGCTGCGCATGATCGAGGCGGGCACGGTGATGCGGGATCTGACGCTGGAGAACCCGATCCGGGCGATCCGTGAGGTCAGTCATGACATCACGGGCCGGCGCAAGGTGCGGCTGGCCAGTGGCCGGGAGGCGTCGGCGCTGGAGGTGCAGCGGGAGTACTACGAGAAGGCCGTGGACTTCTGTGAGCGCCGGGGTATCCGCACGGGCACCGTGGAGCAGGTGCTGGAGTTGTGGGGCCGGACGCTGGACTCGATCGAGTCGGAGGATCTGGACCGTATCGGTACGGAGATCGACTGGGTCATGAAGTACAAGCTGATCGAGCGGTACCGGGCCAAGCACAACATGACGATGTCGCATCCGCGGGTCGCTCAGATAGACCTCGCGTATCACGACATCCACCGTCGTCGGGGTCTGTACTACCTGTTGGAGCGGAAGGGTCAAGCGGCCCGTATCTGCAACGACTTGAAGATCTTCGAGGGCAAGTCGGTGCCGCCGCAGACGACTCGGGCCCGGTTGCGCGGTGACTTCATCCGCAGGGCTCAGGAGCAGCGTCGGGACTTCACGGTGGACTGGGTGCACCTGAAGCTGAACGACCAGGCTCAGCGGACGGTGTTGTGCAAGGACCCGTTCCGTTCGGTGGACGACCGGGTGGAGAAGTTGATCGCCGGGATGTGAGCCGGGTGTTTCGGCCGTGGTGCCGGAACGCAACACGGGCGCCGTACGTTTCTCGTACGGCGCCCTTCTCACGTCGTAGAGTTGCGCGCACGCCATCCACAAGATCGACCGATTACGAGGCCCCCACCGTGCGCCGACGCTCACTTCTCATTGCCGTACCCGCCGGTCTGGCCACGCTCGCCGCGTGCGGCGACGACAAGGCCGACTCCAGCGAGGCGAGCGGCAGTCCGTCGCCGTCGGCGCCGGAGTCGTCGGCCGCGCCGTCGCCGAAGATCGTCGACGGTCCGCTGCCGGCGATCACCGCGGGGACGGAGTTCGGGCAGAAGCCGACCGTCGCCAAGGGCAGTGGCGAGCCGTCCAAGGATCTGGCCGTGAAGACGGTGATCGCGGGCAACGGCCAGACGGTCGCGGAGAACGACTACATCCAGGCGCACTATCTGGGTCAGATCTGGGCCACGGCGAAGGTGTTCGACAACTCCTACGACCGTAAGACGCCGCTGGTGATCCAGTTGGCGCAGGGCAGCATCATCGACGGCTGGCGTTATGCGCTGCCGGGCAAGAAGGTCGGCAGCCGGGTCCAGATGGCGGTGCCGCCGACGTGGGGGTACGGCACGCAGGGGAACAGCCAGGCGGGCATCAAGGGCACCGACACGCTGGTGTTCGTGGTGGATGTGCAGGGGACGTTCAACTCGAAGAGTTCGGCGAAGGGCAGCAAGGTCGCGCAGGACGACGCGAAACTGCCGGCGGTGGGTACGAACACCGACGGCAAGGCGCCCGAGATCACGGTGCCGGACGCCGACGCGCCGACGAAGCTGGTGGCGAACTACATCCTGGAGGGTGACGGCGAGGAGGTCGGCGCGGAGGACAGCGTGCTGGTGCAGTACGAGGGTGTGCTGTGGGACGGCGGCAAGGAGTTCGACTCGACGTACGCCAACAAGCAGCTGGCCTCGTTCTCGCTCCAGCAGGTGGTGAAGGGCTGGGCGCAGGGGCTGACGGGCAAGAAGGTCGGCAGCCGGGTCCTGATCGTGATTCCGCCGGCCCTCGGGTACGGCGACAACCCGCCGCAGGGCAGTGACATCAAGAAGGACTCCACGCTGGTGTTCTCGGTGGACATTCTGGCGAAGATGTGACCCCGCGGGGGATGTAAGACTGTGATCGTTGCCTGTTCGCAGGCGTCTTTCCACAACAAGCATGGAGCTGAACACGTGAGCATCGACAAGCCCGAGATCGACTTCCCCGAGGGCGAGCCGCCGAAGGACCTGGAGATCCAGGACCTCTGGGAGGGTGACGGCGAGGAGGCCCAGGCCGGCCAGACGGTGACCGTGCACTACGTCGGTGTCGCTTTCAGCACCGGCGAGGAGTTCGACGCGAGCTGGAACCGCGGTGCGCCGTTCCGTTTCCCGCTCGGTGGCGGCCGGGTCATCAAGGGCTGGGACCAGGGCGTGCAGGGGATGAAGGTCGGCGGTCGTCGTCGGCTGACGATTCCGGCGCACCTGGCGTACGGCAACCAGAGCCCCACTCCGGCGATCCAGCCGGGCGAGACGCTGATCTTCGTGGTCGACCTCCTCGGGGTCTGATCATCTGAGGTCCGATCACTCGGGGTCTGATCGTCGTACGACCGGACCCGACTGTATGGGGCCCATGCCTGTCCGGGCATGGGCCCTCGGCTTTTGCCGCGCCACTCGGGGGCGGTACGGTCGTCGATCGTAAGCACCATAGGGAGGCGAAGGGCGTCGATGGCCATTGCCAAGGCCGAGCGGCTCATGAATCTGGCGCTGTGTCTGCTCGGGACGCGCCGGCCGCTGAGCAAGCGTGAGCTGCGTGAGTCCATCGAGGCATACCTGGAGGCCGGCTCGGACGACTCCTTCAACCGCATGTTCGAGCGGGACAAGGACGATCTGCGGGAGTTGGGCCTGGTCATCGAGACGGTGGAGAGCCTCGACGGTGAGATCGGCTATCTCGCGAGCCGGGACTCCAACCGGCTGCCGCCCATCACGCTCGACGCCGAGGAGGCCGCGGCCCTGGGCCTGGCGGCCAAGGTGTGGCAGCAGGCCCGGCTGGCGGGTGCGGCCAGCGGCGCGCTGCAGAAGCTGCGGGCGGCGGGTCTGCCGGAGGACGTCGACCCCTACGAGGCCCATGGTGCGCTGGAGCCTAGGATTCCGGTGCATGAGGCGTCCTTCGAGCCGCTGATGCTGGCCTGCCGGGACCGTCGTCCGGTCCTCTTCGACTACCGCAAGGCCAACGCCGCCCGTCCCGAGCCGCGCACGGTGGAGCCGTGGGCGCTGGAGTGCTGGCGGGGTCACTGGTATCTGGCGGGCTGGGACCGGGACCGCGGTGCGGAGCGGGTGTTCCGGCTCTCCCGGATCACCGGCAAGGTCCGTTCGCGGGCGGGCCGGTTCACCGCCGCGGTGCCGGACGTGGTCACGGTGCGGGAGACCGTCGCGGGCTGGGCGGGGGAGAGCGCGGACCGTTCCGCGCTGATCCGGCTGCGCTCGGACGCCGGGTACCCCTTGCGGGCGAAGGCCACCCGGGTGCGGGAACTCGGTGACGGCTGGGACGAGTTGGAGATTCCGTACGGGCACGGTCTGGACGCCTGGCTGGTGGAGTTCGGCCCGGACGTGGTCGTGCTGGAGCCCGCCGAGCTGCGGGCCGAAGTGATGGACCGGCTGCGTGCCGTGGCCAAGGGCTGAGCGGAGCGGAAGAGGACTGTGGCAGGCAAACCGGTCAGGCCCGTGAACGCCATCGACCAGACGCGGCGGATGCTCTCGCTGGTGACGTATCTGCGCGAGCGCCCCGGCGCGCGGGTCGAGGACGTGGCGCGCGCCTTCGGCATCACCGAGGACGAGCTGGTCTCGGACCTCGATGTGCTGCCCATGTGCGGTACCAGCTTCCGCGGCGGTGATCTGCTCGACATCGACACCGACGGGGAGCACATCTGGTGGCACAACCCCGACGACGTGGCGGAGCCGCTGCGGCTGGCGTCCGACGAGGCGACGGCGCTGCTGGTGGCGGCCCGTGCGGTGGCGACGCTGCCGGGGCTGCGCGAGGGCGACCGGCAGGCTCTGCTGCGGGCGACGGCGAAGGTGGAGGCGGCGGCCGGTGAGGCGGCCGGGGCGAGTGCCCGGCTGTCGGTGACGTTCGAGTCGGAGGGCGGGGTCTTCGCCGATGTCGACCGGGCGATCTCGGAGCGGCGGCGGCTGTGGATCCGCTACTACTCCCCGGCGCGTGACGAGGTCGCCGAGCGGGAGATCGACCCGATCCGGCTGGTGAGCGTGGGCCACACCTATGTGGAGGCGTGGTGCCGCCGCTCCGAGGCCCGGCGCACCTTCCGGCTGGACCGGGTGGCGGAGATCCGCATCCTCGACGAGCCGTCGGCGCCGCCGGAGATCGAGCTGCGGGATCTGTCGGAGGGGCTGGTGCAGCCCGCCGCGGAGGATCCCGAGGTGATCGTGGAGGTCGGGCCGGGCGGGCGCTGGGTCGCGGAGTACTACCCGCACGACAGTGCGGATGAGCTGGCGGACGGCGGTCTGCGTATTACGTTGCGGACCCCGGAGCCGGCATCGCTGCGGCGGCTGGCTCTGAGGCTGGGCCGGGACGGCCGGATCGTCGCGCCGCCCGAGCTGGCCGAGAGCGCCCGCCGGGCCGCGCGCGAGGCGCTGGCCGGGTACGACGGGGTCGAGGCGGGGGAGCCCAGGGGTGGTGTCCCGGCGTGAGCCCGAGGGCCGTGCGGCCCTTGGGGGGCGGGGCGCCCGGTGGGCGGACGACCAGGGACGAGGGGTGGATGGGGTTGACTGATTCGGTGTTGACCGGGGTGTCGGTGGCGTCGGCGTTCGCCGGGATGACAAGCGTGGTCCCCGTGGTGTTCCGGGCGGGCTGCCCGGACTGCCGGGGCCGGTTCGAGCTCGCCGCGAGCGCGCTGCGTCTGGCCATCGGCGCCTCCAGCCGGACCACCTTCTACTCCTTCACCTGCCCGGACTGCGGGGTGCCGGTGCGCAAGCCGGCCGGGGAGCGGATCGTGGAGCTGCTCACCGGCGGCGGGGTGCGTACGCTGCGGCTGCACTCGACCCTCTAGGCTCGGCGGCATGTTCTGGCCGATGTTCGCGGTAGCTGTGGGTTTCCTGGGTCTCACCGTTCTCGGTGTGCTCGCGGTACGTGTCTTCGTGGAGGCGCGGCGTCTGGGTGAGCAGGTCGCGGAGTCGGCGCGGCGCATCAACAGGGCGGCCGAGGACCTGGAGCGGGCGGCGACGAGCACGGCGCGGGCTGTTGACTCCCTGTGAGTCCGGCTGGGAGGCGGCTGTGAGTCCCGCGCCGGAAGCGTTTTGGGCCTTTTCGCCCTGTCAACTTGACGCATGGGGCGGGTACGCTGCTGATCGCGGCCGGAGAACGAGGCCCGGACCGCGGACCGGGAGTATGCACGGGGATTGCCGGACGTTTACCCCTGAGCGTTACGATCGCTGTCAGCACGATCGTTCGGACATCTGTCCGACCGGTCGGACAGCAACCCACCCGCCCGCCTCGGTGAGAAGGTAAAAGACTTATGGGACGGCTCGGACCCACCGAGATCATTCTGATCCTCGTCGTCATCATCCTGCTGTTCGGTGCCAAGAAGCTTCCGGACATGGCGCGTTCGCTCGGTAAGTCGGCGCGCATCCTCAAGAGCGAGGCCAAGGCGATGAAGGAGGACGGCGACAAGTCCGCCGCCCCCGCCGACCCCCCGCACACCGCGGACGAGCAGCCCGCGCAGCGCATCATCCAGGCCGCCCCCGGTGACGTGACCAGCTCGCGCCCGGTCTCCGAGCCGACGGACACGACCAAGCGCTGACGCAGGGCCGGTGACCTCCGGCCCGCCGCACGAGATGGGAACGTGGGTTGCTGAAGTCTGCCCGTAAGCAGGAGAGGGACCCCGAGGGACGGATGCCCCTCGCGGAACACCTTCGCGAGCTCCGCAACCGGCTCGCGAAGGCGATGCTGGCGATCGTCGTGGTCACGATCGTCGCCGCCTTCTTCTACATGGACATCATCAGCTTCTTCACCAAGCCGATCCTTGAGTCGGTCGGCTGTTCGAAGAGCTTCGAGGAACTGGCGAACGCCAGCACCGAAGAGACGTGCGCGCAGATCACCATCAACGGTCTGCTCACCCCCTTCACCCTCGCGCTCAAGGTGTCGCTGATGGCCGGCGTGGTCCTGGCCTCGCCGATCTGGCTCTACCAGCTCTGGGCCTTCGTCGCCCCGGGCCTGCACAAGCACGAGCGCAAGTACGCCTACGGCTTCGTCGCCACCGGCTTCCCGCTCTTCCTGATGGGCGCCTTCTTCGCGTACAAGGTGCTCCCCGCCACCGCGAAGGTGCTCATCGAGTTCACCCCGTTCGGTGTGGAGAACCTGCTGCCGCTCGACGATCTGCTGGACCTCGTCACGCGCATGGTGATCGTCTTCGGTCTCTCCTTCGAGCTGCCGCTGCTGCTGGTCATGCTGAACTTCAGCGGGGCCATCACCGGCAAGCGGATGCTCGGCTGGTGGCGCGGCATGATCATGGGCATCACGGTGTTCGCGGCGGTCGCCACCCCCAGTACCGACCCGCTGACCATGATGGCGCTCGCCGGACCGATCTGGATCCTGTACTTCCTCGCCGTCGCGGTCTCGCTGACCAACGACCGGCGCAGGCGCCGCCGTGACGAGATGGGCCCCTCCGACGACGAGGCCTCCGACCTCGATCTGACCCCCGAGGCGATCGGCGAGGTCGAAGCCGTCTCCGCCGCCAGGGCACTGCCCGAGCAGGCGTCCTCGGAGCGGATCAACGGTTATGACGACGTGACCTGAGGATCGCGGGGCAGCTCATAGGGTCTCTTCCGTGAGCAGCGAGATCACCCTCTTCGTCAACCCCACCGCGGGCCGCGGCCGGGGCGCCGCAGCGGCGCAGCCGGCCGCTTCCGCGTTGCGGGCCGCCGGATTCGCCGTACGGACCGTCCTCGGCGTGGACGCCGCGGACGCCCTCGCCCGCGCCCGGGCCGCCGTCGCGGACGGCACGACGGCGCTGGTCGCCGTCGGCGGGGACGGCATGGCGAACCTCGCGCTCCAGGCCGTCGCCGGCACCGCGACCCCGCTCGGCCTGGTGGCCGTCGGCACCGGCAACGACTTCGCCCGCGCCCTCGGTCTGCCCGTGCGGGACCCGGCCGCCGCGGGACGGCTCGTCGCCGACGCGCTCAAGGGCTCCCGGGTGCGCGACATCGACCTCGGCCGGGTCGGCGACCACTGGTTCGGCACCGTCCTCGCCTCCGGCTTCGACTCCCGGGTCAACGACCGCGGCAACCGCATGCGGTGGCCCGCCGGGCGCCTCAAGTACGACCTGGCGATGCTCGCCGAACTGGCCGCCTTCCGGCCCTTCCCCTACCGGATCACCCTCGACGGCGGCGAGGTCCGCGAGATCGAGGCCACCCTCGTCGCCGTCGGCAACGGCTCCTCCTACGGCGGCGGCATGCGGATCTGCCCCGGCGCCGACCTCACCGACGGGCTGTTCGACCTCACCATCGTCGGGAACTGCTCCCGCGCGACCCTGCTCAGGGTCTTCCCCCGCGTCTACCGCGGCAGCCACGTCGGTCACCCCGCGGTCACCGTGGTCCGGGCCGCCCGGGTGGAGATCGCCGCCGAGCACATCACCGGGTACGCGGACGGCGAGCCGCTCGGCCCGCTGCCGCTGACCGCCCGCTGCGTCCCCGGAGCACTCCGGCTCGTAGGGCCGTGAGCTGCGTGGATCCGGGGTTTACGGAACCCGGATCCGGATAATGATCGTCCTGTTGTCGGTGGGGCCCGGTACGCTCGAAAGCACGATGACAGAGGACCTCTCCCCGGCCGAGCGGTATGCGGCTGCCCGCCTGCGGGCTGCCGAGCAGGCCACCGCGCTCGCCTCCTTCCGCGAGATGTACGACTTCGGCCTCGACCCCTTCCAGATCGAGGCCTGCCAGGCACTCGAAGCGGGCAAGGGCGTGCTGGTGGCCGCTCCCACCGGCTCCGGCAAGACGATCGTGGGCGAGTTCGCCGTCCACCTCGCGCTGAGCCAGGGCAAGAAGTGCTTCTACACCACGCCCATCAAGGCGCTGTCGAACCAGAAGTACGCCGACCTGTCCCGCCGCTACGGCGCGGACCGGGTCGGCCTGCTCACCGGTGACAACAGCGTCAACTCCGACGCCCCCGTGGTCGTGATGACCACCGAGGTGCTGCGGAACATGCTCTACGCCGGCTCCCAGACCCTCGTCGGCCTCGGCCATGTGGTCATGGACGAGGTGCACTACCTCTCCGACCGCTTCCGCGGCGCCGTCTGGGAAGAGGTGATCATCCACCTGCCCGAGTCGGTGACCCTGGTGTCGCTGTCGGCGACCGTGTCCAACGCCGAGGAGTTCGGCGACTGGCTCGACACCGTGCGCGGCGACACCGAGGTGATCGTCTCCGAGCACCGGCCCGTGCCGCTGTTCCAGCACGTCCTGGCCGGGCGCCGGATGTACGACCTGTTCGAGGAGGGCGAGGGCCACAAGAAGGCCGTCAACCCCGACTTGACGCGGCTGGCCCGGATGGAGGCGACCCGGCCCTCGTACCAGGACCGCAGACGCGGGCGCGCCATGCGTGAGGCCGACCGCGAGCGGGAGCGCAGACAGCGCTCCCGGGTGTGGACGCCCGGCCGGCCCGAGGTCATCGAACGGCTCGACGCCGAGGGCCTGCTGCCCGCCATCACCTTCATCTTCAGCCGCGCCGCCTGCGAGGCCGCCGTCCAGCAGTGCCTGTACGCCGGACTGCGGCTCAACGACGACGAGGCACGGCACAAGGTGCGCGCCCTGGTCGAGGAGCGCACGGCGTCGATCCCCACCGAGGACCTGCACGTCCTCGGCTACTACGAGTGGCTGGAGGGCCTGGAGCGCGGTATCGCCGCCCACCACGCGGGCATGCTGCCGACCTTCAAGGAGGTCGTCGAGGAGCTGTTCGTGCGCGGGCTGGTGAAGGCCGTCTTCGCCACCGAGACGCTCGCGCTCGGCATCAACATGCCCGCCCGCTCCGTGGTGCTGGAGAAACTCGTCAAGTGGAACGGCGAGCAGCACGCCGACATCACGCCGGGCGAGTACACCCAGCTCACCGGCCGTGCGGGGCGCCGCGGCATCGATGTCGAGGGCCACGCCGTGGTGCTGTGGCAGCGCGGGATGAGCCCCGAGCACCTCGCCGGGCTCGCCGGCACCCGCACCTACCCGCTGCGCTCCAGCTTCAAGCCGTCGTACAACATGGCCGTCAACCTCGTCGACCAGTTCGGACGGCATCGCTCGCGCGAGCTGCTGGAGACGTCGTTCGCCCAGTTCCAGGCCGACAAGTCGGTCGTCGGGATCTCCCGGCAGGTGCAGCGCAACGAGGAGGGGCTGGACGGCTACAAGGCGTCCATGACCTGCCACCTCGGCGACTTCGACGAGTACGCGCGGCTGCGCCGCGAGCTGAAGGACCGCGAGACCGAACTGGCCCGTCAGGGCGCCACCCAGCGGCGCGCCGAGGCCGCCGTCGCACTGGAGCGGCTCAAGCCGGGCGACGTCATCCACGTCCCCACCGGCAAGTACGCCGGACTCGCCCTGGTGCTCGACCCGGGGCTGCCCGCCGGGCGGTCCAACGGCCACCGCGGCTTCGAACATCACGACGGGCCGCGGCCGTTGGTGCTCACCGCCGAACGGCAGGTCAAGCGGCTGGCGGCGATGGACTTCCCGGTGCCGGTCGAGGCGCTGGAGCGGATGCGGATCCCCAAGACCTTCAACCCGCGCTCCCCGCAGTCCCGTCGCGACCTCGCCTCCGCGCTGCGCACCAAGGCCGGGCACATCCCGCCGGAGCGGGCCCGCAAGAAGCGCGCGCAGGCCGCCGACGACCGGGAGATCGCCCGGCTGCGCACCGCCATCCGGGCCCACCCCTGCCACGGCTGCGACGAGCGTGAGGACCACGCCCGCTGGGCCGAGCGCTACCACCGGCTGCTGCGGGACACCTCCCAGCTGGAGCGGCGCATCGAGGGCCGCACCAACACCATCGCGCGGACCTTCGACCGGATCGTGGCCCTGCTGACCGAGCTGGACTACCTGCGCGGCGACGAGGTCACCGAGCACGGCAAGCGGCTCGCCCGGCTCTACGGCGAACTCGACCTGCTGGCCAGCGAATGCCTGCGCGCGGGCGTCTGGGAGGGCCTCGACCCCGCCGAACTCGCCGCCTGCGTCTCGGCGTTGGTGTACGAGTCCCGGGCCGGCGACGACGCGGCGGCGCCGAAGGTGCCGTCGGGGAAGGCCAAGGCCGCGCTGGGGGAGACGGTCCGGATCTGGGGGCGCCTGGACGCCCTGGAGGAGGACTTCCGGATCAGGCAGACCGAGGGGGTCGGACAGCGGGAGCCCGATCTGGGCTTCGCCTGGGCCGCGTACATGTGGGCGGGCGGCAAGGGGCTCGACGAGGTGCTGCGCGAGGCGGAGATGCCGGCCGGTGACTTCGTCCGCTGGTGCAAGCAGGTCATCGACGTGCTCGGGCAGATCTCGGCGGCGGCACCGCGGGAGGGGTCGACGGTGGCGAAGTCCGCGCGCAAGGCCGTGGAGCAGCTGCTGCGGGGGGTCGTGGCCTACTCGTCGGTCGGCTGACGTGATGGTCCGCCGGCCCGGCGGACCCGCGGTCTCGGTTGTTGCAGGGGCGGTTTCCCGGGAGGGGAGCCGCCCCCTGTGGTTTCCTCACCCGTCACGGTGAGGGTTTTCGCACCGGCGTACGCCGTCACACACCGTGTTCGAACAAATTCGCAGCGTGCAAATGGAGTTGAGGGTACTCCTGCTGCTGGGGTGATTTCAGGTGGTTGCTGAATATGACACGGCGATGATCCGGTCGGACTAAGCTCGCCCGCAGCGCACCGAGTTGAGGCGTATTCGTGCGCTTGTTCCAAATCCCCCTTAGATCCAGAACGTACCCCTGATGTACCCCCCGCACGCCCCCGACTCCCAGCCGATTCCTGCAGAGGGCCCACATGGTGAGTGTTCAACCCCCTCCCGCCTCCCAGCCCCGGCGCCGTGAACTCCCCTACGCGCGCGTGCTCCTGCCGCCCGCGATACTGATGGCCGCGGTGACCGGAGTCGCCGCAGCCCTGGTGACCGGGCCCGCCCGGGCGGCCGTCGGCTGGTGCGGTGCCGTCGCCACCGTCCTGGTGATCGCGACGGCCACCGAGGTCGTACGGCGCGGTCGCGCCCTGCGCGCCGCCGTCGAGCAGCACGCCCGCAGCACCGCCTACCTGGAACGGCGCGTGGCCACCCACGAGTTGGAGATGGAACGGCTGGTGCGCGAGATCGTGCCCGTCGCGATCGACCACATGCACCGCGGGAATTCCCCCGCGGAGGTGATTCGCCACCTCCCCCGGCTCGACCCCTCCTACCGCGACCTGACCGACGTCCAACGGGCGCTGATCCAGCGGGTGCTGGACATCATCGACGAGGAGGAGGCGCTGCGGGACTCCGCCCAGAGCTCCTTCGTCAACATCGCCCGCCGAGTCCAGGCGATCGTGCACCAGCAGAACAAGGAACTCCTGGAGATGGAGGAGGACCACGGCCGCAATCCCGAGGTCTTCGACGACCTGCTGCGCATCGACCACGGCACCGCGCTGATCGGCCGCCTCGCCGACTCCATCTCCGTCCTCGGCGGCGGTCGCCCCGGCCGCCAGTGGCCCGAACCCGTCGCCCTCTACAGCGTGTTGCGCGGCGCCATGTCCCGCATCCTGGAGTACCGGCGCATCTCGCTGGACAACATCGCCAAGGTCAACATCCGCGGCATCTCCGTCGAGCCGGTCATCCACGCTGCCGCCGAACTCCTCGACAACGCCACCCGCTACTCGCCCCCGCAGACCAAGGTGCACGTCACCGCCACCGAGGTGCAGACCGGCGTGGCCATCGAGATCGAGGACGCCGGCGTCAGCCTCAGCGAGGAGGCCCGCGCCAAGGTCGAGGGCATGCTGGAGGCCGCCAAGGCCGGCGTCGACATCCAGGACCTCGGCGACACCCCCCGCCTCGGCCTGGCCGTCGTGGGCCGCCTGTGCAAGGCGTTCGACATGCAGGTGTCGCTGCGCAGTTCGGCCTACGGCGGCGTCCGCGCCGTCCTCATCGTGCCCCGCGAGATGATCACCACCGATCCCGCGCCCGGCTACGCCCACGGCATCGGCGTCGGCGCCGGAAGCGCCCCCAAGCCCGAACTCGGCGCCCTCGAAGGCCCCAAGCGCAAGCCCAAGACGCGCCGCCCCACCAACCCGCGCATCCCCGTCGGGCTCTCCCTGGAGGACGACGTCCCGGTCGTCACCGAGTGGACCGCGGGCGGCCTGCCGCAGCGCCGCAGCCGCGTCAAGACGCCCCTGAGCGAGCGGATCGCCCAGCAGGCCAGGATCGAACGCGAGGACCAGGAACGCGTCGCCCGGGGCGAGGAACCCCTGTGGGGCACGATCAAGGCCGACCCGGAGCCGCAGCCCGAGGACGACACCCCGCCCGGCCTGTGGGTGGAGGCCTTCTGGGAGGGCCTCAAGCGCGACCCCGATCCCAGCGCATTCCGCCAGCCGACCAACGAACCGGCCCACGCCCCGGCCGATGACGAGGGGGACCTCAAGTGATCCAGCAGCGAGCCAACTTCGACTGGATGCTCAAGGATCTGGCCGACGGCGTACCCGGTATCGAGATGATCGTGGTGCTCTCCGCCGACGGACTGCGCATCGCCCGCTACGGCGGCGACCCCGACGCCGCCGACCGGGTCGCCGCGGCCTGCGCCGGCCTGCAGAGCCTGGCCGGCGCCGTCGCGCACGAGATCCCCGACAGCGACGGCAAGATGAAGCTGGTCATCATCGAGATCAACCGCGGCTACTTCTACCTCATGGCCGCCGGACCCAACGCCTATCTCGCGGTCCTGTCCGACACGTTCGCCGAGCCCGGCCTGATGAGCAACCGCATGCGGGACCTCGTCGACCGGATCGGACCGCATCTGACCAGTCCGCCCAGGCGCAACGGCCAGACCGTATGACTCCTCCGCAACGCCAGAGGCGCCAACCCGAGCCGCCCCCGGTCCCGCGCCAGCCCAAGGAGGGCGAACGCAGGAATCCCGAGCGGATGTTCGTGGTCGGCGGCGACGGCGCGCTCCGCGCCGACCTCGACCTGGTCACGTTAATCGTGGCGCGCGCCGACCCACCGCCTTCCGCCACGCCGGAGCAGTCGGCGCTGCTCCGGCTCTGCACGGCCCCGCTGTCGGTGGCCGAGCTGTCCGCCTATCTCGACCTCCCGTTCAGCGTGGTGACCGTCGTGCTCACCGAGATGCTGACGGACGAACTGGTAGAGGCGCACAAGCCGCTCGTGCGGCAGTCGGCCGCCGACCGTTCCCTCCTCGAAGCGGTGATGCATGGACTTCAAAAACTCTGACACCATCCCGGGTCCACGGGCCGAGGACCGGCTGCCGCAGACGGCCCAGGCCGCCGTCAAGATCGTCATCGTGGGCGGCTTCGGTGTCGGAAAGACCACCATGGTCGGGTCGGTCAGCGAGATCAGGCCGCTGACCACCGAGGAGACCATGACGCAGGCCGGGATCGGCGTCGACGACAACTTCGGCTCCGACACCAAGACGGCCACCACCGTCGCCATGGACTTCGGCCGGATCAGCATCACCGAGAAACTGGTGCTCTACCTCTTCGGCACCCCCGGCCAGGAACGCTTCTGGTTCCTGTGGAACGGCCTGTTCGAGGGCGCGCTCGGCGCGGTCGTGCTGATCGACACCCGCCGCCTGGAGGTCAGCTTCGACGTCATAGGGCGTCTGGAGGAACGCGGGGTGCCGTTCGTCGTCGCCGTCAACTCCTTCCCCGACGCGCCCCGTTACCCCATCGAGGAACTCCGGCAGGCGCTCGACCTGGCGCCGGAGATCCCCATCGTGGAGTGCGACGCCCGCCGCCGCGCCTCCAGCCGGGACACCCTCATGACCCTGATGCGCTTCCTGCACTCGCTGGCCATGACCGGCGCGCTCACCTGACCGTCCGACCCGAACTCCCCAGCCAACGGATCCACTTCGGAGCGAGAACGTGACGCCTGAATCCCCCTCCACCACCGGCACGGACGCCCCGCTCTCCGGCCCGCCGCCCGGCTGCCCCGCCCACAACGTCGGGCCCGGCGGACTGCGCCGGCTCTACGGCCCCGGCTCGGAGAACCTGGACGACCTCTACGAGGAACTCCGCGACGAGCACGGGCCGGTGGCCCCGGCGCTGCTCCACGACGACGTGCCGATGTGGGTGGTCCTCGGCCACGCCGAGAACCTGCACATCGTCCGCACCCCCTCGCAGTTCTGCCGGGACAGCCGCATCTGGAACCCGCTGCTGGAGGGCATGGTCAAGCCCGACCATCCGCTGATGCCGCACATCGCCTGGGAGCCGATCTGCTCCTACGCCGAGGGCGACGAGCACCTCAGACTGCGCGGCGCGGTCACCGGCGCCATGTCCACCATCGACCACCGCGGTATCCGCCGGTACATCAACCGCTCCACCCAGCGCCTGGTCAACCAGTTCTGCGAGCAGGGCCGGGCCGACCTGGTCGGCCAGTTCGCCGAACACCTGCCGATGGCGGTGCTCTGCGAGATCCTCGGCATGCCCGAGGAGTACAGCGACCGGATGGTGCACGCCACCCGCGACATGCTGCGCGGCACCGAGACCGCCATCGCCAGCCACGCCTTCGTGATGGGAGCGCTCCAGCGGCTGACCGAGCGCCGCCGGGCCGAACCGGCCGCGGACTTCGCGAGCCAGCTGATGAGCCACCCGGCCCGGCTCACCGACGACGAGGTCACCAAGCACCTGTGGGTCGTCCTGATGGCCGCCTACGAGGCCACCGCCAACCTGATCGCCAACGTGCTGCGCATGGTCCTCACCGACCCCGGTTTCCGCGCCCAGCTCAACGGCGGCCAGATGACGGTGCCGGAGGCGGTCGAGCAGTCCCTGTGGGACGAGCCGCCGTTCAGCACGGTCTTCGCCTACTACGCCAAGCAGGACACCGAGCTGGGCGGCAAACGCATCCGCAAGGGCGACGGCCTGCTGTTCGGTATCGCGCCGGGCAACATCGACCCGCGGGTCCGCCCCGACCTGTCGGCGAACATGCAGGGCAACCGCTCCCACCTCGCCTTCGGCGGCGGCCCGCACGAGTGCCCGGGCCAGGACATCGCCCGTGGCATCGCCGACGTCGGCGTGGACGCGCTGCTGATGCGGCTGCCGGACATCCGGCTCGACTGCCCCGAGGACGACCTGAGCTGGCGTCAGTCGATCTCCTCGCGGCACCTGGTGGACCTCCCGGTCCGCTTCGAGCCCAAGCCGCAGCAGGACGTGATGATGAAGCCGAGCCTCAACCAGGTGCCGCAGCAGCGGCCCGCCTGGCAGGTGGGCACGGCGGCCCGCACCCAGCCGCAGCCGCCGCCCGAGCCGCCGATGCCCGCCGCCCCGGAGCCGGCGCCGGTCCCCGAGCCGGCCGGCGGGCAGAGCGCCTGGCGCCGGCTGGTGCGCTGGTGGCGCGGCTACTGACGCGGGTCCCCGCGGCCGTCACGCCAGAGGGTTCCGGCCGCTCCAGGTGTCGTAGGACGTCCAGGCCGCCAGCGTCCGCCCGCTGGTGAACCGGTGCTCCACGCCCGTGACCGGATCGGTGAACTCCAGTGCCCGCGCGAGCAGTTGCAGCGGCCGCCGGAAGTCACCGGCCGGTACGGGGTCGGCCACCACGGGGTAGAGGGGATCGCCGAGCAGGGGGACGCCCAGGGCGTTCATGTGCACGCGCAGCTGATGGGTCTGCCCGGTGGCGGGCAGCAGCCGGTACCGGGCGAGCCCGTCCGCCCGGTGCTCGGCGAGTTCGACGCGGGTCACGGCGTTCGGTTCGCCCGGCACCTCCCGGGCGGCGAGCTGCCCGCGTTCCTTGAGGATCCTGCTGCGCACCGTCGTGGGCAGCGGCAGGGCGGGCAGGTGGGGCGCGACGGCCTCGTACTCCTTGTGGACCCGCCGGTCGCTGAAGAGCGTCTGGTACGCGCCGCGCTCCTCGGGGCGTACGACGAACAGCACGAGCCCGGCGGTGAGCCGGTCCAGCCGGTGGGCGGCGCCGAGCGCGGGCAGGCCCAGCTCGTGGCGCAGCCGGGCGAGCGCGGTCTGCCGGACGTGGCTGCCGCGCGGGGTGGTGGCGAGGAAGTGCGGCTTGTCGGCGACGACGATGTGCTCGTCGCGGTGGACGACGTCCAGCGGGAACGGCACCGGGAACTCGTCGGCGAGGTCCCGGTGGAACCAGACGAACAGGCCCGGTACGTAGGCCGCGTCGGACGCGAGGGGCCGTCCGTCTGCCCCGACGAACAGCCCCTCGTCGAACATCCGCTGTACGGCGCCGTCGCCCGCGCCCGCCAGCCGCTCGACGAGGTGCTCCCGCACGGTCGCCCAGGGGCCTTCGCCGGGCAGCCGCACCCGCACCGGGTCGACGCCGTCGCGCTGGGGGAGCGGGGAGGGCGGGGGAGGGGTCCTGCGTCTCATCACGGTCCAGGGTACGGCCGGCCGGGCGGACCGGGCGGGGCCCCGGGGGTGCCGCTCAGGCCGCGGGCGTGCCCTCCTGCTCGGCCTCGATGCGGGCGTTCCACTCGCGCTTGGAGGCCTGCCAGCCGTCCTCGTTGTGGCCGAGCCGCCAGTAGCCCGAGATCGAGAGGTCCTCGCGGGGGATGTCGAGCTCGACGCGCAGCAGCCTGCGGAGGTCCTTGACGAAGCCGGCCTCGCCGTGGACGAAGGCGTGCAGCCGGCCCTCGGGGAAGGTCAGGGAGCGCACGGCCTCGGTGACGGCCTGCCCCACCGGGCGGTCGCCGCGGTGCAGCCAGGTCACCTCCACGTCGGAGTCGATCTTCTGCTCCTCCTCGGGTCCGGCGACCTCCACGAAGGCGAAGGCGCGGCTGCCCGCGGGGAGGGCTTCGAGGGAGCGGGCGATGGCGGGCAGGGCGCTCTCGTCGCCGGCCAGCAGATGCCAGTCGGCGGCCGGGTCGGGGGCGTAGGCGCCGCCGGGGCCCATGAAGCGGACGACGTCACCGGGGCGGGCGCGCAGGGCCCAGGGGCCGGCGAGCCCCTCGTCGCCGTGGACGACGAAGTCCAGCGTCATCTCCAGGTGCTCGGGGTCCCAGGCGCGGATCGTGTAGGTCCGGGTCACCGGCCACTGCTCGCGCGGGAACTCCTCCCGGATGCGCTCCAGGTCGAAGGGCTCGGGGTAGGTCACGCCCGGGGGGCCGAAGAGGAGCTTCACGTAGTGGTCGGTGCAGGTGTCCGCCGAGATCGCGGCCAGTCCCTCCCCGCCGAGCACCACCCGCTGCATGTGCGGGGTCAGCCGTTCGGTCCGCACGACCTGCGCGGAGTGGGGCGTGCGCGGCTTGCGGGCAGGGCGTTCTGCCATGACGGCCTCCCTCGAATAAGCTTAGGTTTACCTAAGTTAGCACCTTCGCCCGGGGTTGACCCCTGCGGCAAAGCGTGTGAAGGAGAATTTAAGGGACGAATTCCCTGCCCGCCGAACCTCATTCACTCTATGGGGAACGTTCCTTCACGCGGCCAGTGTCGTCAGCAGCCGCTGCAACGATCCCCCGAGTCCCCAGCGTTCCGCCAGTGCCTGGAGCGCAACCGGATCATGCGCGCCGCGCGGCACCGCGGTGTCCACGTCCGGCACCGGCACATCGTCCGCCACCCGGACGACCGTCGGCGCCACCGCGAGATAGGGCCGGGACTCGTCCAGCCGCCTGCGCTGGGTCGGCGTCAGCTTCGCCTTCGGGTCGTCGACCGCCGCGACGATCCCGGCGAGGTCGCCGAACTCCGCCAGCAGCTTGGCCGCCGTCTTCTCCCCGATGCCCGGCACCCCCGGCAGGCCGTCGCTGGGGTCGCCGCGCAGCAGCGCCAGATCCGCGTACCCGCGGCCGTCGACGCCGTACTTCTCGCGCAGCCACGCCTCGTCGGTGAGCTGGAGCGTGCCCACGCCCTTGAGCGGGTACAGCACCCGCACCCCGCGCGCGTCGTCCACCAGCTGGTACAGGTCGCGGTCGCCGGTGACGATGTCCACCGGGCCCTTCGCGCGCGCGGTGAACGTGCCGATCACGTCGTCCGCCTCGTACCCCTCGACGCCCACGCGCGCGATGCCGAGCGCGTCCAGGACCGCCTCGATGACCGGCACCTGCGGCGACAGCGTGTCCGGCACGACCTCCTCGTCGGGACCCGCCGCCCGCTCCTCGGCGACGCGGTGCGCCTTGTAGGAGGGGATCAGGTCCACCCGCCACTGCGGTCGCCAGTCGGCGTCCATGCACGCCACCAGGGAGTCCGGGCGGTGGTCCTTCACCAGGCGGTCGATGAACTCCAGCAGCCCGCGCACGGCGTTCACCGGGGTGCCGTCCGGGGCCTTCACGGAGTCCGGCACGCCGAAGTAGGCGCGGAAGTAGAGCGAGGCGGTGTCGAGGAGCATCAGTCGTCCGGTCACGCCTCGCATCATGCCGTACGCCACTGACAGCGGCGCCGGGCGCAACGGGTTGCGTCAGGCGCGCCCGGTGTGGGCCGCCCCACTGTCGCGTTTGCCTCCCCGGGCCGGGGGCAGGCGCCGCGTCGGAGCGATGCCCGCCCAGTGCGCCGCGTCGCTCCCTCTCATTGAGGTCCATTGCCGTCGAAGCGAGAAGGTACACGTGTCAGCGAGACTGGAGGCCGAACACCTCTACAAGGTGTTCGGCAGGCGACAGGACGAGGCGGTCGAGCGGCTCCGCGACGGTGCCGACCGGGAGGAGCTGCGCGCCGACGGCACCACCGCGGCCGTCGTCGACGCCTCCTTCACCGTGGAACCGGGCCAGATCTTCGTCGTCATGGGCCTGTCCGGATCGGGCAAGTCCACCTTGCTGCGCATGCTCAACG
Organism: Streptomyces sp. NPDC000983; assembly: GCF_040299205.1. Lineage (NCBI taxonomy): Bacteria > Bacillati > Actinomycetota > Actinomycetes > Kitasatosporales > Streptomycetaceae > Streptomyces > Streptomyces sp. NPDC000983. Next base: position 125,225 of record NZ_JBEPBM010000019.1, on the reverse strand, counting down.
GACTGCTGGAGCCGACCGCCGGACACGTCCGGTTCGACGGCCAGGACCTGACCGCGCTCAGCCCCCGCGACCTGCGCGAGGTCCGCGCCCGGAAGATCAGCATGGTCTTCCAGCACTTCGCGCTCTTCCCGCACCGCAGCGTCGTGGAGAACGCGGCCTACGGCCTGGAGGTCCAGGGCGTCGCCAGGGCCGAGCGGCTGGAGCGGGCCACCACGGCCCTGGAGCTGTGCGGTCTGAAGGGCTGGGAGAAGTCCTGGCCCGACGAGCTGTCCGGCGGCATGCAGCAGCGCGTCGGCCTGGCCCGCGCGCTCGCCACCGACGCCGACCTGCTGCTGATGGACGAGTCCTTCAGCGCGCTGGACCCGCTGATCCGCCGGGACATGCAGGACCAGCTGCTCCAGCTCCAGACGAAGCTGAAGAAGACGATCGTCTTCATCACCCACGACCTCAACGAGGCCATGCGCCTGGGCGACCGCATCGCCGTCATGCGCGACGGCCGCATCGTCCAGATCGGCACCGCCGAGGACATCCTGGTGCGCCCCGCCGACGACTACGTCGCCTCCTTCACCCAGGACGTCGACCGCTCCCGGGTGCTGACCGCCTCCTCGGTCATGGACCGCGAGGTCCGCGGCGACGAGGCCGACTGCGCCTGCGCCACGGCCACGCCCGACACCCCCTTCCACGACCTGTGCGCCCTCAGCGCCCGGCTCTCCCACCCGGTCGCCGTGCTGGACGGGAAGAAGGAGCTGGTCGGCGTCGTGCCGCGGCAGCGGCTCGTCGGCTTCCTCGGCGACGAGAGCGCCGCGCCGGCGCCGTGCCCCGCCCCGCGCGACAAGGGCGGAGAGAAGGTGACCGCCCGTGCCTAGGATCGAGTTCGGCCAGTGGGTCAACGACGGCGTCGAGTGGCTCACCACCCACATGGGCTGGCTGTTCGACTTCTTCGAGCAGGTCTTCCGCGGCGCCTACGACGGCGTCGACGCCGTCCTCCAGGCGCCCGAGCCGCTGCTGCTCGCCGGGATCTTCGCGGTGGTCGCCCTCTGGCTGCGCGGCACCCTCGCCGGCGTCCTCACCTTCGCCGGCTTCGCCTTCGTGATCTCCCTCGACCTGTGGGAGGACGCGATGGTGACCCTCTCGCTGGTCCTCGTCGCCACGGTCATCGCCCTGGTGATATCGGTGCCGCTCGGCATCTGGGCGGCGCGCTCCAGCCGGGTCAGCGCCGTCGTCCGGCCCGCCCTGGACCTGATGCAGACGCTGCCGGCGATGGTCTACCTGATCCCGGCGATCCTCTTCTTCGGCAGCGGTGCCGCCGCCGGCATCGTCGCCACCCTGGTCTTCGCGCTCGCCCCGGGCGTGCGCATGACCGAGCTGGGCATCCGCCAGGTCGACAAGGACCTCGTGGAGGCCGCCGAGGCGTTCGGCACCACCCCGCGCGACACCCTCTTCCGCGTCCAGCTGCCGCTGGCCCTGCCCACCGTCATGGCCGGCGTCAACCAGGTGATCATGCTCGGTCTGTCCATGGCGGCCATCGCCGGCATGGTCGGCACCGGCGGCCTCGGCGGCGGCGTCAACGAGGCGATCGGCCAGCTCAACATCGGCCTCGGCGCCGAGGCCGGCATCGCCATCGTGATCCTCGCGATCTACCTGGACCGGATGACCAGCGCGCTGGGCACCCAGGTCTCCCCGCTCGGCCGCCGGGCCGCCGCCCGGCTGCGCGCCGCCCAGGGCCTGAACATCTGGTCCTACCGCCCGCGCGCCTCGGTCGCCGTGGTCGGCGTCGTCGTGCTCGCGCTGGTCGCCGGCGGCATGGGCGCCCTCGGCGGCGGAGGCAAGGCCGACCCGGTCGCCGACGGCGACGACATCGGGCAGGGCAAGAGGATCAGCATCGGCTACATCCCCTGGGACGAGGGCGTCGCCTCCACCTTCCTGTGGAAGGAGATCCTGGAGCGGCGCGGCTACGAGGTCGAGGCCAAGCAGTTCGACGCCGGCCCCCTCTACACCTCCCTCGCCGAGGGCGACATCGACTTCCAGACCGACTCCTGGCTGCCCGTCACCCACGAGCAGTACTGGAAGAAGTACGGCTCCGAGCTGGAGGACCTCGGCTCCTGGTACGGGCCGACCTCCCTCGAACTGAGCGTGCCCGCCTACATGGAGGACATCGACTCCCTCGACGACCTCAAGGGCAAGGGCGCACAGTTCGACGGGAAGATCACCGGCATCGAGTCCAGCGCCGGCATGATGAGCCTGCTCAAGAGCAAGGTCCTCGGCGCGTACGGCCTGGACCGGGAGTACAAGGTCGTCGACAGCTCGACCCCCGCCATGCTGGCGGAGCTGAAGCGGGCGTACGACAAGAAGGAACCGATCGTCACCACGCTCTGGTCGCCGCACTGGGCGTACAGCGACTACAAGCTGAAGAAGCTCAAGGACCCCAAGGGCGCCTGGGGCGAGGGCGACGGCGTGCACAGCCTGGCCCGCAAGGGCTTCACCGAGGAGAATCCGGTCGTCGGCCGGTGGCTGAAGGACTTCGAACTCACCGAGGACCAGCTCACCTCGCTGGAGTCCGAGATCGTCAAGGCCGGCAAGGGCAGGCAGCAGGACGCCGTGCGCACCTGGCTCGAGGACCACCCCGGTCTCGTCGACAAGCTCGCCCCCGTCGAGGACAGCGGCACGCCCGCCGAGGCGCAGCGCCCGCTGGACGTGGCCTGGTTCCCCTGGGACGAGGACATCGCCGTCACCTACCTGTGGAAGAACGTCCTGGAGCGGCGCGGCTACCGGCTGAACCTCAAGCAGATGGACGTCGGCCCGGTCTACACCGGCCTCGCCTCCGGCGACCTCGACCTCAACTTCGACGCCTGGCTGCCGTACGCGCAGAAGAACTACTGGGACAAGAGCAAGGACAAGCTCCACGACCTGGGGACCTGGTACGAACCGACGTCCCTGGAGCTGGCCGTGCCCTCCTACGTCAAGGGCGTCGACTCGCTGGAGGACCTCAAGGGCAAGGGCCGAACCTTCGACGGGAAGATCGTCGGGATCGAGCCCGGCACCGGGGAGATGAACCTCCTGAAGTCGAAGGTGCTGCCCGGCTACGGCCTCGACGACGAGTACGAGGTCGTCGACGGCTCCACCCCCGCCATGCTCGCCGAGCTCAAGCGCGCCTACGCCGAGAAGGAGCCGATCGCGGTGGTGCTGTGGTCGCCGCACTGGGCGTACAGCGAGTACGAGCTGACCAAGCTCGAGGACCCGAAGAAGTACTTCGGTGAGGGCAACACGATCCGGACGATCTCCAACGAGGACTTCCCCGAGCGGTACCCGCAGCTCACGAAGTGGATCAAGAACTTCAGGATGAGCGAGGACGAGCTCGGCACCCTGGAGCGCGAGATCAAGGACCGCGGCCAGGGCCACGAGGAGGAGGCCGTCGCCGCCTGGCTCAAGGAGCACCCGGAACTGGTGGAGCGGATGACCCCGGCCGCCTAGAACCCCGCGAGCCCCCAGTACGGCGGGCGTCCGGCGCACCTGACGGGTGCCGGACGCCCGCTTTCGCGTTATGTGCGAAATCCGGCCAACCCGGGTGACCCGGCCTCGTCCGCCGGTCCGATCAGGCACTCTTCCTTCAGCGGCCGGGCCCGCGCCGGGGAAAACACCTGCACACCCGCGCCGGTCCGCGCCCGGCGGTGGCGCGAACCGTGAGCCGGGGCCGCTCACCGTGTGTCGTCGATGTGACGGGCACATGAAACGGTTTGCCGAACATGCGTAGGGTGCAGAGAACCCTTCGAAGGACCCCGGCACGCCGACGAGCGAGGGAGGGAGCGGGAGCCATGGGCGACCACAAGGAACAGCCCCTGCGAGTGGGTGCGGCCGTACGGCGCCGACGCCGCGCGCTGGAACTCACCCTCGCCGTCGTGGCCGAGCGCAGCGGGCTGTCGGTGCCCTTCCTGAGCCAGGTCGAGAACGACCGCGCCCGCCCCAGCCGGAGCTCCCTGGAGAAGCTGGCCGACGCCCTGCGCACCACGGCCGTGGAACTCCTCGCGGCGGCCGACCCGGCGTGCAGCGTCGACGTCGTGCGCGCCGAGTGCGGCGAGCCGCCCCCCGGACCGCGCACGCGCTCCCTGGTCCGCGGCCACCACCAGATGCACGCCTCGGAGTTCACCGGGGACCACGAGGCGGGCCGGGAGATCCAGTACCGCAACGACCAGCTGATGTACGTCGCCGAGGGCGCCGTGGAGATCGAGGCGGAGGGGCGGGCCTACCGGCTCGGCCGCGGGGACACCCTCTACCTCACCGGCGGGGTCCGCCACCGCTGGCGGGCCACGGTGCCCGACACCCGGGTGGTGGTCGTGGCCGTCGCCGAGCACATCGAGGCCGTCGAGGACCGGCCGCGCTGATGCGGGCCGTCTCCCTGGTGCCGTCCCTGACGGAGGCGGTGGCCGTGTCGGCCCCCGGTGTCCTGGTGGGCGTCACCGACTGGTGCACGCATCCGGCGGGCCTCGACGCGGCCCGGATCGGCGGCACCAAGAACCCGGACACCGCCCGGATCCTCGGCCTCGCCCCCGATCTGGTGATCGCCAACGAGGAGGAGAACCGCGCCCCCGACCTCGACGCGCTGCGCGCGGCCGGCGTCGAGGTGCTGGTGACCGAGATCCGCACCCTGCCGCAGGCCTTCCGCGAGCTGGAGCGGGTGCTGGTGGCCTGCGGGGCCCCGGCGCGGCCCGGCTGGCTGGAGGAGGCGGAGCGGGCGTGGGCGGCACCGCCCGTGCCCCGGGGCCGCAGCACCGCCGTGGTGCCCGTCTGGCGGCGCCCCTGGATGGTGCTGGGCCGTGACACCTTCGCCGGTGACCTGCTGGCCCGCCTCGGCGTCGACCACGTCCACGCCTCCCACCCCGACCGCTACCCCCGCGTCCCCCTGGAGGAGCTGCAGGCCACCGCCCCCGACCTGGTGGTTCTTCCCGACGAGCCCTACCGCTTCACCGCCGACGACGGCCCCGAGGCGTTCCCCGGGCTGCCCTGCGCCCTGGTCAGCGGACGGCACCTGACGTGGTACGGACCGTCACTGGCCGAGGCGCCCCGGGTGCTGGGCGCGGCGCTCGCAGCAGCGACCCGCTGACCACCCCGCGCACGGTGTGCGCCCCGGCGACCAGCCAGGCGGCGACGAGCAGCGCGTACAGGCCCACGGCGAGCCAGTCGTAGACCAGGAGCCCGGTGTGCCGGGCCAGCGCCTCGGCGCCGGTGACACAGGTGCCGACCGGGAAGGTGAACGCCCACCAGGTCATCGCGAACCCCATGCCCTCGCGCCGGGCCCGGACCACGTGGGCGGTGCCGAAGGCCAGCCACAGCAGCGCGAACCCCATCACCGGCACGCCGTACAGCACCGCCAGCATGCCGAAGCCCTCGCTGTAGGGGGCCGGCACGACGCCGGGCGCGTACTCGGCGAACTTGCCGACGGCGGTGGTCGACTGGCCGAGCGGGCCCAGCACCAGGAACAGGGTCGGCGTCAGCGCGAGCGGCAGCGGTCCGCCGGTGACCAGCCGGGCGAAGACCAGCGGCAGCATCAGCAGCGTCGCCAGCAGGCTCAGCCCGAACAGCGCCACACAGGCCAGCAGCAGCGTCTCGCGCGCCTGTCCGGCGGGCAGGTGGGGGACCAGCAGCGGTCCCAGGGCGGCGGACACCATGGGTGCGACGAGCGGCAGCAGCCACACCGGCGTGGCCTCGGCCGGCGCCACCCGGTGGCGTACGGCCATCAGGTACGGGACGGCCACGGCGGCCACGAGTCCGACGGCCGTGCCCACGGTGAACAGCACCAGGTCGAGCGCGACCGCGGGGCCGGTGCCGATCCAGTCCCGGCCGACCGTGACGGCGCCGCCGCCGACGGCCAGCAGGGCCATCGACAGGCAGCCGTAGAAGGGGGCCGTCGCCGGGTCCAGGAGATGGGCGCGGGCCTGGTCGCGGTGGTAGGTCCAGTGCACGGCGCGGGCGGCGAGGAGGCCGGTCAGCAGCAGCAGGGACAGGGCCCAGACCGCGGTGAGCGCGGTGCGGGGGACCGGCAGGGGGAGCGCGGCGCCGGCGGTGGCGACGATGGCGGTCCCCATGACGCAGGCGTACCAGTTCGGTCCGAGGTGACGGACGGCCGGGATGCCGAGGAGGCGGGGGCGGGGATGGGCGGCGGTGACCATGGGTCCACGGTCGCGCCGGTGCGCGGTTGCCACCAGGGACCATGACCCTATGAGGACATAAGCTGGACTTATGAGTAGTGCGGTGACCTCACATCTGGCCCATCGCGTTCCGGACCTCGGCGCGCTGGAACTGCTGCTGGCGGTGGCGCGGCTGGGCAGTCTCGGCGGGGCCGCCCGTGAGCTGGGGATCACCCAGCCCGCCGCCAGCAGCCGGATCCGGTCGATGGAGCGGCAGCTGGGGGTGGCGCTGGTGGACCGTTCGCCGCGGGGCTCGCGGCTGACGGACGCCGGCGCGCTGGTGACGGACTGGGCGCGGCGGATCGTGGAGGCGGCCGAGGCGTTCGACGTGGGCGCGCAGGCGCTCAGGGACCGGCGGGACTCGCGGCTGCGGGTGGCGGCGAGCATGACGATCGCCGAGTACCTGCTGCCGGGCTGGCTGCTGGCGCTGCGCGCGGGCCGGCCGGACACCGCGGTGTCGCTGCTCGCCGGCAACTCCGCCGTGGTCGCCGAGCGGCTGCTCGCGGACGAGGCGGACCTCGGGTTCGTGGAGGGCCTCACCCTTCCCACGGGTCTGGACTCGGTGGTGATCGCCCACGACCGGCTGATCGTGGTGACGGCGCCCGGCCATCCCTGGGCCCGCCGCAGGCGCCCGCTGACGGCGGAGGAACTGGCGGTGACGCCGCTGATCCTGCGGGAGAAGGGCTCGGGCACCCGGCAGGTGCTGGACACGGCGCTCGGCGGACTGGCCCGGCCGCTGATCGAACTCTCCTCCACCACCGCCGTGAAGGCCGCCGCGGTCAGCGGCGCGGGCCCGGCCGTGCTGAGCGAACTCGCGGTCCGCGAGGAGCTGTCCCTGCGCCGCCTGGTGGGCATCCCGCTCGCGGACGTGTCCCTGGCCCGCGACCTCAGAGCGGTGTGGCCCTCCGGCCACCGCCCGGTCGGCCCGGCCCGCGACCTGCTGCACCTGACACGGGGTTAGGGATGGGCTAGGGACCTTCTGATCGGCTTCTGCGGCTCGCGTCCACCAGGGCCCGCATCACCCGTACGTCCTCGCCCATCTCCGGATGCCACTGCACGCCCAGCACCCAGCCGGCGGCGGAGGGCAGTTCGAGCGCCTCGACGGTGCCGTCCTCGGCGTACGCCGTCGGGACGAGCCCCTCGCCGAGCCGGTCCACCGCCTGGTGGTGGTACGTGGGCACCGCGGTCTCCTCCGGGGCGACACCGGCGTACAGGCTGCCCGGGACCGGTTTGACCGGGTGGCGGCCGAAGACGCCGACCACCTCGGCGTGGCCCTCCAGATGCTGCACCAGCGTGCCGCCGAGGGCGACGTTCAGCAGCTGCATGCCCCGGCAGACCCCCAGCAGCGGGAGCCGCGCGTCCAGCGCCGCCCCGATCAGGGCCAGCTCCCAGGCGTCCCGGGCCCGTGCCGGCGGCCCCGTACGGGGGTGCCGCTCGGCGCCGTAGCGCACCGGCTCCACATCGGGCCCGCCCGCGATCACCAGCCCGTCCAGCCGGGCCACCGCCGCCGCCGCGTGCTCCGGGGCGTCCGGCGGCAGCATCGCCGCGAGCCCGCCCGCGCGCTGCACCAGCCGCGGATAGCCGGCCGGCAGCAGGGCCGCCTCCAGCTCCCACACGCCCCAGCGCGTGCCCGCCTCCAGATAGGTACTGACCCCGATCAACGGTCTGTCCGGCATGCTCCGCCCTTCCAATGGACCGCGACTGAACCTTTTTTCGCCCCCCGCTCAGGTCAGGAATCCCCTGAGCAGCGCGGCCGTTCCCGCGCAGTGCTCCCGCATGATCTCCCGGGCGCCGTCCGCGTCCCCGTCCAGCACCGCCTCCACCAGGGCCGCGTGCTGGCGCTGCGAGTGCTCCAGATTGCGGACCAGCAGGGGGATGCAGTCCAGGAGTTCGTTCACCGAGGCCCGCACCGCCGCGTACCGAGCGGTCAGCGACGGCGACCCGCACAGCTCGGCGAGGGTGAGGTGGAGCAGGGTGTCGCGGCGCCGGTAGTCGCCGAGCGGCGCGTCCCGGGTGCCGGCCAGCGCCTCCCGCAGCCGCCGCTCCTGCTCCGGCGCCAGACCGTGCGCCGCGCACAGGCCCGCCGCGCCGACCTCCAGCACCTCCCGGAAGCGCAGCACGTCCTCGACGTCCACCGCGGCGATCCGGCGGCGCAGCTCGTCCTCGCCGGCGTCCGCCCGCGGCAGCACGAACGTGCCGCCGTAGCGGCCCCGCCGGGACTCCACCAGACCCTGGTCCTGGAGCACCTTCAGCACCTCGCGCAGCGTCACCCGGCTGATCCCGAGCCGCTCGGCGAGGTCCCGCTCGGCGGGCAGCCGCTCACCGGCGGGCACCAGCCCGAGCCGGACCACCTGGAGGATCTGCTCCAGCGCCTCCTCGAAACCGTTGCCCGCCCGCACCGGCCGCAGCACCGGGGTGAGCCGGTCCTCCGGGCCGGGAACAGCGTCCGCCGACATCCCGCCGTGCCCCCTTCCCAAGCAATGGTTCGCGGCCATACCTTATGGCTTCCGGCTGAACGAAGAGGCCCCAGGAGGCTTTCCCGTGGCAGACCGCACACCGCCCCTCGGCGTCGAGGAACTGCACGCCCTCGTCGCGGGCGGGGAGATCGACACCGTCGTCCTGGCCTTCCCGGACATGCAGGGGCGGCTCCAGGGCAAGCGCTTCGCCGCCCGCTTCTTCCTCGACGAGGTACTGCAGCACGGCACCGAGGGCTGCAACTACCTCCTCGCCGTCGACACCGAGATGAACACCGTCGACGGCTACGCCATGTCCTCCTGGGACCGCGGCTACGGCGACTTCGCGATGCGCCCGGACCTGTCCACCCTGCGCCGCCTGCCCTGGAACGCCGGCACCGCCCTGGTCCTCGCCGACCTCGCCTGGGAGGACGGCGCCCCGGTCGTCGCGGCCCCGCGCCAGATCCTCCGCCGCCAGCTGGAGCGCCTCGCCGGACTCGGGCTCACCGCCCAGGTCGGCACCGAGCTGGAGTTCATCGTCTTCAAGGACACCTACGAACAGGCCTGGAACGCGAACTACCGGGGCCTGACCCCGGCCAACCAGTACAACATCGACTACTCCGTCCTCGGCACCGGCCGCATCGAACCCCTGCTGCGCCGCATCCGCAACGAGATGGCCGGCGCCGGCCTCACCGTGGAGTCCGCCAAGGGCGAGTGCAACCCCGGCCAGCACGAGATCGCCTTCCGCTACGCCGAGGCCCTCGTCACCTGCGACCAGCACGCCGTGTACAAGACCGGCGCCAAGGAGATCGCCGCCCAGGAGGGCGTCTCCCTCACCTTCATGGCCAAGTACAACGAGCGCGAGGGCAACTCCTGCCACATCCACCTCTCCCTCACCGACACCTCCGGCGACAACGCGATGGCCGCGCCCGGCGGGATGTCGGACGTCATGCGGCACTTCCTGGCCGGGCAGCTCGCCGCGCTGCGCGACTTCGCCCTGCTGTACGCGCCCAACATCAACTCCTACAAGCGGTTCCAGCCCGGCTCCTTCGCGCCCACCGCCGTCGCCTGGGGCCACGACAACCGCACCTGCGCCCTGCGGGTCGTCGGCCACGGCCGCTCGCTGCGCTTCGAGAACCGCCTCCCCGGCGGCGACGTCAACCCGTACCTGGCGGTCGCGGGCATGGTGGCAGCCGGCCTGCACGGCGTCGAACAGCGGCTGGAGCTGCCCGAACCCTGCCCCGGCAACGCCTACGCCGCCGAGTTCGAGCACGTCCCGACCACCCTGCGCGAGGCCGCGGAGCTGTGGGAGAACAGCCCGGTCGCCAAGGCCGCCTTCGGCGACGAGGTCGTCGCGCACTACCGGAACATGGCCCGCGTCGAGATCGACGCCTACGACGCCGCGGTCACCGACTGGGAGCTCCGCCGCTCCTTCGAACGCCTGTGAGGACCTTCTTGACCGAGCAGCTCCAGGTACTGAACCCGGCCACCGAGGAGGTCGTCGCCACCGTCCCGGCGGCCTCCCGGGCCGACGTCGACGCCGCCGTCGTACGGGCCGCCCGCGCGCAGACCCGGTGGGCGGCGCTGGCTCCCGGCGAACGCGCCCGGCTGCTGCGGAGGTTCGCCGTCACCGTCGACGAACACCTCGAGGAACTCGCCCTGTTGGAGGTCCGCGAGGCCGGCCACACCCTCGGCAACGCCCGCTGGGAGGCGGGCAACGTCCGAGACCTGCTGGACTACGCCGCGGGCGGCGTGGAGCGGCTGACCGGACGTCAGATCCCGGTCGCCGGGGGCCTCGACGTCACCTTCCTCGAACCGCTCGGCGTGGTCGGCGTCATCGCGCCCTGGAACTTCCCGATGCCGATCGCGGCCTGGGGCACCGCCCCCGCCCTCGCCGCGGGCAACGCCGTCCTCCTCAAGCCCGCCGAGACGACCCCGCTGACCGCGCTGCGGCTCGCGGAACTCGCCCTCCGAGCCGGGCTGCCGGAGGGGCTGTTCCAGGTGCTCCCCGGCCACGGACCCGTCGCCGGGGACGCCCTGGTCGAGCACCCGGGCGTGGCGAAGATCGTCTTCACCGGGTCGACCGCCGTCGGCAAGCAGGTGCTGGCCAAGGGCTCCGCGCTGCTGAAGCGGGTCACCCTCGAACTCGGCGGCAAGAGCCCCAACATCGTCTTCGCCGACGCCGACCTCGAAGCCGCCGCCCTGGCCGCCCCCATGGCCTTCCTCGACAACTCCGGCCAGGACTGCTGCGCCCGCACCCGCATCCTGGTCCAGCGCTCGGTGCACGAACGCTTCCTGGAGCTGTTCGGCCCGGCCGTCGAGGCGGTCCGGGTGGGCGACCCGTCCGACGAGGGCACCGACATGGGCCCGCTGATCTCCCGGGCGCAACTGGAGCGCGTCCGCTCCTACGTCGACCCCGGCGCCCCCGGCATCCGCGGCAAGGCCCCCGAGGGGCCCGGCTTCTGGTTCCCGCCCACCGTCCTCACCGGCGTCGACCCGGGCTCGCGGGTGGCCGTGGAGGAGGTCTTCGGACCGGTCGCCGTGGTGCTGCCCTTCGACGACGAGGCCGACGCCGTACGGCTGGCCAACGCCACCGACTACGGCCTGTCCGGATCGATCTGGACCCGGGACGTCGGCCGCGCGCTGCGCGTCTGCCAGGCCGTCCGCGCGGGCAACCTGTCCGTCAACTCCCACTCCAGCGTCCGCTACTGGACCCCGTTCGGCGGCTTCAAGCAGTCCGGGATCGGCCGGGAACTCGGCCCGGACGCCCTCGCAGCCTTCACCGAGACCAAGAACGTCTTCATCAGCACGGAGGGCCCCGCACAGTGACCGCATCGACGACTCCATCTTCGGCTTCAGCGACTTCGGCGACGGCTTCGGCGACTTCATCGACGGCTTCGGCGGCCGAGGAGCCCGTCTGCCGGCGCCTGGTCGGCCGTACCGCCGTCGTCACCGGGGCCGGCAGCGGCATCGGCCTCGCCACCACCCGCCGGCTCGCCGCCGAGGGCGCCCACGTGGTCTGCGGCGACGTCGACGAACAGCGCGGCAAGGCGGCCGCCGACGCCGTGGGCGGCACCTTCGTGAAGGTCGACGTCACCGACGCCGAGCAGGTCGAGGCGCTGTTCAGGACGGCGTACGAGACGTACGGCAGCGTCGACATCGCCTTCAACAACGCCGGGATCTCCCCGCCCGACGACGACTCCATCCTGGAGACCGGCCTGGAGGCGTGGAAGCGCGTCCAGGAGGTCAACCTCACCTCCGTCTACCTGTGCTGCAAGGCCGCCATCCCCTACATGCGGCGCCAGGGCAGGGGTTCCATCATCAACACCGCGTCCTTCGTGGCGCGGATGGGCGCGGCCACCTCCCAGATCTCCTACACCGCCTCCAAGGGCGGCGTCCTCGCCATGTCCCGCGAACTCGGCGTGCAGTTCGCCCGCGAGGGCATCCGCGTCAACGCCCTGTGCCCCGGGCCCGTCAACACCCCGCTGCTGCAGGAGCTGTTCGCGAAGGACCCCGAGCGCGCCGCGCGCCGCCTGGTGCACATCCCGGTCGGCCGGTTCGCCGAGGCCGAGGAGATCGCCGCCGCGGTCGCCTTCCTGGCCAGCGACGACTCCTCGTTCGTCAACGCCACCGACTTCCTCGTCGACGGCGGAATCTCGGGAGCGTACGTCACCCCCCTGTAGAGGGCACCTAGAGTGCCCGCATGAGCATGACGCCCCCACCCGGCTGGTACCGCGACCCCAAGGCCCCCCATCTGGAACGCTGGTGGGACGGATCCGCCTGGACCGACCACCGGCGCGTCCCCGAGGAGACCCTCGCGGTGCAGCAGGCCGCGGGGGCCTCCGGGCGGGCCAGGGCCGTCGCCGTCACCACGGCGGCGGCCGTGCTCGTGGCGGCCATCGTCATCGGCGCGGTGGTGCTCGGGCAGGACTCCGCCGACGACGACGGCACGCGGACCGTCACCGCGCCCGCGACCTCCGGGGCGGCACCCACCACGGGCACGCCGTCGCCCTCACCTTCCGAGAGCGACCCGGGCGTGGTCGTCGACGAACTCAACGGGATCACCCTGCCGCTGCTCGACGGCTGGGTCCGGCCCGAACACGTCACCCAGGACGACGTCGTGATGACCACCGACGGCACCTACGACTGCCCCGGCGACGACGGCGTCTGCCGCAGCGGCCTGGTCATCTCGCGGACGGTCACCTCGAACGACGAACGCTCACCCCGGGCCCTGGCCGAGGAGGACATCGAGGACGCCGCCGACACGGCCTACGACCGCGACGCCGTCGGCGGGCGCCCCTACGGCGGCATCGAGTCGCACGAGGTCGTGAAGTCCGGCCCGGTCGCGGTCGCCGGGCGCGCCGGGTACTTCGTGCGCTGGCGGGTCACCACGGCCGAGGGGCCCGGCGGCTACGTCCAGTCGACGGTCTTCTCCTCCAGCGTCGGCACCGAGTCCCCGGTCTGCGTCCGCTTCGTCTTCGACGCGGGGGCGGACGGTCCGCCGCTGGCCGACATGGACCGGATCACCAGGGGCATCCGGTCCGTCGACGACCCGGACGGCGGCGGAGGCGTGGGCAGCAGCGTGGAGCCCGGCTAGCCGGCGGTCCTCAGAGGAACGTGTGGCCCTCGCCCCGGTACGTCGGTACGGTCGCCGCCACCGTGTCGCCCTGCACCAGGTGCAACTGCGCGAAGCGCTCGCACAGTTCACCCGCCTTGGCGTGCCGGAACCACACCTTGTCGCCGATCAGCAGGTCGTCGGCGGGGGAGCCGAGCAGCGGCGTCTGCACCTCGCCCGGCCCCTCCTGCGGGTCGTAGCGCAGCCCCTCCGGGAGGTACGGCACCGGCAGCCGGTCCGGCCCGGCGGCACCGGAGGCCGGATAGCCGCCGCCCAGCACCGTCACCACGCCCACACCCGGCCGGCGCACCACGGGCTGCGCGAACAGCGCGGCCGGACGCCCGGTGAACGACGTGTAGTTGTCGAACAGCCGAGGCACGTAAAGACCCGAACCGGCGCCGATCTCCGTGACGCAGTCCTCGGCTGCGGTGAACTGCACACTGCCCGTGCCGCCACCGTTGACGAACTCCAGACCCGGCGCGACGGCCCGCAGCGCCCGCACCACCTCCGCGCGGCGCCGGGCCAGCTCCCGGCGCGCGGTGGACTGCATCAGCCGCACCGCACGCGAACGCAGCGGATGCCCGGCGACGGCGTCCCCGACACCGGCGACGTGCCCCTCGTACGCCATGATCCCCACGACCTCGAACCCCGGCCGGTCGGCGACGACCCGGGCCAGGTCGGCGACCTCGGCGGGGGAGTGCAGCGGCGAGCGCCGGGCGCCGACCCGGACCCGGCCCCCGAGGAGCCGCAGCGAGGTGTCCAGCTCCAGGCAGACCCGGACCGTCTCGCGCCCGCCGTCCCGGGCCTCGTCGATCAGGCGCAGCTGCGCCGGGTCGTCGATCATCACGGTCACGGCGGCCGCGAGCTTGGGGTCGGCGGTCAGCTCGGCGTACGCGGCGCGGTCCGCGGACGGGTAGGCGAGGAGTACGTCGTCGAAGCCGGAGCGGGCCAGCCAGAGGGACTCGGCGAGCGTGAAGGACATGATCCCGGCGAAGCCGTCCCGGGCCAGAACGCGTTCCAGCAGGGCACGGCAGCGTACGGACTTGCTCGCGACGCGGATCGGCTTGCCGCCCGCCCGGCGGAGCAAATCCTCCGCGTTGGCGTCGAAGGCGTCCAGGTCCACGATCGCGAGAGGGGCGTCGAGATGGGCGGTGGCCCTGTCGTAACGGGCCCGGTCGGCGGCGCGCGCAGTCATGAACGAAGCCTGCCAGACCTGATTACCGCAGGGTAGAGGGACGTTCCGGGCTAAAGCCCCGGGCTCGTGGACTGGTTCCCGCCGGACCGGCGTCAACCCGTAGAGTGACGCGCACGCCCATCGGGGCCGCACCCGCGCGGGATGCCGGCCCGGTCGTGCGGGTAGATGTGCCCGGAACACCGGCCGGGGGCGGCGGACGGGGCCCGAGGACGACGGACGGCCCGGGCGACAGGAAACGGGGGCGGCGCATGAACACCGACGCGCAACGCGCCTCCCACTCCCCGGACCAGCCGCCCGCGGACGAGGAGAACCGTCACTCCGCCCCGGAACGCCCGGCGGCCCCCGGCTTCCCGTCCCTCGGCCCCCCGCCAGGACGCGCCGACGCCCCGCCGGCGCACGCCGACACCCCGCCGGCGCACGCCGACACCCCGCCACCGCCCAAGGCATCCGCACGCTTCCCGGACACGGCCCCCGCGACGGGATCCCCGGACCACCCGGCCACGGTCCCGGCCACGGTCCCGGGCACGGCCCGGCCGGCCTCGCCTCCCGGCACGGCCCGGCCGGCTGCGGCGGAGCGCTCGGCCCGCGAGGCCGCGACGGACGGTACGGCGCAGGGTGCAGCGGCGACCCGGGCCACGGGGCGGCCCCCGGGCCCGTCGGCGTACACCGGAACTCCTCCGCGGCCCGAGTCGGCCCCGCGGGTACCGGCCGCGGTACCTCCGCGCCCGGACGCGGCCCCGCCCGCCGACACCGGTGTGCCGACCGGCCCGGCCTCGGCCGGGGTTCCCCGGCGCCCGGAGCAGGGTCCGTCGACAGCCGACGGCATACCTCCCCGCCCGGACTCGGGCCCGTCGGCCTCCGCCGGGAATCCTCTGCTCCCTGGGGCGGCCTGGTCGGCCGAAGACGACGTACCGGCCCGCCCGGCCTCGGCCCCGCCGGCCTCCGCCGGAGTCCCCCCGCGCCCCGAGTCGGCACCGTCGGCCTCGGCCGGGGCTCCGCCGCGCCCGGACTCGGCGCCCATGCCTTCCGGCGGTACGGCGTTCCGCGGCACCGACCTGCCGCCCGTACCCGGCGCCTCGTCCTCGCTCGACACCCCGTCGCGCCCGACCGGTACCCCGTCCGTTCCGTCCCGGCCCACGGGTACTGCATCCGTTCCGCCCCGGCCCACGGGTTCCAGGTCGATCCCGTCCCCGACCGAGCCCCGGTTTGTCCCCTCGCGGCCGACCGGCACTCCGCCGGCCCCTTCGCACCCGCCGACTGCTGACCCGTCGGTCCCGCAGCGGCCGACCGGCACACCGTCGGCTCCGTCGCCGGCCGGCGCCACGTCCGCCTCGTCGCCGACCGGCACCACGTCCGCCCCGTCGCGACCCGGGGCCACTCCCTCCGCCCCGTCGCGCCCCGCGGGCACCTCTTCCGTCGTCCCGCCCCGCCCTGACGCCCCGGCCGGTGCGACACCCCGCTCCGACACTCCCGCCGCCCCGCCTCATCGCCCCGGCGCCCCCGTGCCCGGCATACGCCCGGCCACGACCAGGGAGCGGCCCGCGTTCCCCGGCCCGCCCCGCGAGCCGCAGGCCCCGTCGGCGTTCCAGAGCCCGGCGCGGGAGCCGCAGGCCCCCTCCGGCCCGCCCCGCGAGCCGCAGGCCCCGTCGGCGTACCGGAGCAGCCCGCCCCGCGAGCCGCAACCCCCCTCCCTCTTCCAGCGCCCCGCGTGGGAGCCGCACACGGCCGCGGAATCGTCGCCGTACCCCCGGCCGGCCCGGGACGGGGCGGAGCCCGCCGGGGAGCGGGCCGCGTTCCCCGTCGCCGTACGCCCGCCGCGGGAGCCCGCGCCGCGGTACCCGGGACGGCACGGTGCGCTGGACGAGGCTCCCGTCGAGGCCCCCGCGGAGACCACCCGGCGCCTGCGGCCCGTCGTCGTCGAGCCCGAGGAGCGGGAGGCCACGCCGCCCCTGACGCCCGACCCCGCCCTCTCCTGGAGCGCGCCCGTGAGCCCCGCCGCCGGGCGGCCCGTCGTGTCGTTCGGGGAGCCCGAGGGCTACGACGGCGACGCGCGGCCCAGAGCCCTCCGCGGCCGGGGCCGGTCGCGGCTCGCCGCGGTGGCCGCCTGCCTCGTGCTCGGACTCGGGCTCGTCGGGGGCGCCGTCACGGGCAGCTGGCTCATCGGCGACTCCGAGGCCGCCGGGGCCGAGAACAGCTTCGTAGCCGCCCGGAGCCTGTGGCACAGCGTGCCCGTCGACCAGTTGTTCCCGCCCAGCGTCGCGGGCAGGGGCGCCGGACCCGGCGGAGCCGACCGCACCTGGACGCGGATCGCCGTAGCCCCCGACAGCGGCTGCAAGGACGCCTTCGACCCCCTGCTGCGCAAGGCGCTCGCCCCCGTCGGCTGCCAGCGGCTGCTGCGCGCCACCTACACCGACGCCACCCAGACCCACGTCACCACCGTCGGCCTGCTCTTCACCAAGGCCGAGGCCCCCGCCATGGTCTCCCTCGCCAAGCGCTTCACCGACGAGGGCCTCGACCGCCGCACCGACCTGATGCCCCGCCCGTACGGCCCCGGCTTCAAGGCCGGCCAGCGGGCCTCGTGGACGGTGTCCGTGCTCACCGACGCCCCCGTCGTCGTGTACGCCGTCTCCGGCTGGGCCGACGGCCGGGCCGTCGACGACCCGCAGCCCGCCGAGGACGCCATGGAGTCCGGCGCCACCACGGCCCCCGCCCAGGCCGGCCTCGGGCACGAGGCGAAGGGCCTCGCCGACCGCGTCGAACGCGCCCTGCGCAGACAGGTCGGCCCGTACGCCACGGAGCGGCCCTCGTGACCACCACCCGAGCCCGCCGCACGGGCCTGCTCAGCGTCCTGCTCGCCGCCGCCCTCGCCCTGGTCCCCTCGACCGCGGCGCACGCCGACGGCATACGCGCCCAGCAGTGGGGGCTGGAGGCCATGCACACCGCGGAGGCCTGGCGGACCACCAAGGGCGAGGGCATCACCGTCGCCGTCCTCGACACCGGCGTCGACGACGAACACCCCGACCTCGCCGGGAACGTCCTGGACGGCAAGGACATGGTCGGCTTCGGCGCCGAGCGCGGCGACGCGGCCTGGGCCGGCCACGGCACCGCGATGGCCGGCATCATCGCGGGCCACGGACACGGCTACGCCGACGCCGACGGCGTCATGGGCATCGCCCCCGAGGCCAAGATCCTCCCCGTCCGCGTGATCCTGGAGGACGACGACTCCGCCCGCGCCAAGGCCCGCACCACCCGGGGCAACGCCCTCGCCGACGGCATCCGCTGGGCCGCCGACCACGGCGCCGACGTCATCAACCTCTCGCTCGGCGACGACTCCAAGTCCGCCCACCCCGAACCCGCGGAGGACGAGGCCGTCCAGTACGCCCTGCGCAAGGGCGTCGCGGTCGTCGCCTCGGCGGGCAACGGCGGCGAGAAGGGCGACCACATCTCCTACCCGGCCGCCTACCCGGGCGTCATCGCCGCCACCGCCGTCGACAAGTTCGGCACCCGCGCCTCGTTCTCCACCCGCCGCTGGTACGCCACGGTCAGCGCGCCCGGCGTCGACGTCGTCATCGCCGCGCCGGACCGCAAGTACTACCAGGGCTGGGGCACCAGCGCCGCCGCCGCCTTCGTCTCCGGCGCGGTCGCCCTGATCAAGTCCGCGCACCCCGGACTGACCCCCGCGCAGATCAAGAAGCTGCTGGAGGACACGGCCCGCAACGCCCCGGCGGGCGGCCGTGACGACTCCCGCGGCTACGGCTTCGTGGACCCGGCCGCCGCCATCAAGAAGGCGGCCGGTCTCAAGCCGGAGAGTCTGAGGTCGAGCGCGTACGGCGACAAGTACTTCGGGGACGGCCCCGACGCCGCGCAGGCCGACGACGGAGCCACCGACTGGGCGGCGCCCCTCGCGGGCGGTGCCGGCGGCGTCCTGCTGGTGGCGTCGGTGATCCTGTGGCGCGGCCGCCGCAGGAACACCGAGGACTTCTAGGTCCGCCCCTCCACCGACGCCCCCGCGTCCGTCCCGAGCACCGACACCGCGGCCCGGGCCGCCGCCTCGACCAGGGCGATGCCCCCGTCCTTCGTCGCGTGGCCGTCCGACAGCACCGCCACCAGGCAGTCCCGGCCGTCCACGGTCACCCGCCCGACGCTGTTGATGTCCCACAGCCCGGTCGCGCTCCGCGGCAGCCAGCCGTTCTTCAGCGCCCACCCCGAACCGTCGGCCGCGGCCGACACCCCCCACCGCTGGCCGACGGCTATCCGCTCCATCAGCCCCCGGAGGTACGCCCGGGAGTCCTCGCTCAGCTCCGAGTCCTCCCCGAACACCTGCCGCAGCAGGGTGATCTGGTCCGCCGCCGTGGTCTGCGTCAGCCCCCACAGCATGCCGTCGCCGCCCTCGGTGTCCGTCAGCCCGAACCGCTCGTTCGCCGCGGCCAGCCCCTCGGCCCTGCCGATCGTCTCCCACAGCGCGGAGGTGGCGGCGTTGTCACTGTTCTCGATCATCGCGGTGGCGTACGCCTTCTCGGCCGCCGTCAGCGACCGCCCGTCGTCCTGCGCCCGCAGCAGCAGCGCCGCCAGCACGTCGACCTTCACCACGCTCGCGGTGTCGAAGGCGCCGTCCCCGTACGAGGCGCTCTCACCCGACTCCAGGTCCAGCACCGCCACCGACACCTCGGCGCCCTCCGCCACGGACACCGACCCCATCGCCTCGGCCAGCAGCGCGTCCCGGTCGACCTTCGGCCGTGCCACAGGTTCCACCGACGCCTCCCCGCCCACCGCCCCCACCGAGGGCGTCGCCGACGACGATACGGCGCCGTCGACGGCCCCGGGCGAGTGCGCCCGGGCCTGCACGTACACCGCCCCCGCGGCCGTACCGCCCACGACGGCGATCACGGCCACGGCCAGGTGCACGAGGGGAGGACGGCGGCGCCGGCGCGCTCTGGAGGACTCCATGCCCGCGATGCTCGGGGCGCCGGCTGTGCCCGCTGTGAGACGGAGGTTAGATCCTGGTCAGGGAAATCTGAGATTCCCGTGAACGGCGTCACGCGGGTGTTTCCGGGCCCGCACAGGCGCAGCGGCATCCCCCCTATAGGGTCGGGACCGTGGCGAACAAGAACATTCCCGACTCCCCCTTCTCCGACGACGACGGCACCGCCGACCCCCGGCTCGGCGCGGCGCTCGCCGCCTGGGCCGAGGACCGCGCCGCCGTGGCCCCGGTGCTCGAAGCACTCAAGGAGGCCCGGCTGCTCGTCCCCGTGGTGGCCGTGCTCGGCGAGGTCGAGGAGGACGAGAACGGGCTGCGCCGCGAGAAGACCAGCGACATGGCCGTACCCACCCTGCGGGCCGGCGACCGCAAGGCGCTGCCCGCCTTCACCTCCACCGACTCCCTCGCCCGCTGGGACCCGGCGGCCCGCCCCGTCGCCGTCGCCCTGCACCAGGCGCTGGAGGCCGCCGCGCACGAGAAGGCGGACACGGTCGTACTGGACCTGGCGGGCCCGGTGGCGTTCGAGCTGACCGGACCGGCGCTGCTGGCCCTCGCCGAGGGCCGCACCACGGCCGATCCGCTCGCCGACCCCGCGGTGGTGGAGGCGGTCCGGGCGGCCGTCGCCGCCGAGCCGTCCGTGCTCCGCGCCCATCTAGGCCCCGGGCAGGCCGACGGCACCCTCGCCCTGGTCCTCGACCCGGCCGTCGCCCCGGCCCCGGCCGCCCGGGCGGTGGCCGAGCGCATCGCCGCCGACGAAACACTGAGGGCCCGCCTGGTGCGCGGCCTCGACCTGGCACTTCTGCCGGCCGGAGCGACGCCCCCGGGCGAGCCCCTCTACGTGCGGTGACCGGCTAGCCGTAGATCGGGCCGGTGTACTTCTCGCCCGGCCCCTGGCCCGGCTCGTCCGGGACGAGGGACGCCTCGCGGAACGCCAGCTGGAGCGACTTCAGTCCGTCCCGCAGCGGCGCCGCGTGGAAGGAGCTGATCTCGGTGGTGCTCGCGTCGAGCAGCCCGGCGAGGGCGGTGACCAGCTTGCGGGCTTCGTCCAGGTCCTTGTACTTGTCGCCCTCCTCGGTCAGACCGAGCTTCACGGCGGCGGCGCTCATCAGGTTCACGGCGACCGTCACGATCACCTCGACGGCGGGGACCTCGGCGATGTCGCGGGTCATCTCGTCGAAGTCGGGCGTCTCGGGGCTGTCCGAGGGGGAGGTGTCACTCATGACGCCCACGATAGGCGCACCGCGGGCGCGGGCCCGACAGTGCCTCGGTTAGCTCCTCCCGACGGGAGCTGCTAACCTTGGGTGACGACCGGCTGGATACGCATGTGTCCGGCCCACAAGTGGAGGCTCCGAACTCCCACCCGACCGCCCTCCGGGACGGCGGGTCACCGGTCAGGCGGCCACCACCGTTCCGTACGGACGGTGGAGTCGCCCGATATCGCGCCCCGCGGCCACCGTGGCGGTGCTCCGGAATCATTGGAGCCCCTGCCTGTGTCCCGTCCGGGGCATTTTTCATGGCCTCCGACGGTTGGTCCAATGTCAACCAGACATGCGCGGCTGTCCGCCAGACGGTCGTGTGGTGCTATCGAGGAGGATCCATCAGCGCCGAGCCCCGCATCAACGACCGGATTCGCGTTCCCGAGGTGCGACTTGTCGGTCCCAGTGGCGAGCAGGTGGGCATCGTCCCGCTGGCCAAGGCACTGGAGCTTGCGCAGGAGTACGACCTGGACCTGGTCGAGGTCGCGGCGACCGCCCGTCCGCCGGTCTGCAAGCTCATGGACTACGGGAAGTTCAAGTACGAGTCGGCCATGAAGGCCCGTGAGGCGCGCAAGAACCAGGCGCACACGGTCATCAAGGAGATGAAGCTCCGGCCGAAGATCGACCCGCACGACTATGACACCAAGAAGGGTCACGTCGTCCGGTTCCTCAAGCAGGGCGACAAGGTCAAGATCACGATCATGTTCCGTGGTCGCGAGCAGTCCCGGCCCGAGCTGGGCTACCGACTGCTGCAGCGTCTCGCGGAGGACGTCCAGGACCTCGGTTTCGTCGAGTCGAACCCGAAGCAGGACGGCCGGAACATGATCATGGTTCTCGGTCCGCACAAGAAGAAGACCGAGGCGATGGCCGAGGCCCGACAGGCGCAGGAAGCCCGCAAGGCGGACGCGAAGGCCAACCCCGGCCGCTCGCAGAACGCCGCGGACGCCGACGCCGACGCCGCCGAGCCCGAGGCCGCCGAGGCCCCTGCCGAGGCATCCGCCGAGGCGTGATCCCCAGGGACGAGAGTCCCCGAGGATGTAACCCATACAAGAGCGACGCTCCACCGTGCCCGGTTTAACGACCGGGCACCGGAGCGCCACCGACGAGGAGATAACGGCGCTATGCCGAAGAACAAGTCGCACAGCGGTGCCAGCAAGCGCTTCAAGATCACCGGCTCCGGCAAGGTGCTCCGCGAGCGCGCTGGCAAGCGCCACCTGCTCGAGCACAAGTCGTCCCGCGTGACGCGTCGCCTCACCGGCAACGCCGAGATGGCCCCGGGCGACGCCGCGAAGATCAAGAAGCTTCTCGGCAAGTGACGTGACCGGCGCCCCGCGGGGCGCCGCACGTCAGGACCGGGACCCAATCGATTTCGGGCCGTGTGAGTCCAACCACGGCCCCGCTACAAGGAGTTAAACAAGTGGCACGCGTCAAGCGGGCAGTCAACGCCCACAAGAAGCGCCGGGCGATCCTCGAGGCGGCCTCCGGCTACCGCGGTCAGCGTTCGCGCCTGTACCGCAAGGCCAAGGAGCAGGTCACCCACTCGCTGGTCTACAACTACAACGACCGCAAGAAGCGCAAGGGTGACTTCCGCCAGCTGTGGATCCAGCGCATCAACGCCGCTGCCCGCGCCAACGGCATCACGTACAACCGCTTCATCCAGGGTCTGAAGGCCGCCAACGTCGAGGTCGACCGCAAGATCCTCGCCGAGCTGGCCGTCAACGACCCGAACGCGTTCGCCGCGCTCGTCGAGGTCGCCCAGAAGGCCCTCCCGAGCGACGTCAACGCCCCCAAGGCGGCGTGACACCGCGCAGGCTCTGAGCCGACGTGACCGAAGGACCCGCAGGTCTCACCGCCTGCGGGTCCTTCGTCGCTGTCCCCAGGGGGCGGCGGTCCCCGACGAGTGAGAACGAAGGTGAGCTCCACATGTCCCCCGTCAGCCCCGAGCTGATCTCCCCACGCTCCCCGCGCGTCTCGGCCGCCCGGCGGCTCGCGCGGCGGAACTTCCGGGGCAAGGAACGGCTGTTCCTCGCGGAGGGGCCGCAGGCCGTGCGGGAGGCCGCCGCACACGGCGAGGAGACCCTCGTCGAACTCTTCGCCACCGTCGAGGCCGCCGAGCGGTACGCCGACATCATCGGGGAGGCCAGGACCGCCGGCGCCCGCGTCCACCTCGCCGACGAGCAGGTCATCGCCGACATCTCCACGACCGTCACCCCCCAGGGCCTCGTCGGCGTCTGCCGGTTCGTCGACACACCGTTCGAGGAGATCCTGGCCGCCCGCCCCGCACTCGTCGCCGTCCTGGCGCACGTCCGCGACCCCGGCAACGCCGGCACCGTGCTGCGCTGCGCCGACGCCGCCGGCGCCGAGGCGGTCGTCCTCACCGACGCCTCCGTCGACCTCTACAACCCCAAGGCCGTACGCGCCTCCGTCGGCTCCCTGTTCCATCTGCCGGTCGCCGTCGGCGTGCCCGTCGAACAGGCCGTCGCCGGACTCAGGACCGCCGGGGTGCGCGTCCTCGCCGCCGACGGCGCGGGCGAGGACGACCTCGACGCCGAGCTCGACCACGGCACCATGGGCGGGCCCACCGCCTGGGTCTTCGGCAACGAGGCGTGGGGGCTCCCGGAGGAGACCCGCGCCCTCGCCGACGCCGTCGTGCGCGTACCGATCCACGGGAAGGCCGAGAGCCTGAACCTCGCGACCGCGGCGGCCGTATGTCTCTACGCGTCGGCCCGTGCACAGCGCGCCTCCGGAGGGTGCCGCTCCGTCACCGAGAGCTAGTAGGGTGGCCAGCTCGGGGCCCCTCGGGCGACTGAGAGGTGGGGTACGGGGATGAGCGTCGGCACCAGCAGAGCGCCGGGAGCACGGGAGGTGCCACGCCCGCCCGCGCCCCGGTCCGACGACCTGGCCGAATCCGGTGTGAACCCCGACGACCTCCCCGACGGCCTCGTCGTCGCCGACGAGAACGGCCGCGTCGTCTGCTTCAACGCCGCCGCGGAGCGGATCACCGCCGTCCCCGCCGCCGAGGCGCTCGGCAGCCGGCTGGAGAAGGCCCTGCCCCTGGAGGACCTGGAGGGCCGCCGCTGGTGGCAGCTGACCGATCCGTACGGCGGGCTCGCCATCCGGGTCCGGCAGCCCGAGCGGAACCTGCTGCTGCCCGGCGGACGCGAGGTCCTCGTCTCGGTCCGCTACGTGAGGGCCGAACCCACCGGCCCGGTCCGCCGCGTCGTCGTCTGCCTGCGCGACACCGAGGCCCGCCGCCGCACCGAGCGCAGCCACGCCGAGCTGATCGCCACCGTCGCCCACGAGCTGCGCTCCCCGCTCACCTCCGTCAAGGGATTCACCGCGACCCTGCTCGCCAAGTGGGCGCGCTTCACCGACGACCAGAAGCGGCTGATGCTGGAGACCGTCGACGCCGACGCCGACCGGGTCACCCGGCTCATCGCCGAGCTGCTGGACATCTCCCGCATCGACTCCGGGCGGCTGGAGGTCCGGCGCCAGCCCGTCGACATCGGCGCCGCCGTCGGCCGGCACATCCAGGCCTACGTCGCCGCCGGCCAGCCCGCCGACCGCTTCCTGCTCCGCCTGGAGCAGCCGCTGCCCGCGCTGTGGGCCGATCCCGACAAGATCGACCAGGTGCTCAGCAACCTGCTGGAAAATGCCGTGCGGCACGGCGAGGGAACCGTCACGATTGACGTCACGCCCACGGCGTCCCCCCGCGAGGGCGAGGACACCGGCACGTCGGTCACGGTGAGCGACGAGGGGTCCGGCATCCCGGAGGAGTCCATGAACCGCGTCTTCACCCGCTTCTGGCGGGGCAGCAAGCGCGGCGGCACCGGGCTCGGGCTCTACATCGTCAAGGGCATCGTCGAGGCCCACGGCGGCACCATCACGGTCGGCCGTGCGCCCGGCGGCGGCGCCGAGTTCCGATTTACGTTGCCCGTGGCCGCTCCGGCGTATCTCGCCTGACGGGCCACGGGCGCATCCGCACACCCTCACCCCGTTAGACTCGGCCTTTGGCACCTTTGTGTCCTGCACACGGCCCGCAGAAGAGTCTCAGCGCCGGTCACGGGGACCATCCGCCAGCTAATCGGAAGCACGGGAAGAGATGTCGGCACCGAATAAGTCGTACGACCCTGTCGAGGTCGAGGCGTTGAAACCGGAAGAGATCGAGCGCATGCGGGACGAGGCGCTCGCCGCCTTCGCCGCCGCGGACTCCCTCGACGCGCTCCAGGAGGCCAAGGTCGCCCACACCGGCGGCGCCTCCCCGCTGGCGCTCGCCAACCGCGAGATCGGCGCCCTGCCCCCGCACGCCAAGGCCGCGGCCGGCAAGCTGGTCGGCCAGGCCCGGGGCGCCGTCAACAAGGCGCTCGCCGGCCGCCAGAGCGAGCTGGAGGCCGAGCGTGACGCCCGGGTGCTGGTCGAGGAGGCGGTGGACCTCACCCTGCCGTACGACCGTGTACCGGCCGGCGCCCGCCACCCGCTGACCACGCTCTCGGAGCGCATCGAGGACATCTTCGTGGCCATGGGCTACGAGGTGGCCGAGGGCCCCCAGGTCGAGGCCGAGTGGTTCAACTTCGACGCCCTCAACATCGGCCCGGACCACCCGGCGCGCGGTGAGGCGGACACCTTCTTCGTCGAGGGCCCCGAGGGCGGCACCGAGTCCGGTGTGGTGCTGCGCACCCACACCTCGCCCGTGCAGATCCGCTCGCTGCTCGACCGCGAACTGCCGGTCTACGTGATCTGCCCCGGCCGCGTCTACCGCACCGACGAACTGGACGCCACCCACACCCCGGTCTTCCACCAGGTCGAGCTGCTCGCGGTCGACGAGGGCCTGACCATGGCGGACCTCAAGGGAACCCTGGACCACATGGTCCAGTCCCTGTTCGGGGAGGGCATGAAGACCCGGCTGCGGCCGAACTTCTTCCCGTTCACCGAGCCGTCCGCCGAGATGGACATGGTGTGCTACGTCTGCCGCGGCGAGTCCGTCGGCAACCCCGACCGGCCCTGCCGCACCTGCTCCAGCGAGGGCTGGATCGAGCTCGGCGGCTGCGGCATGGTCAACCCGAAGGTGCTGGCCGCCTGCGGGGTCGACCCGGAGAAGTACAGCGGCTTCGCCTTCGGGTTCGGTATCGAGCGGATGCTGATGTTCCGCCACAACGTCGAGGACATGCGAGACATGGTCGAGGGTGACGTCCGGTTCACCCGGCCGTTCGGGATGGAGATCTGATGCGGGTCCCGCTTTCCTGGCTGCGGGAGTACGTCGACCTGCCGGCCACCGAGACCGGCCGCGACGTGCAGGCCAAGCTCATTTCGGCCGGCCTCGAGGTCGAGACGGTCGAGCAGCTCGGCGACGGCCTCAAGGGCCCGCTCGTCGTCGGACAGGTGCTGACCATCGAGGAGTTGGAGGGCTTCAAGAAGCCGATCCGCTTCTGCACCGTCGACGTCTCCACCGCCAACGGCACCGGTGAGCCGCAGGAGATCGTCTGCGGCGCCCGGAACTTCGCGGTCGGCGACAAGGTCGTGGTCGTGCTCCCCGGCGCCGAACTGCCCGGCGGCTTCGCGATCGCCGCGCGCAAGACGTACGGCCGCACCTCGCACGGCATGATCTGCTCCAGCGACGAACTGGGCATGGGCGACGACGGCACCAAGGGCATCATCGTCCTGCCGCCGGAGACCGAGGTCGGCAAGGACGCCGTCGAACTCCTCGAACTCGTCGACGAGGTCCTCGACATCGCCGTCACCGCCAACCGCGGCGACTGCCTGTCCATCCGCGGTGTCGCCCGCGAGACCGCCATCGCCTACGGACTGGCCCTGCGCGACCCGGCGTTGCTCGACGTGCCGGCGCCGAACGCCTTCGGCTACCCGGTCGAGGTCTCGGACCCGATGGGCTGCGACCGCTTCACCGCCCGCACCGTCACGGGGCTGAGCCCCGAGGCGCGGTCCCCGATCTGGCTCAAGCGCCGGCTCCAGAAGGTCGGCATGCGCCCGATCTCGCTCGCCGTCGACGTCACCAACTACGTGATGATGGAGCTCGGTCAGCCGCTGCACGCCTACGACCGCGGTCTGGTCGAGGGCACCATCGGCGTCCGGCGCGCGGCGGAGGGCGAGAAGCTCAAGACCCTCGACGGCGTCGAGCGCACCCTGCACGCCGAGGACCTGGTCATCGTCGACGAGCGCGGCCCCATCGGCCTCGCCGGTGTCATGGGCGGCGCCAACACCGAGATCGCCGACCACGACGACGTGGAGAACGCCACCGGCGACGTGGTCATCGAGGCCGCGCACTTCGACTCGGTGTCGATCGCCCGTACGGCCCGCCGTCACAAGCTGTCCTCCGAGGCGTCCCGGCGCTTCGAGCGCGGCGTGGACCCGGCGGCCGCGTCGGCCGCCGCCCAGCGCACGGTCGACCTGCTGGTGCTGCTCGCGGGCGGTACCGCCGAGGCCGGGGTCACCGAGGTCGTCGCGCCGTCCGCTCCGCACACCGTCACGATGGCCGCGAACCACCCGGACAGGGTCGCGGGCGTGGTGTACGGCCGCGAGACCGTCGTACGCCGCCTCCAGGAGGTCGGCTGCGACGTGTACGGGCAGGACGAGCTGATCGTCACCGTCCCGTCCTGGCGGCCCGACCTCCAGGAGCAGAACGACCTGGCCGAGGAGGTCATCCGGCTGGAGGGCTACGAGAACCTGCCCTCCACGCTGCCGAAGCCGCCGTCCGGCCGCGGTCTGACGCACCGCCAGCGGCTGCACCGCCGCGTCGGCCGCGCGCTCGCCGGAGCCGGTTACGTCGAGGCGCCGAACTACCCGTTCATCGGGGAGCAGGTCTTCGACCAGCTCGGTCTCGAAGCCGACGACCCGGCCCGCCGGGTCGTGAAGCTGACCAACCCGCTCAACGACGAGGAGCCCGCGCTCCGTACGTCGCTGCTGCCCGGCCTGCTGGGCGCGCTGCGGCGCAACGACGGACGGGGCTCGCACGACCTGGCCCTGTTCGAGACCGGTCTGGTCTTCCTGCCCCGCGAGGAGCGGGCGGCCGCCGCGCACCTGCCGGTGGACCGCCGTCCCACGGACGAGGAGATCGCCGCGCTCGACGCGGTGCTGCCCGAGCAGCCGCGCCATGTCGCCGTGGTCCTCGCGGGCGCCCGCGAGCAGGCCGGCTGGTGGGGTGCGGGCCGTCCGGCCGGCTGGGCCGACGCGGTGCAGGCCGCGCGGGCCGTCGCCGCCGAGACGGGCGCCGAACTGGTCGTCCGGGGGGGCCAGTACGGGCCCTGGCACCCCGGCCGCTGTGCCGAGCTGGTGGTCGTCGCGGACGGCGTGGAGACGGTCGTCGGCCACGCCGGTGAGCTGCACCCGCGGGTGCTGAAGGCGCTGAGCCTGCCCGCGCGCACCTGCGCGATGGAGCTGGACCTGGACGCGCTGGAGCGGGCGGGCGACGGTACGCCGCAGGCGCCGAGCATCTCCTCGTTCCCGGTCGCCACGCAGGACGTCGCGCTCGTCGTCGACGTCTTCGTGCCGCACGCCGAGGTGGAGGACGCGCTGCGCGAGGGCGCGGGGTCCCTGCTGGAGGCCATCCGGCTGTTCGACGTGTACGAGAACGCGGAGCAACTCGGTGACGGGAAGAAGTCCCTGGCCTACGCGCTGCGCTTCCGCGCGGGGGACCGGACGCTGACCGTGGACGAGGCATCGGCCGCCCGGGACGCGGCGGTCGCCCTCGCGGGCGAGCGCACGGGGGCTGTGCTGCGGGGGTAGCGCCATCCCTGCGGGGGTGTGCTGTTGTGCGGCGGCTGCGGGTTCGTCGTGGCTGGTCGCGCAGTTCCCCGCGCCCCTGCCCCCCAGGGGGTCACCTCACTCGATCGGGTGAGGTTTCCGGGTGGGGTGGTCCCGTCGGTTTGGTGGTCGACAGAATCGGACCGGCCTTTCGAGGCCGGTCCGATTCTGTGTCCGACTGGGCCTGCTGGGGGGCCACCGGCATGATCCGTATCAAGGCTGTGCGTCCCCGCCGACCGCAGCAGCCGCGCGTCGCCGGACTGCGCGTCGCGGCGGCGCAGCTCCCCGCGGACCGGGGCGCCCGCGTCGGCGGCGACCTGTACGACGTCGTAGCCACCGCGCACGGCGTCCGTGTGGTGATGGGCGACGTCCGCGGGCACGGGACCTCCGCGGTCGCCGCGGCCGCCGCCCTCCTCGACGGTTTCCGCGCGGCCGTCCACGACGAACCCGACCTCGGCCGGGTCCTGAGCCGCCTGGAGCGCGCCCTGGCCCGGCACTTGGGCGAACGCGCCCGTCACGAGCACCCGGTGGCCGAGGAGTTCGCCACCGTCCTGCTGCTGGAGATCGACGGAGACGGCGCGGTACGCGGCCTCAACTGCGGCCATCCCTGGCCGTACCTGCTGAGCGAAACGAGCGTCGCACCCCTGACGTCCGCGGATCCGCTGCCACCCCTGGGCGTGTTCCCGCTGCCCTGCGATCCGCCGTTGGTCAGCGCGGGCCGACTGGCCCCGGGCGAGACACTGGTCCTCTACACGGACGGCGCCGAGGACGCGCGAGACGCCCACGGCCGCTTCTTCCCCCTGCGCTCCACCCTCACCACCGCGCTCCGCACCAGCCCCGCCCAGATCCTCCACACGGTCCTGAACTCCCTGACCCACCACACCCCCGGCACCCCCACGGACGACATCGCCCTACTCCTCCTCCGCAACGACCGCCCCGCCCCCACCAAGCGCCCCCG
The DNA here is from genome assembly GCF_040299205.1 of Streptomyces sp. NPDC000983. Lineage (NCBI taxonomy): Bacteria > Bacillati > Actinomycetota > Actinomycetes > Kitasatosporales > Streptomycetaceae > Streptomyces > Streptomyces sp. NPDC000983. The sequence continues at coordinate 95,833 of NZ_JBEPBM010000019.1, read as the reverse complement.
TTAGGCGCGCGGGGAACTGCGCGCCCAGCCACATCGAGCCAGCAGCCGACAACGCACCCTTGATCCAACCTCGTTGGAACGCCCTGCCGATCAGACGAACCCTTTAGGGGCGCGAGGAACTGCGCGATCAGCCACATCGAGCCAGCAGCCGACAACGCACCTGTGGCCGACCGGCGTTGCAACACCCCGAGCCGATCAGACGAACCCTTTAAGGGGCGCGGGGAACTGCGCTACTAGCCACATCGAGCCGCCAGCCGACAACGCACCCTTGAATGAACGGCGTTGGAACGCCCTGCCGATCAGGCGAACCCTTTAGGGGCGCGGGGAACTGCGCGCCCAGCCACGCCCAGCCGGCCGTCGACAGCGAAGCCAACACGCAACGGAGTCGAGTCGACCCGCCCAACCGGCGGAGCCGAAGGCGGGCCGCCGCACTGTACGAGGGGGAGCCGGCGGCCCGGCCGGCCTCTTTCGAGGCAATTCAGTCAACCGGCCGGAAACCCCCCGCAACAGTGCGCGCACCGCCCGGATCATGGCACTCCGTTCACACCCCGTGTGAACGCGGAACCATTACTCTGACGGCACCGAGCGACCCGGGGGGCATATATGCAGCCCAACACTCTGCTCGACGCGATCCTGGACGAGGCCGGGATCTCGCACGCGGGGCTGGCGGCACACGTGAACCAGGCGGGCCGCACACGCGGACTCGCCCTGCGCTACGAACACACCGCCGTGGCACGGTGGTTGAAGGGCCAGCGCCCCCGCGGCCAGGTCCCGGACCTGATCTGCGAGGTGCTCGCCGGACGGCTCCAGCGCCCCGTCACCCTCGACGACATCGGCCTCGGCGTCCCCGGTGAGCCCGCCGCCCACGGCACCTCCCTGTCCGGGTTCGTGGAGCGGGCCACCGCCCTGTGGCGCTGCGACGAGCAGCAGCGCCCGCACATCCTCGGCGCCCCCGCCGTCACCGGCACCCCCGCGGTGATGCCGGTGTGGGAGTGGGAGAACCCGCCCGAGGACACGGACGTCTCCCGCGGCGGCCGGCACCGGGTCACGTCCGCCGACATCAAGATGCTGCGGGCCGCCCGCGCCCACTACGAGCAGATGTACCGCAAGGCGGGCGGCATGGCGACCCGTACCCGGATCGTGGGCTTCCTCAACGCCGAGGCCGCCCCACTGCTGCGCGGCAGCTACACCGACGCGACGGGCCGTCAACTCCACCGCGCCACGGGCGGCCTGGTGGCCATCGCCGGGATCTGCGCCTACGACTCCGACGCGCACGGACTGGCGCAGCGCTACTTCCACCAGGCGCTGCGGCTGGCCAAGGCCAGCGGCGACCGCGGACTCGGCGCCTATGTGATCGCGCTGCTGGTCAACCAGGCCCTGTACATGCGGGAGTTCCGGCAGGCCGTCGCCTTCGCGGAGGCCGCGCTGCGCGCCGCGGGCAAGCACATCACGCCGGCGCTCGCCTCCGACCTGTACGCGATGCAGGCGAAGGCGTACGCCCATCTCGGCGACGGCACGGCCGCGTTGTCCTGCATCAGACGTGCCGAGCAGGCCGCCGAACGCATCCGGCGCGGTTACGAACCGGACGAGACGGGCTATGTCCAGCCGGGACTCGTCAACGTCCAGGTGGCGGAGGCGCTGCTCAGCCTGGGCGAGCTGGCGGCCGCGGCCGAGCACGCCGCGGCGGCCGTGGACAACCCCGCGCACGACCGGGGCCGGGTGCACCGGCTCGCGATGCTCAGCACGATCGAGCTGCGCCAGGGCCACGCCGACAAAGCGGTGGCCACCGCCGTGCAGATGGCCGAGCAGGCCAGAGGGATGGAGTCGCAGCGCCTGCGCGACAGACTCCGCGCGGTACGCGAACACCTGGTGCGCAGCGGCTGCGCGGGCACCTCCGAGGCCGCCGAACTCATCGACGGCGCACTGCGCGTACCGCTGTAGGCCGGTGCTCGGACACCGACAGCGCACAGTCCCTGCTGCGATATTGCCACTTACTCGACGGAAGGTGGCAGAACCGTGCAGTGGACGAAACAGAACGAACAAACTGTGTATGAAAACCGCTGGTTCACCGTCAACCTGGCAGACGTGGAGCTGCCCGACGGCCGGCACCTGGACCACTTCCTCATCCGGCTCCGCCCGGTCGCCGTGGCCACGGTGGTCAACGAGGCCAACGAGGTGCTGCTGCTGTGGCGGCACCGGTTCATCACCGACAGCTGGGGCTGGGAACTCGCGGCCGGAGTGGTCGAGGACGGCGAGGACATCGCCGTCGCGGCCGCCCGGGAACTGGAGGAGGAGACCGGCTGGCGGCCCGCCGGGCGGCTGTGCCACCTGATGACAGTGGAGCCGTCCAACGGACTCACCGACGCCCGGCACCACATCTACTGGGCCGACGAGGGTGAGTACGTCGGACACCCGGTGGACGACTTCGAGTCGGACCGCCGGGAGTGGGTCCACCTCAAGCTGGTCCCCGACATGATCGCCCGCGGGGAGGTGCCGGCCGCCAACATGGCGGCCGCGTTACTCCTGCTGCACCATCTCCGGCTGGGCCAGGACGCGCCCTGAGTTCAACGGCCCATCGCCTGCCAGACCGCGACCGCCAGGGCGCCCAGGGCGGTGAGGGCGGCGACCGCGGGCAGCGGCCAGCGCGCGTGTTCCAGGGTGTGGACCCGGGTCATCAGATCGTTCAACTCCTTGGCGGTTTCCTCGGTGCGGTGCGTCAGCAGTGCCAGTCCGCCCTCGACTCGGGCATGGCCCACGTCCAGACGGCGCCGTAACTCTGCGAGTTCTCCGTGTACTACAGGATGCTCGGGATCGGCGGTCACGTGTCCGCTCCCTTCGTGGTCGTCTCTCGTCCCTTGCATATGCGCAGCAAAGTGAACTCGCCTGGTGAGCGCGTGGGGAGAGTGTGCGCAGGGCATATGCGGGCCCGGGGTGCACACGGTGTGTGAACGCCGCGGGCCCGGCACCCATAGAGGTGCCGGGCCCGGGGAGTTGGCCGAATACTGACCGTCCGTAATCAGCCGTAGGTGTAGAAGCCGGAGCCGGTCTTCCGGCCGAGGCGGCCGGCGTCGACCATGCGCTGGAGCAGCGGGGGAGCGGCGTACAGCGGCTCCTTGTACTCCTCGTACATCGAATAGGCGACCGAGGCGACGGTGTCGAGGCCGATCAGGTCGGAGAGCTTCAGCGGGCCCATCGGGTGGGCGCAGCCCATCTCCATGCCGTTGTCGATGTCCTCGCGGCTGGCGATGCCCGACTCGAACATCCGGATCGCGGAGAGCAGGTAGGGGATCAGCAGCGCGTTCACCACGAAGCCGGAGCGGTCCTGGGCGCGGATCGCGTGCTTGCCGAGCACCTTCTCGGTGAAGGCCTGGGCGCGGCTGAGGGTGCCCTCGGAGGTGGTGAGCGCCGGGATCAGTTCGACGAGGTTCTGCACCGGCGCCGGGTTGAAGAAGTGGATGCCGACGACCTGGTCGGGCCGCGAGGTGGCGACCGCCAGCTTCACCAGCGGGATGGAGGAGGTGTTGGAGGCCAGGATGGCGTCCGGCCGGCTCACGACCTGGTCCAGCACCTGGAAGATCTCCGTCTTGACCTGCTCGTTCTCCACCACGGCCTCGATCACCAGATCGCGGTCGGCGAACTCGCCGAGGTCGGTGGTGAAGCTCAGGCGCGCCTGCGTCGCCGCCAGTTCCTCGGCGCTGATCTTGCCGCGCTCGGCGGCCTTGGTGAGGGAGTTGAACAGCCGGGTACGGCCGATCTCCAGGGCCTCGCCGGTGGTCTCGGCGACCTTCACGTCCAGGCCGGCCCGGGCGCACACCTCGGCGATGCCCGCTCCCATCTGGCCGCAGCCCACCACTCCGACGCGCTCGATGTCCACCACATCGTCCCTTTCGCTGTCACTTCGGCTGGGGGCAGGGCGCCGGGTCTCGGTGCCTGCTCCGTTCGTGCACGTTACCGCCAAGTATCGATGATCGATCGCCGGGGTCGGGCATCCTGGGGCGCGGAGACGGTCCGTGACGGCACGGATCCGCAGTGTGACTGGGGTGCAGAACATGGGGCGAGTCACCCGACGGGCCTTCACCGTGGCCGCTTTGGCGGCCTTCTCGACGGCCTCGACGGCCTCGACGGCCTCGACGGCGTCCGGGGCGTCGGCCGCGCCGCCGCGGCGGGCGGCGGCCGGACAGATGCGGGGCATGTGGCTGGCGACGGTGGCGGGCCGGGACTGGCCCTCCCAGGCCGGGCTGAGCGCACAGAGGCAGCGCGCCGAGCTGGTCGCCCACCTCGACTCGGCGGTCCGGCGCCGGCTGAACACGGTGATCTTCCAGGTGCGGCCGACCGCGGACGCGCTCTGGGCCTCGCCGTACGAGCCCTGGTCAGCGGTGCTGACCGGCACCCAGGGCAAGGACCCCGGCTGGGACCCGCTGGGCACGGCGGTCCAGGAGGCGCACGCCCGCGGCCTGGAACTGCACGCCTGGTTCAACCCGTACCGGATCGCCAACCACTCCGACCCGTCCCGGCTCGTCGCCGCGCACCCCGCGCGCAAGCATCCCGGGTGGGTCGTCCCGTACGGCGGGAAGCTGTACTACAACCCCGGGCTCCCCGAGGTCCGGGCCTTCGTGCAGGACGCCATGCTGGACGCGGTGCACCGCTACCCCGTGGACGCCGTGCACTTCGACGACTACTTCTACCCGTATCCGGTCGCCGGCCAGACCTTCGACGACGCGGCGGCCTACGACCGGTACGGCGGCGGCTTCCCGAACCGGGCCGCCTGGCGGCGTGCCAACATCGACCTGCTGATCGCCGAGACCGCGGCCCGCATCCGGCAGGCCCGCCCTGGCACCCGGTTCGGGATCAGCCCCTTCGGCGTGTGGCGCAACGCCGACACCGACCCGCGCGGCTCCGCCACCCGCGCCCTGCAGTCGTACGACGACCTCCACGCGGACACCCGCAGATGGGTCCGGGAGAACTGGATCGACTACATCTGCCCCCAGCTGTACTGGCACATCGGCAACTCCGCCGCCGACTACGCCAAGCTCCTGCCCTGGTGGGCGGAGGTGGCCCGGGGCACCGCGACCCGGTTGTACGCGGGCGAGGCCCTGTACCGCGCGGGAGACCCGGCCCAGGCCGCAGCCTGGCAGGATCCGGCCGAACTCTCCCGCCACCTGACCCTGGCGGCCCGCCACCCGGAGGTCGGCGGCCACGTCTACTTCGCCGCGCGCGAGATCACGCAGGACCGCATCGGCGCGATGACCCGGGTCGTCACCGACCACTACCGGCAGCCGGCGCGAGCACCCCGCTGACGTCGGGGGAGCAGCGGGCCTCCGCGCTCCCGGACGAGGTGCGCGGGCCGGGGCGGCCCGCGCGGTGGGTCAGCGAGGGGGCATCTCGTGATGGCGGATCTCGGTGTCGGGGCCGGGGGAGCACAGACCCTCGTGACCGTCCTGGAAGCGGACGCGGTACGGGGGATTGCCCTGATCGCCGAGCACCTCGACGATCTCACCGACCTTGTCGTGCTGTCCGACCACCCTGCCGTGCTGGACAAGCTGGTCGCCCACGGTTGCGCGCATCTGGGGCCTCCTCGGCGAAAGCGGGAGCAAGCGGTCCGTGGCCTCGGTCCCACGGCCCGGGGCGGCCGCGGGACGCGGGCCGTACGGCCCGGTCAGCCCCGCGCCCGTTGGGTGACGGCGATGCACACGAGCACCGCCGCGGCCGTGAGGGGGGCGGCCACTGTCAGATGCTCGCCCAGCAGCAGCACCGACCACACCAGTGTGAGCAGGGGCTGGGCCAACTGCAACTGGCTGGCCTTCGGAATGCCGATGGCGGCCATGCCCCGGTACCAGACGACCAGTCCCAGGAACTGCGAACCCGCCGCCACCCACAGCATCCCGGCCACGCTGTGCGCGGTCAGCTGGACCGGCTCCTGGGTCAGGGCGACGGCGGCGGCGGGCAGGGACAGCGGCAGGCACAGCACCACCGCCCAGCCGGTGACGTGCCAGCCCGGCATGACCCGGGCCAGCCGGCCGCCCTCGGTGTAGCCGGCCGCGCACACCAGGAGCGCCGCGAACAGATACAGGTCGGCGGAGGTGAGGCTGCCGCCGCTCTGCTGCACGGTGAAGGCGATCACGACGGCGGCACCGGCCAGCGCCGCCGCCCAGAAGGTGCGCGAGGGCCGGGTGCCCATCCGCAGCGCGGAGAACAGGGCCGTGGTCAGCGGGAGCAGACCGACCACGACGGCCGCGTGCGAGGTGGTGGAGGTCTGCAGCGCGAGCGTCGTCAGCAGCGGGAAGCCGACGACGACCCCGGCCGCCACGACCGCGAGGCCCGCCCAGTGCCGACGGTCCGGCAGCGGCACCCGCAGCGCCAGCAGACAGCCGCCGGCGAGCAGTGCGGCGAGGACACCGCGCACCGCCACCAGCGACCAGGGGCCGAAGCCCTCAAGGCCCCACGCCGTGGCCGGGAAGGTCAGCGAGAAGGCGATCACGCCGAGCGCGGCGAGGAGGGTGCCGGTGGCGGCCGTGGGACCGGAGGGGGAGCCGGACCGGGCGTCGACTGCTATCCCCGTCGGTGCGGTAGCGCTACTCTGTGCTCTCATGCACGAGCGTAGCAGCGTGGGTGAACTGGCGGAACAGCTGCGAAGGGAGCTGGACCGCTACTCGCATGGTGAGAAGCTCCCGTCGAGCCGGACACTCGTCGAACGGTTCAAGGTGAGCCCGGTGACCGTCTCCCGGGCCCTGTCCCAGCTGGCGGCCGAGGGCCTCGTCGTCACCCGGCCCGGCGCCGGCGCCTTCCGGGCCGCACCGCGTGCCGCCGCCGCGCCCGCCGGGGACACCTCCTGGCAGGAGGTGTCGCTCAGCGCCGACAGCGCCACCGAGCTGGTGCCGCGCTCGGTGGACGCCTCCGGTGTGCTGGTCTCGCTCGCCGCCCCGCCGCCCGGCGTGATCGAGTTCAACGGCGGCTATCTGCACCCCTTGCTCCAGCCCGAGCGGGCCATGGCGGCCGCGCTGTCCCGGGCCGGGCGGCGGCCGGGCGCCTGGGGCCGGCCGCCCATGGAAGGGCTGCCGGAGCTGCGCGAGTGGTTCGCCAGGAGCATCGGCGGCGCGGTCACGGCGGCCGAGGTCCTGGTCACCTCCGGCGGCCAGTCGGCGCTGACCACCGCCCTGCGCGCGCTGGCACCGCCCGGCGCCCCGGTGCTGGTGGAGTCGCCCACCTACCCCGGCATGCTGGCCATCGCCCGCGCGGCCGGCCTGCGCCCGGTGCCCGTCCCGGTGGACCCCGACGGGGTGCGCCCCGGGCTTCTCGCCGACGCGTTCCGGGCCACCGGCGCCCGGGTCTTCGTCTGCCAGCCCCTGTTCCAGAACCCCACCGGCGCCGTGCTCGCCCCCGGCCGCCGCGCCGAGGTGCTGCGCATCGCCCGCGCGGCCGGCGCCTTCGTCGTCGAGGACGACTTCGTACGGCGGCTGGTGCACGAGGACGCCGGGCCGCTGCCCCGGCCGCTGGCCGCCGACGATCCCGACGGGGTCGTGGTGCACGTCTGCTCCCTCACCAAGGCGACCTCGCCGAGCTTCCGGGTGAGCGCGCTCGCCGCGCGGGGGCCGGTGCTGGAGCGGCTGCGCGCCATCCAGGTCGTCGACACCTTCTTCGTGCCCCGGCCACTCCAGGAGGCGGCCCTGGAGCTGGTCGGCTCGTCGGCCTGGCCGCGCCATCTGCGGGCGATCTCGGCCCAGCTGCGGGTGCGCCGGGACGCCATGACGGCCGCCCTGCTCAGGGAACTGCCCGAACTGGCCCTGCCGCACATCCCCTCCGGCGGCTACCACCTGTGGCCCCGGCTGCCCGACGGCACGGGCGGCGCCCCGGCCTTCGGCTCCGGCCGGGAGGCCGCCCTCACCGCGGCCGCCCTGCGCGCCGGCGTCGCGATCACCCCGGGCCGCCCCTACTTCAGCGCCGAGCCGCCCGCGGCCCACCTCCGCCTGAGCTTCGCGGCGGTCGCCGGGACGGGGGAGATCGACGAGGGCGTACGGCGGCTGCGGTCCGCCTTCGAGGAGGTCGCGCGCACCGGGGCGGAGTGATCTTCGCTGCCTTTTGGGCTGATTCGTCCGGCTGGTCCTGACCTGGAAGTAAGTTTTTGGGCACCTCGGACAACTCGGAGGCCATGCCTCTTGACCTGCACACTCCCGCGAATCACCATCACCGCATGTCACTTCGGGTCACGTTCGTCGCCGCGGCGCGCTGCTCCTCGCGGCTCGCGGAGCGTTTCGAGGACGACCGTCCGCTGGACCAGGCCGGCTGGGACGAGGTGCAGCATGTCGCGCACGATCTGGTGGCGCTGTCGGCGGCCGAGCTGCGGTACTGCTCGCCCACCCCGCGCAGCCGCGCCACCGGCGACGCCCTCGGCTACGCGCCCCTGGTGCAACTCGCGCTGCGCGACTGCGACATGGGCCGTTGGCGCGGGCTGACGCTCGGCGAGGCGATGGCCCGTGAGCCGGACGCGGTGGACGCCTGGATCGCGGACCCGCGCGGCACTCCGCACGGCGGCGAGTCACTGCTCGCCTTCATCGGCCGGGTCGGCTACTGGCTGGACACCCGGCCCGTAGAGGACGGCCGGATCGTCGCCGTCGCCGAGCCCTCCGTGATCCGCGCCGCGCTGGTGTACGCGCTGAAGGCGCCGCCGTCGATCTTCTGGCACCTCGACGTCCACCCCCTGTCGTCGACGACCGTCATCGGCCGGGTCGGCCGCTGGAGCCTGCGTCTGGACGGGGTGCCGCTGCGGGCCACGCAGCCGTAGGCACCGGCACCCACACGATCAGGTCCCGGCTTCCCCGGCCCCGGTGGCGGGCTCGCGCGTGTAGTCGGTGGTGAGGACGAGGTCCTTCGCGGGGCCGCGTACCCGCCACAGGGTCCGCCAGTGGTGCTCGTCGAGGACCGTGAACTCGCCCCGGTAGAGGTCGGCCGAGCACGGGTGGTCCGTGACGTGATGGCCGTGGGACAGGTCCAGGTCGTGGAAGGGCCGGCCGTCGGCGAAGTGGACGTCGACCGTGCCGGGCGCGCTCCCGGGCAGGAAGCGCAGGGTCCGCTCGGCCGGCCGCGCCACGCCCTGCCAGCGGAACCGGCCGGACTCCTCGTGCAGCAGCCCACCGCCCTCCAACGGGCCGAAAACCGTCGTACCGGTGAACTCGCCCAGGTCGCCGCTGCCGAGGTCCCGCACCGAGCGCGTGACCCGCCAGGCGCCCCGCAGATAGCCGAGCGTGTCCCGCACTGGCCAGAACTCGCCCATAGCGACCCCGACTCCGTCCCATCCGTTGCTGCGCGACCCATTGACGCGTTCCTGCCCCCTCCCTATCTTGCCGTTCGAGCTACGGATCAGCGTCCGAAATTCCGAACGAGATCTCGAACGGGCCCCTCCCGGGGGTCGCATCGACCGCACCGCACCGCACCGAACCGCATCGCACCGAACCGCATCGCACCGAACGATCGACATTCGAACATCGAGCCGCGGAGTATCCATGTCACGCACCCGCACCCGTACCCGCTGGAGACTCGGTCTCGGCGCCACCGCCCTCCTGCTGGCGGCCGGCGGACTCGTCCCGGCACCCGCGCACGCCGAGGACGTCACCGACTACGCGATCACCGTCGACCCGGCGGCCCGGGGCGCCCGCATCGACGACACCATGTACGGCGTCTTCTTCGAGGACATCAACCGGGCCGCCGACGGCGGTCTGTACGCCGAGCTCGTACAGAACCGGTCCTTTGAATACTCCACCGCCGACAACGGCTCCTACACCCCGCTGACCTCCTGGGCCGTCAGCGGCACGGCCCAGGTCCTGGACGACTCCGGCCGGCTCAACGAGCGCAACCGCAACTACCTCTCGCTGGGCGCCGGTTCGACCGTCACCAACAGCGGCTACAACACCGGCCTGAGGGTCGAGCAGGGCAAGCGGTACGACTTCTCGGTGTGGGCCCGCTCCGAGGCCGGCAGCACCCTCACCGTCAGCCTGAAGGACGCGGCCGGCACCCTCTCCACGGCCCGGCAGACGGCCGTGAGCGGCGGCTGGAAGAAGTACACCGCCACCTTCACCGCCAACCGCACCAGCTCCCACGGACGGCTGGCCGTCGCCTCCTCCGGCGCCGCCGCCCTCGACATGGTCTCGCTCTTCCCGCGCGACACCTACAAGCGCCAGTCGAACGGACTGCGCAAGGACCTCGCCGAGAAGATCGCCGCGCTCGACCCGTCGTTCGTCCGCTTCCCCGGCGGCTGCCTGGTCAACACCGGCTCCATGGAGGGCTACAGCGAGTCCTCCGGCTGGCAGCGCAAGCGCTCCTACCAGTGGAAGGACACCGTCGGCCCGGTCGAGGAGCGCGCCACCAACGCCAACTTCTGGGGCTACAACCAGAGTTACGGCCTCGGCTACTACGAGTACTTCCGCTTCTCCGAGGACATCGGCGCGATGCCGCTGCCCGTCGTCCCCGCCCTGGTCACCGGCTGCGGCCAGAACCGCGCCGTCGACGACGAGGCACTGCTCCAGCGGCACATCCAGGACACCCTCGACCTCATCGAGTTCGCCAACGGGCCCGTCACCAGCACCTGGGGCGCCGAGCGCGCCGCGATGGGCCACCCGAAGCCCTTCGGCCTGACCCACCTCGCCGTCGGCAACGAGGAGAACCTCCCCGTCGAGTTCTACGCCCGCTTCGAGAAGTTCCGCGCGGCGATCGAGGCCCGGTACCCCGGCATCACCGTCATCTCCAACTCCGGCCCCGACGACTCCGGTTCGACCTTCGACACCGCCTGGCGGCTCAACCGCGAGGGCGACGTCGACATGGTCGACGAGCACTACTACAACAGCCCGCAGTGGTTCCTGCAGAACAACGACCGCTACGACTCCTACGACCGCGGCGGCCCCCAGGTCTTCCTCGGCGAGTACGCCTCCCAGGGCAACGCCCTCAAGAACGCCCTCGCCGAGGCCGCCTTCATGACCGGCCTCGAACGCAACGCCGACATCGTCAAACTCGCCTCCTACGCCCCCCTGCTCGCCAACGAGGACTACGTCCAGTGGCGGCCCGACCTGGTCTGGTTCAACAACCACGCCTCCTGGAACTCCGCCAACTACGAGGTCCAGAAGCTGTTCATGACCAACGTCGGCGACCGCGTCGTCCCCTCCACCGCGACCGGCACCCCCACCGTCAGCGGCCCGATCACCGGCGCCGTCGGCCTGTCCACCTGGGCGACCGCCGCGGCCTACGACGACGTGAGGGTCACCGCCGCCGACGGCACCGCCCTGTTCGCCGACGACTTCTCCGGCGACGCCGGCCGGTGGACCCACAACGGCACCGGGAGCTGGAGCGTCGAGGACGGAGCCTACGTCCAGAGCGACGCCGCCGCCGAGAACACCATGGTCACCGCCGGCGACCCCGCCTGGCACGACTACGACCTGCATGTGAAGGCCACCAAGAAGTCCGGCAAGGAGGGCTTCCTGGTCGCCTTCGGGGTCAAGGACACCGGCAACTACTACTGGTGGAACCTGGGCGGCTGGAACAACACCAGCTCCGCCGTCGAACAGGCCGTGGACGGCGGCAAGTCGACGCTGATCACCAAGGCCGGGTCGATCGACACCGGCCGCGCCTACGACATCGACGTCAAGGTGCGCGGCCGCCAGGTCGAGCTCTACCTCGACGGCACCCTGTGGGGCAGCTTCACCGACGACAAGCCGGCCGAGCCGTTCCGCCAGGTCGTCACCGAGGACACGGCCACCGGCGACCTGATCGTCAAGGTCGTCAACGCCCAGTCCGCCGACGCCCGTACCACCGTCGACCTCGGCGGCGCCCGGGTCGCCTCCCGGGCCCGGGTGACCACGCTGGCCGGCGAGCCGGACTCGGTGAACACCGAGACGAACACCCCGGTCACACCCGTGACGTCCACCTTCACCGGAGTCTCCGCGAAGTTCGAGTACACCTTCCCGGCGAACTCGGTGACCTTCCTGCGGATCAGACAGAGGTAGCCGCTCCGTCCGGGCCCTGCCCCGCCAGCAGGGCCCGGCACTGGTCTGTCAGCGAGTCCATGCCGAGCGACTCGGCGGTGGCCAGCGCCGACCGCAGCAGCGGGACCGGATCGGTGTCCCGGGCGCCGGGCGCCAGCCGCAGCAGCGTACGGGCCTGTTCGGCGCGGGCCCGCGCGGTGTGCGGCGGGGAGGAGCCGACCACCAGCCGCTCCGCCTGCCGGAACCGGCCGAGGGCGGCGGCCGGGTCACCCGCCACCAGGTCCAGCAGCCCCACCGCCCGGTCCGTCGGCCCCAGCAGCACCACCGGCCAGCCCGCCAGCGCGAGCCCCTGCGGCACCCGGCCCAGACGCCGCCGCAGCGCGGGCACCACCTCCGCCAGCGTCGCCTCGTGACCGCCCCGGGCGTCGAGCGCCGCGCACACCTCGGCGAACAGGAACAGCGCGGGCACCGTCCAGCCGTCCGGCGGCACCCGGGTGAAGCCCGCGCTCTCCCGGGCGAACGCCAGCAGCCGGTCCGCCGCCTGCCCGTGCTCGCCGACCTCGCACAGCGCGAAGGCCAGCCCGGCCCGCCAGACGGGGAAGTAGCCGTGCGTCTCCACCCCCTCGGCCAGCTCCGAGCTGAACAGCTCCGCCATCCGCCCGCGCTCCCTGAGCAGCCAGAACGCCTGGCCCAGCCGGGTCTGCGCGAGGGTGTCGGCCGGTACCGAGAAGTCGGCCTCCAGAGCGGCGACGACGGTCCGCGACTCGCCCGAGATCCAGTCGCCCGCCGAGTCGAACCTGCCGTACCAGAGGTCGAACAGGGTGCCCAGGGTGCACTGCTGCCAGCGGGCCAGGGTGCTGTGGGTGCGGGCCGCGTGCCGCGCGTGCTGGGCGCGGGTGCCGGCGGCGCCGTGCACCCGGCCGACCCGCAGCTGGTCGACGGCGAGCGCGATGAGCGCCTCGCCGCGGAAGTACGGCGAGGTGCCGCGCATCGCCGAGTCCAGCAGCCGCAGCGACAGTGCCAGCGCCTCCGAGGCCGGTACGAAGTCGTACAGGCCCCAGCGGCACTCGGTGAGGACCTCGCAGCGGGTGCCGTCGTCGAGGCCGGGTGTGCCGAGCCCGTCGAGCGTCCGGCGGGCCAGCTCCGCGCCCTGGCCGGGGCCCGCGGACCGCCAGGCGGTGTCCTCGCTGATGCCCATGGACAGCTTCTTCGCCAGATGGGCGTTGAGCTGGAGCCGCAGCCCGGCCGCGACCGGCCCCTCGGTGCCCGCCAGCGCCGTCAGGCTGCTGCGCAGCAGGTGCAGCAGCTCGTGGTCCACCCGGCCGGGGTCCGACCAGCGCCGGGCCAGGCGGACCGCGGCCGTCGCACGGGCCTCGGGGTCCGGCCCGGCCAGCCGGGCCGCCTCCCGGTAGTGCTCGTCCGCCTCCTCCATCCGGCCGGCCAGATAGCGGTGGTCGCCGCGGTCCAGGCGCCGCTGGAACTCCGTACCGGAGGTGCCCGCGCGCGGCGCGCTCCGCGGCCGGGTCCCCGGGGCGCCCGCCGAGGGCCTCCGGCGGGCCGGGTCCTGCGGCTTGTGACCGGTGTCCGGCCCGGCATCCGCCACCAGGGCCACGAGTTCACCGTGCGCCCCCAGCACGGTGTCGCACAGTTCCGCCAGGTCGCGGGAGACACGGCGGTGCCCGTTCTCGATGCGGCTGAGGAAGCCGCGGCTGAAGTGGACCAGCGCCGCCAGGTCGGCGAGCGACAGGCCCGCCGCCATCCGGCGCTGCCGTAACGCACGGCCGAACAGGCGCGCGTCGTCCTCCACCTCGCTCATGTGCCCCCCAACCCGGTCCTCGGCTGTTGCCAAATATGCCCTGGCAACACCCGACCGCTCCCGGCCTGCGCGGGATCGGAGGAACCTGGCTGGAAGGCGCACCTGTACGCGCCTGGTTCGAGGTACGGGGGCGGGCAATGGGGTCGAGGAACGGACACGGCCGGCCGGGGAGCCGGGTACGGCGGGGGCTGCCGGTGAACCGGCCGGCCGACACAGGGGAAGCCTGTTCCCCCGACCCCATTGCCCGAACCGTTCAGGGAGTGAACGGAGTGGCACGAGAACGCGGCGGCGATCTCGAATTCGCCGATCTCTCTCCGCGTGAACAGAAGAAATGCATCCGCATTTACACGGCGGAATTAGACGGTGATCAATTCCGTAAGGCAAATGACTTCGTGCATTACGGCCATGTGCTGTGGGGGCCGTATTTCTTCATGTCCTACGACGCCTCGGTGATGGCCCGCGCCGCGCTCACCGCCCTGCGCAGGGCGTGGTTCCTGCGCCGCGTCACCGCCCGGCACGGCGGAGCCCGCCTGCCCTGGCCGCCCGACCTCGACGGCTAGTCCCCTCCGCAGAGCGCCCGCGCGAGGGCCTGTGACACGGGCGCCCCGGTCAGCTGTTCCACGAAGAGGAACGAGCCCTGGGGGTTGATCTCCAGGAAGACGTACTCGCCCTCGGGCGTCAGCCGCAGGTCGGCGGCGCCGTAGCGGAGCCCGAGCCGCTCGCGCAGGGTGTGCAGGCCCGACTCGACCTCGGGCGGAAGCTCGTACGGGGTGAAGCGGACCGTCTGGTCCAGCCGCCAGTCGAGGGGGCTGGAGCCCTCCTGGCTGTGGATCGCGGTGCCGAAGGTCCGCCCGCCGACCATCGTGACGCGCAGGTCCAGCGCGGCCGGGACCAGGCGCTGGAAGAGCGTGGCCACCGGCACGCCCGCGCGCAGGGCGGCCAGGTCTGCCCGGCGCACCCTGCGGGTGGGCAGCGGCGTGCCGAGCGTGAGCGCGGGGCGCGCGGCGACCGCCTTCACCACGACCCGGCCGTCCTGCCGCTCCCAGAACCCGGCCAGCTCCTCGGCGTCGCTGCTCACCAGGGTGGGCGGCACGGTCAGCCCGGCCGTGTGCGCGAGGGCGAGCTGACGCATCTTGTGATCGGCGGCGGCCTCGGCGACGGGGGAGTTGAACCAGCGTGCGGGGCCGGCGAGCAGCGAGCCCACCAGCGGCGCCTCCGCCTCGGCCCGCGCGAACTCGGCGTACCGCGCGCCGAGCGCCTCGGGCGCTCTGAGCAGCGTCTCCACGATCCGGCCGTCCGGCGCGCGCCGCATCCCCGGGCGGTAGAGCACCCCGCCCACGTCCCGTACCGGAAACCGGGTGTCGCCCCAGGCCAGCCAGGGGTCGCCGGGGTCGGTCAGGTCCCAGGTCAGCCGGAGCCCGCGGCGCAGTCCGTCGTCGTCGACGAAGACCACCCGCCCGTCGGGAAGGTGCCGGCGCACCGCCAGCGCCTCGGCGTGGTCGCTGCGGCTGAGGATGAGAACGCGGGCCGTGCCGCCCATTTCCTGGTCCCCTCGTGTCGTCTCGGAGGCCCCGCGGCCGGGTGGGGCTCCGGCGTGCGCACCCCCGTTCGAGTCGCACGCCGGAGCCCCGGGCGGCCGGTGGCCGGCTCAGATGGTCGGGCCCTCGAACGTCAGGCCCGACGCGCCGTCGGCGAGCGCGGCGTCCGTCAGCGTCTCGACGTCGATCTCGGCGCCGGCGTACCGGGACCGGATGCCCTCGGGCAGCCGGACCGTCGGTGAACCCGCCAGCAGCACCACGAAGGGCTCCGCCCGCAGCGATTCGTTCATCCTGGTGTTCCTCCTCCCTCTTCCTCGGTGGTCCGCGGACCTTCTTCCTTCAGCCAGCCCGAGGAGAGCACCATGCGCTCGCCCCGGGTGACTTCGGTGACCGCGTGCCAGGCGTCCCAGGGGAACAGGACGACGTCCCCCGCCCGCGCGGCCACGGTCTGCTCGGTGGGGGTGCGCACCTGGAAGGCACCGCCCTCGAAGTCGATCCCGCGCCGGGACAGGTGCAGGACGGCGATGACGGGCGGGGCGCCCGGCCCCGTGTCCGTGTGCCAGTCGATGCGGCCGCCGCTCGGCATGCTGATCAGCGAGGTGCACAGGCGCTCCCGCGACCGCCGCTGGCCCGCTCCCCCCGGGAGCCGGCCGGCCACCCGGCCGCGGAAGTCGGTGAACCTGCGCACCAGCGGGGCGTGCGGCACGGCGTCGTGGCACCGGGCCACGTACGTCAGCATGCGCACGCCCGCGCTGGGGCCCGTCGCCTCCCGGTAGAACACCGGGCTGCCCGACCAGACGGTCGTGCCCACGGGCGCGGGCTCGCGCTCCCGGGAGATCTCCCGCTCCAGCGCCTGTCGCAGGACGGTCGTCTCCGCGTCCGAGAACAGACCCCGTACGACACTGAATCCACGCCGGTCCCAGAAGCGAAGAGTTTCGTCAATTTTGCTCTCGTAAAGATCTGTCAAGTCGATCCCCCCTAATACCAGGAGACGGTATCGCCGGAAAATGCGGCCCACAAGTCCTCGCCGGAATATGGCGCCCGGAATACGGGGCGGGATAATCTGAAGGCGGTGCCAGGGCGTCATCGTGGGGGGAATCATGCGCTGTCCGGTGAGGCATCCGGTCGTGCTGCTGCCGGGAATTCTCGGCAGTGTGCTGGAGGGGCCCGCGGGTCCCCTGTGGGCGCCGGGACTGCCGGTGCTCAGGGCGCTCGCAGCGCTGCGCGACCCGGGGGCCGCCGGACACCCGCTGAACCCCGATCCGCAGGGGCCGCCGGTCACGGCGTCAAGACTCTTTCCCGACGTCGCCGTGCTGCCCGGCCTGATCAGGATCAGGGGCTACTCCCAGACCGAGGCATGGCTGCGCAGACACTTCGCCGTCCACGACGTCCCCGGCGGCGGGCTGCTGACCTTCCCCTACGACTGGCGGCTCGACAACCGGGTGCACGCGCACCGCCTCGCCAAGGAGATCGACGCCCATCTGCGGGCGTTCCGCGAGCGCACCGGGGCCGGGGAGGCCAAGGCGGTCATCGTGGCCCACAGCATGGGCGGGCTGATCGCCCGGTACTACCTGGAGGTGCTCGGGGGCTGGCGGGACTGCCGGGCCCTGATCACCCTCGGCACCCCGCACCGCGGCTCCCCGCGCGCCCTCGACGCGCTGGCCAACGGCCACCGCCATCTGCCGGGCGTGGCCGCGCTCACCCGCCGGCTGCCCTCGGTCCACCAACTCCTGCCGGTGTACCCGGTCCTGGACGCCGGACCGGGTCACCGCCGGCTCGCCGAGGCCGGCCCGCTGCCCGGTCCGGATCCCGAACTCCTCGCGGACGCGGTGGAGTTCCACCGTGAGATCGAGACGGCGACCGGCGGTCCCGCCCAGGGGCCGCGGGTCCTCGTGCCGGTCGTCGGCACCGGTCAGCGCGCGACGCTCCAGTCCGCCCGGCTCGACGGCGGTGCGGTGCGCTGCACGACCGACCCGCCCGGACCCCGGGTCCCCGCCGAACTCGCCGACGGGGACGGCACGGTGCCCCGGCTCTCCGCCATGCCGGCCCGGCTGCCGGAGTACCGGTGCCGCTTCGTCGCGGAGGCGCACGGCGCCCTCCAACTGCCCAGGGTGCTGACCGGACAGCTCCTGGAGCTCGTGCGCCACCTCCAACTCCCCGACCTGCGCGACATCCTGGGCCCCGCAACCGCGCCCGCCGCCCCGGTGCCGGCCGCGATCAGCAGCGAACTCGACGACGCCTACCCGGGCACCGCCCCGGTCCTGCTGCGCGCCCGCGCGGTCGGCGGAACCCGGCCGCCCACCCGCCTGCACGCCTCGGTCACCGGCGACGACGGGGCGGCGTACGAGGTGGACCTGCGCCGGACCTCGGAGGTCGGGGACACCTGGTACGAGGCCGAACGCACCCTGCCGCCGGGCCTGTACGGCGTCCTGCTCACCGCCGACTCCGGCGCCCCCGAGCCCGATCCGGTGCGGGACTGCTTCGCGGTCCTGCCGGACGGCGCGGAAGACCGGGGCCCTTCCGGCGGATCCCCGTACCGGGCGTCGCGAGGCCACGGATCCGCGTCGGAACGGCCCTAGGGGCGCCGCCGTGCGGGACCTCGTCTGGTACCGGGGGTCGGACACCTCGCTGGCCGCCCTGGTCAGCGCGGACGCCCGGCATCTGCTCGGGGACCTGGGGACCGGGCCCGACCCGGACACCCCCGAGCACATCGTGCCGCTGGTGCGCGCGCTGTACGAGAAGCTGTCGCGGCGGGGCGTCAGCTGGTCGCCCAAGCCGTTCCGGGTCTCGGAGGTCGAGCACGGGGTGCGTTCGGCCTCCGCCGTCCTGGAGGGTGACCGGCGGGCCTCCTGCCTGGACATCTCCCTGCTCTTCGCCGGCTGCTGCCTGGGCTACGGACTGGTGCCGCTGCTCGTCGTCCTGGAGACGCACGCCCTGGTGGCGGTCTCACTGCGGCACCGCATCGACCCGACGGCACTGGAACAGCGCACCGAGATCAACGTCGGCGGGGTGTGGCGGGCGCACCAGGAGGCCGCCTTCCGCGCCGAACTGGGCTCCGCCGATGCCGGCAGGTACCTGCTCGTCGAGTGCACCGGCGCCGTCCGGATGGGCGCCCCCGACCACCCCGGCAACCCGGCCACCCCCGAGACCGCGGACCGCGAGGACGGACTGCTCTCCTTCGAGGCGGCCCTCGTCGCGGGCCGCCGCCAACTGGACGTGGCCGACCGCGGGTTCCAGTTCGCCCTGGACCTGTTCGTGCTCCGTGACTACCTGCGCATGGGCGACGCCCCCCTCCTCGGCGGCTACCCCGGCGAACGGCCGGCGGTCGGCGACGCGGTCCGCGCCCTCGCCGCCTTTGGGCCCAGCGGCCTCACCCCCGGACAGCTCGGCACCCTCGCCGACCAGCAGGCCCGCACCCTCCCCGGCTACCAGGCGTACTGCTTCGCCGACTGGCGGCTGCGGCGCGCCGCGCACTTCGACCCCGCGCTGCCCCGGATGACGGTCCTCTCGGAGAGCGAGTACGGCACCCGGCTCACGGCCGCCTCCGAGCGGACCTTCCACAGCCTGACCGATGTGCTGGACACCGCGACCGCCGAGGTGTTCGTGCTGCTCGGCCCGCCCGGCAGCGGCAAGTCGACCCTGCTGCACCAGGCGCGCGCCGAGTACGGTCTGCGGGCCCTGCGCCGGCACGACTCCGCCGTCGCCGTCCTCGCCCCGCTCCGCAACCACCGCTCGGCCGAGCCCCCGCTGCGGTGGCTCGACGGCGTGCTGCGCGGCCGCCACCCCGAACTTCCGCCGCTCACCGACGTGCTCGACCAGGGCAACGTCCTGGTCCTCCTCGACGGCCTCAACGAACTGACCGGCCCGCCCGACCTCCCGCGCGAGGAACTCCTGGCGGGCTGGCGCCGGGCGGTCGAGGAGATCGTCGCCCGCGGCCCCGGCAACCGGGTCGTCGCCTCCTGCCGCAGCCTCGCCTACGACACGGGCCTGGGCGGCGAGGACCACCGCACCGACCACCTCACCCTGCACGCCCCCGCCGCGGAGGACGCCGCCAGGGCCCTGCGGGAGGCACTGCCCGGGCTCGCTCTCACCGAGCCGTGGCTGCGCCAGGCGGTCGGCCTGGCCGGCACCCCGTACACCCTGCGCCTGCTGGCCGAACTCCTGCGCGACGGCGAGGGGATGGCCTCCGACCGGACCCAGCTCTTCGGCGGCATGCTGCGCGCCGCACTGCGCCGCGAGTACCACCGGGACGGCCGGGAGCGGCTGCTGGGCAGCCTGATCACGGACCTGGACCGCCGACGGCTGGCCCGCCCGGCAGCACCCCGCGATCACCGACTGCCCGGCCGGGAGCACCTGTTCCCCGCCTACGAGGAACTCGCGTTCGCGATGCAGCGGCACACCGCGGGCGGGGCAGGCGCCCCCGCGGTCCTGCTGGAGCGGTCCGAGGCGGACCGGCTGCTCGGCCCGAACGCCCCGGCGCTGGTGCGGCTCGGCTTCGATCTGGGCGTTCTCGACGAGGACCTCGACTCGGGCCACCTCGGCTTCACCCACCCCGCGCTCCAGGACTTCTTCTCGGCCCGCGCCCTGGTCCGCCGCGGCGACGTGCCCGGCGTGCTCGGCGGCCGGTCGCCGGAGACGGACGGCTCCGGCGACGCCGCGCCCTGGGAGCCGCTCGGCCCGCTGCCGGCCGACCCCTGGAGCGAGCCGGTCGTCCTCGCCACCGTCATGAGCGACCCGCAGGACGGCCTGGTCGCGCGGATCATGGACGCCGATCCGCTGACCGCCGCCCGCTGCGTCCTGGAGCCGGGGGTGGCGGTGGGTGAACCCCTCAAGGACGAACTGCGCCGCCGGCTGCTCGCCACCATGACGTCCGAGGCCGACCTG
The DNA here is from genome assembly GCF_040299205.1 of Streptomyces sp. NPDC000983. Taxonomy (NCBI): domain Bacteria; kingdom Bacillati; phylum Actinomycetota; class Actinomycetes; order Kitasatosporales; family Streptomycetaceae; genus Streptomyces; species Streptomyces sp. NPDC000983. The sequence continues at coordinate 75,629 of NZ_JBEPBM010000019.1, read as the reverse complement.
CGTCTGCGGGTGACCTCGGGCCTCCTCCTCGGCCGGCTCGGCGACCCCCGGCTGCCCCGGCGCGAGGGCCCGCTCGGCCCGTACATCGAGCCGTCGATGGTCGCGGTGCCCGGTGGACCGGGGCCCGTCGGCTGGATCGGGGAGGCGGAGTCGAGCCCGGTCTCCACCGTCGACGTGGCGCCGTTCGCGCTGGGCCGGCACGCGGTCACCAACGCGGAGTACGCCTGCTTCCTCGACGCCGGCGGCTACGACGACCCGCGCTGGTGGCCGACCCGGGCGGCCCGCCGCTGGCTGCGCGGCCGGGAGACCCGCCACGGGCACCGGGCCCACCTGGAGATCCTGGCGCGCCTGGTGACCGAGGAGGACCTGCTCGACCGGCAGCGGCTGGGCATGCTCTCGCCGGCCGAGCGGGAGGAGATGCTGGAGTACTGCCGCGCCGACCCGGGCCGGCGCGCGCGACTGACCGCCCAGCGCTACCCGGACGTGGTCCTGCGTGCCCCCGAGCACTGGAGCGACCCGCGGCTCAACGGGCCCAACCAGCCCGTGGTCGGCCTGTCCTGGTACGAGGCCACCGCCTACACCCGGTGGCTCGGGGCGCAGACCAACGTCGCCTACCGGCTGCCCACCGAGGCCGAGTGGGAGTCCGCCGCCCGCGGACCCGAGGGCCGGGACCGCCCCTGCGCCGACCACACCCGCCCGGCCCACGCCAACACCCTCGACCTGCGGCTGCGGTGCACCACACCGGTGGGCATGTTCCCGCACAGCGCGGCTCCCTGCGGCGCCCTGGACATGTGCGGCAACACCAACGACAGGACCAGCAGCATCTACGGCCCGCTCTTCACCGACCCGCCCTGGAAGGGCTACGCCTACCCCTACGACGCCGCCGACGGACGGGAGGCCGCGGACACGCCGGTCACCCTGTGGCGGGTGGTCCGGGGCGGCAACTGGCGCCACGCCGACCTCGTCGCCGGGTACCGGGTGGCCGGCAACCCCACCAGCAGGGGCTCGGAGACCGGCCTGCGCCTGGCCGGACCCGTCGAGGCGGCACGGTGACCGGCCCGGCCGAGTTCGACGCGCTGGCCTGGTTCTACGACCGGTACTGGGGCCCCGAATACGCCGCCGCGGTGATCCGCCCGCTGCGCGGTCTGCTGCTGGCACACCTCCCGCGCGGGCGGCCCCTGCTGGACGCCTGCTGCGGCACCGGCCATGTCACCGCGCTGCTCGCCGGGTGGGGCTACCGCACCGCCGGGTTCGACCTGTCGCCGGCCATGCTCGCGCGGGCCCGGGCGAACGTCCCCGAGGCCCGGCTGTGGACCGCCGACGTGCGGCGCTGCGGGGCGCGCTCCGGTGCCTTCGGGGCGGTGGTGTCGACGTACAACAGCCTGGATCACCTGCCGCGCGCCGGGGGCGGTCCGCGGCGGGCGCTCGCCGAGCTGGGCCGGGCGCTCGAACCCGGTGGGGTGCTCTTCTTCGACCTGAACACCGCCGAGTCCGCCGCTCCGGCCTGGCGGGGCTCCTTCGTGGACCGCCGGGCCGACGCGGTCTGCCGCACCGAGTCCGGCTTCGACCCCGTGACCGGCACCGGACGGGCCCGGTTGACGATCACCCGGGAGGGGAAGTCCGAGGAGGCGACCGTCACGCTGACCGTGCACCCCCTCGGGGAGGTCCTCGCCGCGCTGGACCGCGCGGGCCTGCGGTGCCGCCGTGTGTTCACGGCCGCCGAGCTGGGTCTGGGCGCCCTGGGGCCGAGGCTGTTCGTGCTGGCCGAGCGGCCCCGGGAAGAGATTGCATAAACGTGCACTCGCACGTATAGTCATGCCCTCTAGGAGGAGGATTCCATGACGGTACGTGCGGCGGTGGCCGGAGCGAGCGGATACGCGGGAGGCGAACTCCTGCGCCTGCTCCTGACCCACCCGCAGGTCGAGATCGGTGCCCTGACCGGCAACTCCAACGCCGGCCAACGGCTCGGCGCGCTCCAACCGCACCTGCTGCCGCTGGCCGACCGCGTCCTGGAACCCACCACCGCCGAGGTCCTCGCCGGGCACGACGTCGTCTTCCTCGCCCTCCCGCACGGCCAGTCCGCCGCCGTCGCCGAACAGCTCGGCCCGGACGTGCTCGTCGTCGACATGGGCGCCGACTTCCGGCTGACCGACCCGGCCGACTGGGAGACCTTCTACGGCTCCCCGCACGCCGGCACCTGGCCCTACGGCCTGCCCGAACTGCCGGGCGCCCGCGCCGCGCTGGAGGGGTCCAAGCGTGTCGCGGTGCCCGGTTGCTACCCGACCGCCGTCTCCCTCGCCCTCCTCCCGGCCTACGCCGCCTCGCTCGCCGAGCCCGAGGCCGTGATCGTCGCCGCGTCCGGCACCTCCGGCGCCGGCAAGACACCCAAGGCGCACCTGCTGGGCAGCGAGGTCATGGGCTCCATGACGCCGTACGGCGTCGGTGGCGGCCATCGGCACACCCCCGAGATGAGCCAGAACCTCAGCGCCGCCGCGGGCGAGCGGGTCAACGTCTCCTTCACCCCCACCCTCGCGCCGATGTCCCGCGGCATCCTCGCCACCTGCACCGCCAAGGCGAAGCCCGGTGTCACCGCCGAGGCCGTCCGCGCCGCCTACGAGAAGGCCTACGCCGACGAGCCCTTCGTCCACCTGCTCCCCGAGGGACAGTGGCCCGCCACCGCGTCCGTCCACGGTTCCAACGCCGTTCAGGTGCAGGTCGCGTACGACGCGGCGGCCGGGCGCATCATCGCGATCAGCGCCATCGACAACCTGACCAAGGGCACCGCCGGCGGTGCCGTCCAGAGCATGAACCTCGCCCTCGGACTCGACGAGACCACCGGGCTGACCACGATCGGAGTTGCGCCGTGAGCGTGACGGCAGCGAAGGGATTCACGGCGGCGGGCATCGCCGCCGGGATCAAGGAGAACGGCAACCCCGACCTGGCCCTGGTGGTCAACACCGGGCCCCGCCGCGCCGCCGCGGGAGTCTTCACCGCCAACCGCGTCAAGGCCGCGCCGGTCCTGTGGTCCCAGCAGGTCCTCAAAAGCGGCGAGTTGACCGCGGTCGTCCTCAACTCCGGCGGCGCCAACGCCTGTACGGGCGCCAAGGGCTTCCAGGACACCCACGCCACCGCCGAGAAGGCGGCCGAGGCGCTGCACATCGGCGCGGGCGAGGTCGCCGTCTGCTCCACCGGGCTGATCGGCGTGCTGCTCCCCATGGACAAGCTGCTGCCCGGCGTGGAGACGGCCGCCGCCCAGCTCTCCGAGCACGGCGGCGAGAAGGCCGCCATCGCCATCAAGACCACCGACACCGTCCACAAGACCGCGGTCGTCACCAAGGACGGCTGGACCGTCGGCGGCATGGCCAAGGGCGCGGGCATGCTCGCCCCCGGCCTCGCCACCATGCTGGTCGTCCTCACCACCGACGCCGACCTCGACAGCGCCGCCCTGGACGCGGCCCTGCGCGCGGCCACCCGCACCACCTTCGACCGGGTGGACTCCGACGGCTGCATGTCCACCAACGACACCGTGCTGCTCCTCGCCTCCGGCGCGGCCGAAGTCACCCCGGCCGCCGAGGAGTTCGCCGAGGCCGTCCGGGCCGTCTGCGACGACCTGGGCCAGCAGCTCATCCGGGACGCCGAGGGCGCCAGCAAGGACATCCGCATCGAGGTCGTGGGCGCCGCCACCGAGGACGACGCCGTCGAGGTGGGCCGCTCCATCGCCCGCAACAACCTCCTCAAGTGCGCCATCCACGGCGAGGACCCCAACTGGGGCCGCGTCCTGTCCGCGATCGGCACCACCCGGGCCGCCTTCGAACCGGACCGCCTCAACGTCGCCATCAACGGCGTCTGGGTCTGCAAGAACGGCGGTGTCGGCGAGGACCGCGACAAGGTCGACATGCGCTTCCGCGAGGTCCACATCGTCGCCGACCTCGCCGCCGGTTCCGAGACGGCCACCATCTGGACCAACGACCTCACCGCCGACTACGTCCACGAGAACAGCGCGTACTCGTCATGAGCACCACCCGCAAGCACACCGCGCTGCCCAAGGCGCAGATCCTCATCGAGGCGCTGCCCTGGCTGGTCCGTCACAACGGCAAGACCGTCGTGATCAAGTTCGGCGGCAACGCCATGGTCGACGAAGAGCTGAAGTCCGCCTTCGCCCAGGACGTGGTCTTCCTGCACCACGCCGGGCTCAGGCCCGTCGTCGTGCACGGCGGGGGCCCGCAGATCAGCGCCGCCCTCGACCGGCACGGCATCGTCAGCGAGTTCAAGGCCGGCCTGCGCGTCACCACCGAGGACGCCATGGACGTCGTACGGATGGTGCTCGCCGGACAGGTCCAGCGCGAGCTGGTCAACCTGCTCAACGAACACGGCCCGCTGGCCGTCGGACTGACCGGCGAGGACGCGCACACCATCTCCGCCACGAAGCACCGGCCGGAGATCGACGGCGAGTTCGTCGACATCGGGCGGGTGGGCGAGATCACCGCCATCGACACCGGCGCCATCGAGGCGCTGCTCGCCGACGGCCGTATCCCCGTCGTCTCCTCGATCGCCCGCAGCGAGGACGACGGCCACGTCTACAACGTCAACGCCGACACCGCGGCCGCGGCGCTCGCCGCCGCGCTCGGCGCGGAGACCCTCATGGTCCTCACCGACGTCGAGGGCCTCTACGAGGACTGGCCGAACTCCGACGAGGTGATCAGCCGGCTGACCGCCTCCCAACTGGAGAAACTGCTGCCGGAGTTGTCGGCCGGAATGGTGCCGAAGATGGAGGGCTGCCTGCACGCCGTCCGCAACGGCGTGCACACCGCCCGCGTCATCGACGGCCGGGTCCAGCACTCGATCCTGCTGGAGATCTTCACGGACTCGGGCATCGGCACGATGGTCGTGCCCGACGGAACCGAACAGGGGGAGTCGTGAGCAACCAGGAGCTGACCGCCCGGTGGCAGGGCGCGCTCATGAACAACTACGGCACGCCCAAGCTGCCGCTGGTGCGCGGCGAGGGCACCAGGCTGTGGGACGCCGACGGCAGGCAGTACCTCGACTTCGTCGGCGGCATCGCGGTCAACGCCCTCGGCCACGCCCACCCCGCGGTCGTGGAGGCCGTGAGCCGGCAGATCGCCTCGCTGGGCCACGTCTCCAACCTCTTCGTCGCCGAACCCCCGGTCGCGCTCGCCGAACGGCTCCTGCAGCACTTCGGCCGCGACGGCAAGGTCTACTTCTGCAACTCGGGCGCCGAGGCCAACGAGGCCGCCTTCAAGATCGGGCGGCTGACCGGGCGGGGCCATGTCGTCGCCACCCACGGCGGCTTCCACGGCCGGACCATGGGCGCCCTGGCGCTCACCGGCCAGCCCGCCAAGCGGGACCCGTTCCTCCCGCTGCCCGGCGACGTCACCCACGTCCCCTACGGCGACGCGCAGGCGCTGGCCGCCGCGGTCACCGAGGACACCGCGCTGGTCGTGATCGAGCCGATCCAGGGCGAGAACGGCGTGGTCGTCCCCCCGCCCGGCTACCTCAAGGCTGCCCGCGCGATCACCGCCGCGACCGGCGCGCTGCTCGTCCTGGACGAGGTGCAGACCGGCATCGGACGGACCGGGCACTGGTTCGAGTACCAGGCCCACGACGGTGTGCTGCCCGATGTGGTCACCCTCGCCAAGGGCATCGGCGGCGGTCTGCCGCTCGGCGCGACGGTCGCCTTCGGACGGGCGGCGGAGCTGCTCGGGCCCGGCCACCACGGGACGACGTTCGGCGGCAACCCGGTCGTCTGCGCGGCGGGACTCGCCGTGCTGGACACCATCGCGAACGAGGGACTGCTGGAGAACGTCAAGCGGCAGGGCGAGAAGCTGCGCGACGGAATCGAGTCCCTGGGCCACCCGCTGGTCGACCATGTCCGGGGCGCGGGCCTCCTGCTGGGTATCGTGCTCACCGAGCCGCTCGCGCCACAGGTGCAGCAGGCGGCTCAGGACGCCGGCCTCCTGGTGAACGCGCCCGCCCCCGATGTCGTACGACTGATGCCGCCGCTGAACCTGGCGGACGGGGAGGTGGACGCCTTCCTCAAGGCGCTGCCCGGCGTCCTGGACCAGGCCCAAGGGGAGCACGGATGATCCGGAGAATGAAGCGACGATGAGTCAGGCGCAGGATCACGAGCACGCCCAGGGCAGCGGGCCCGCCGTGCCGCAGACCCGAACGGCCCGCCACCGCCGGATCGTTGACATCCTCAACCGGCAACCGGTGCGGTCGCAGAGCCAGCTGGCCAAGCTGCTGGCCGACGACGGGCTGACGGTCACCCAGGCCACGCTGTCCCGGGACCTCGACGAGCTGAACGCGGTCAAGATCCGCAACACCGACGGCGACCTGATCTACGCGGTGCCCAGCGAGGGCGGATTCCGTACCCCGCGCGCGCCGCTGGGCGGGTCGGCGAAGGAAGAGCGCATGCGGCGCCTGTCGCAGGAGCTGCTGATCTCCGCCGAGGCCTCGGCGAACCTCGTGGTCCTGCGCACGCCTCCCGGCGCGGCCCAGTTCCTCGCCTCGGCGATCGACCAGGCGGAACTGCACGACATCCTGGGCACGATCGCCGGCGACGACACCCTGCTGCTGATCAGCCGCGAGCCGACCGGCGGCCAGGCCCTGGCGGAACACCTGCTGCGCCTGGCCCAGAACGGCCACTGAGCCCTGCCGGGCGGTGCGAGGCGGGGGGAACCGTTCGCACGGTTCCCGCCCCCCGCGGCCCGGTGCGGTACCCGCGCCCGGGGGGTTCGCGGGGCTTCGCCCCGGCGGAGGCCGCGGCGAGCTGCTCGAACGGCGCCGCGCCCAGGGGCTGATGGCCCGGCCCGACGGGGTGCGGCGCTCGAATGGTGCCGCACCTAGGGGCGTGTCCCGGCCCGGCAGGGCATCAGCAAGCCGGCGGGGTCCGGTGCGTGCCGGTGCGGTTCTGCGCCCAGGTGCGGTCCGTGATGCCGGCTCGCGCGGTGCGCACGCCGTGGTGCGGTCCGTTGCTGCTCCTACGATGCCACCCGCAGCTCGGGGTCCGGGCTCGTGAGCCTCAGTGACCCAGCGGGGCAGTGCTGTGTGCTGGTGCGGTGTCACATCCCGTGGCCTGTACGGCTTCCGGGCCCCGGCGCAGCCGGTCGCGCCCGCGCCCTCACGTCGCCGAAGCCCGCGTTCCGGGTGGAGGCCCGAGCTCCCGCCGAAGCCCGCATGCCGGGCCGACGCCCGTGCCGCACTCCGAAGACCGTGCTCCTGGGCCGATGAGGGGCCCCGGGCCGACGCTCCCGGCACCAGCCGCCTTTGTGACCCGAGGCCGGACAACCGTGCCCCACTCCGAAGGCCGTGCCCCGCACCGACAACCGGGCCTTGGGCCAACCCTCCTCGGGGGCCGGCCGCGTCCGTGCCCCGGGCCGACAGCCGGGCCCACTCCGAGGGCCGTGCCCCGCGCCGACAACCGGCCCCGGGCCGACACCCCCCGGCACCGGACCGGTTCCGTCCGTGCCCCGCACCGACATCTCCGGCGCCGGCCGCGTCCGTGCCCGTCGCCCCCCCCTTCAGCCGAGGCGGGACGCCAATCCTCCCGTGCAGCGGACCTCGTCGCCTGCCGTGATGAGCAGTGCCTCCACGCCCGGCAGCGCCTCCAGCCAGCGCAGCGCGTCCCGCGAGCCCATCGCGAAGGCGGCCGTCGCCCAGCAGTCCGCCCAGGTCACGGTGGGGGCCACCACGGTCACCGCGAGCAGGTCCGTCACCGCGGAGCGGCCCGTGCGCGGGTCCACGATGTGCGCCCCCCGCTCCGCCGTCCCGGACGTGGCGATCGCCAGCTCACTGGCCCCGGCCGCCGAGATCACCGCCGCCAGCCCTCCGGGCCGCAGCGGGTCCGACACCCCCACCCGCCAGGGCCGGTCGCCACCGGGCACGCCCAGCAGCTGCACATCGCCGCCGCCGTTGACGCTCACCCCGCTCGCCCCGGCCCGCGCGAGCAGCCGTGCCGCCTGCTCCACGGCCCAGCCCTTCACGACCCCGGTCGGGTCCAGGCGCCCCTCGTAGGAGGTGCTGAACCACCCGTCGCTGACCCGGGACGCCTCCGCTCCCAGCTCCAGGACCGCGGCCACCTCGGGGGAGCACTCCGCGAGGGAAAGCTCCCCGCGGTCCAGCCGGGAGATCTCGCTGTCGTCCCGGTAGGTGCTGAACACCTCGTCCACCCGGTGCAGTCCGGCCACGGCCTCGGCCAGCGCCGCGCGCACCGCGTCCGGGTCCCCGCCGCGGACGTCGAAGGAGAAGACGGTTCCCATGACCTCCTCCACATGACGCGTGACGGCGGGAACCTTCGCCGACTCGGTCACGGTCTCAGCCACCGGCCTGGTCCAGTGCCGACTGGAGCGACTGCTTGTAGCCGGCGCTGGTGTAGGTGGCGCCGGAGACCGCGTCGATGTCGGCGCTGCCGGCCGCCACCGCGGCGGCGTTGAGCTTCGGCACGGCGTTGCCGTTGATCCGGGTGCTCTGCCCGCCGCTCGGCGACTGCACGGCCTCCGCGGCCGTGATCTTCCCGCCCTTGACGGTGATCCGCACCTGGACCGGCCCGTACTCCGTCTGCACGGTCTCACCGGTGACGGTCCGCGCCTGGGCGGCACCCGCGTCCCCGGCACCGTCCCCGGCACCCGCACCGTCCCCGGCCCCCGGGTCGGTCCCGGAACCGGAACCCGCACCGGCCCCCGCACCCGCCCCGGCGTCCGCCTCCGAGCCGCCCCCGGCCTTCTCCATCTGGTCCAGTGCCGACTGCAGCGACTGCTTGTACCCGGCGCTGGTGTAGGTCGCCCCGGTGACCGTGTCGATCTCCGCGTTCTGCCCGGCGAGCGCCGCCTGGTTCAGCCGGGGCACCGCCATGTTGGTGACCTCGGTGCTGCGGCCGCCGCTCGGCGCCTGCACCGCCTCCACCTTGGTGATCTTGCCGCCGCCGACGGTGAGCCGCACCTGCACCGGCCCGTACTCCGTCTGCACCGCCTTGCCGGTGACCGTCCCGGCCTGCCCCGAGTTGCCGCCCTGCGCAGACTCCTGCGCCGCCGCGGTCTGCTGGGGTGCCGCGCCCGCCGCCGCCGACGCCGGGTCGGAGGACGGCTTCAGCGACAGCAGCAGCACGATCCCGGACACGGTGGCGGCGCCCGCGAGCACGACACGCCGGATGGGGTGACTCTTCCTCATCGCTTCAACAGCTCCTGAAGTCCCGTCGCTCACATCTCGAACGACTCGTGATGGATGCGGCGGGCGGGCACTCCCGCCCCGCGCAGTGCTTCGTACACGGACTGCGCGAAGCCGGGCGGCCCGCACATGAAGACGTCGTGCTTGTCGATGTCGGGCAGCTTCTGCTGGAGGCGCTCCGCGGAGATGTCGGGACGTTCCCCGTCCGGACTGTTCACCGCGTACATCAGCCGCGCGCCCCGCTCCTCGGCGATCGCGGACAGCTCGTCCCACAGCGCCAGGTCCTGCGTGCTGTTGGCCCGGTACAGCAGGGTGATGTCACCGGAGGCGCCCGGCAGCGTCTCGAACAGCGCCCGCATGGGCGTGATCCCGACCCCGCCGGCCACCAGCAGCACCTTGCCCCGGCTGCGCCGCTGGGCGGTGAGCGCGCCGTAGGGCCCCTCCGCCCACACCTTCGTCCCGGGCTTCAGCTCGCGCAGCCCCTCGCTGTGGTCGCCGATCGCCTTGACCGTGATCCGGAGCATGTCGGGGCGGGGCGCCGCCGACAGCGAGTACGGGTGGGAGCTGAACCGCATCCCCGGCGCCAGGAACCGCCAGCGGAAGAACTGCCCGGCCTCCGCGCCCATCCGGTGCAGCTTGCGCCCGCCGATCAGCACCGACACCACACCGGGCGTCTCCTCGATGACCGCCTCGACGTACATCCGGTGCCGGAGGTTGAGCCGGATCGGGGTGAGGATCCGGTACCAGAGGACCAGCGCGGTGACCACGCCGTACAGCCCGTACCAGAAGGTCTTCGCGGAGGGCTCGACGGCGAACTCGTTGCCGGTGGTGATCTGGTGCCAGAACGTCAGGTACACGGCCGCGTAGGTGAGCAGGTGGACGTGGTACCAGGAGTCGTAGGGGATCCTGCGGCGGATGCCGCCGATCGACAGGAAGGCGATGAGGAACAGCAGTCCCGTGCCGATGGCCGCCTTGCCCATGTCGGGCAGCGTGTTCACCGAGTCGATGGTCTGCTGGACGATGTCGCCGAGCGTCCTGCCCGCCTGGAGCGCGTACGCCCACATGGTGAGGAAGACGTGCGCGATGACCAGGCAGATCGTGTAGCGGCCGCTCATCGCGTGCCAGCGCGCCACCCGGTCGGAGCCCACCCGGCGCTCCAGCGCGGGCACCCGGGCCATCTGGAGCACGACCAGCGCCATCAGGTACCCGGCGAGCAGACCGGTGATCCGGCCCGCGGCGAGGATCCTGGCGGTGTTGTCCGCGAGGGACGGGGTGTTGTCCCACCACAGCCAGAGCACGGCGGCGGCGCCCGCCCACAGGGCGATCACCAGCGGGACGGCCGGGGAGCGGCGCGGACGGATGCGGCGCATCGTCTGGCGGCGGGCGGCACGGCCGCCTGCGAGCGTGGTGGTCACGGTTCCTCCGGGTCCGGACAAGGGGAGTGGCGTGGTCCCTCGGCCCAGAGGTACGTGCGGGGCGGCCGGAGTGTTCAGTACCTGGTGATCGCGGTCGGCCCGGATCTCGTGCCGACGGCGATGTGCGGCTTTCGGGCGGGATCGGCCCACCGCAGGATCCGCCGCATGTCACCGGCGGGCACCGAGACACAGCCGGCGGTGGCGCCGGAACCGTTGACGTGGAGGAAGATCCCGGCGCCCCGGCCGCGCACCGGCTCGTCGTAGTTGAAGCCGATGACGAGGGCGTGCGCGTACTGGGCGGTGTAGGTGATCAGGTGCTCGGACTCGGCGGCCCGGCAGTCCGCCGCGCGCGGCTCGCTCCAGCGGTTGTAGCTGCGCGAGTCGTTGTCCTGGCACCACCAGGAGTGCCGGCGCACCGGACGGTACGCGTACGCCGTGCCGCGCGGCGCCGCCTCGATGCCGAAGGCGTACGGCAGCCGGTAGAGCCCGGTGGGTGTGGTGCTGGTGCCCTGGCGCCGGGCGGTGCCCTCGACGAGGCCGTTCGCCCCGAAGCGGGCGGGCGCGGAACCGGATCTGACCCAGCGTCCGCCGCGCAGGTCCCACCAGGTGACCGTGCCGGTGGTGGAGCCGGTCCGCGCGGCGACGGCGGTGATCAGCTGGGTGCCGCCGCCCGGGTCCGCCATCCGCGCCGGCAGCGGCCGCTCACCGGGAGGCGCGGCACCGAGCAGCAGGAGGGAGGCGGAGGCGAGGGCGACGACACCGGGGCGCATGGCTCAGACCGTAGACGGCGGCAGCGGCAACGGCAGCCCGGGTAGGCCGTCCAGGCTGGTGGCCACATGGTCCTTCTTGGTGAAGTAGGCGTTCAGCGACTCGTCGTCCTCGCGCGCGAACCGCTTGCCGTGCAGATCGCGGTCCTCGTCGTACGACATGAAGGGCACCGCGTACCCGCAGGTGTCGCGGACGAGTTCGGCCGTGACGACGATGATCGCGCGCAGTCCGTGCTGACCGGGGTCGATGCCGGGGAAGCGGGCGAGCAGCCCGGCGAAGCGCGGGTCGTCGCGGAAGACGGGCTCGCCGCGGCCGTGCACCCGCACGATGGTCGGCGGGCCCTGGAAGGCGCACCACATCAGGGTGATCCGGCCGTTCTCCCGCAGGTGCGCGATGGTCTCGGCGTTCGACCCGGCGAAGTCCAGGTAGGCCACGGTCAGTTCGTCCAGCACCGCGAAGGAGCCGGTGAGGCCCTTGGGGGAGAGGTTGACCGTGCCGTCGCCGGCCAGGGGCGCGGTCGCGGTGAAGAACAGGGGCTGTGCCTCGATGAAGGAGCGGAGTCGGCCGTCTATGCGCTCATAGGTCTTTCCCATGTCACATGATTATGCGGGCGAATATTTCGCTTGTCTAAGGACTTTCGTCCCAGGGCTTTCGTCCCAGGACTTTCGGGGCTCTCGGGCTCCCGGTAGGGCCGTGGCCGCCCCGGCCGGCGCTCCAACGGGGCGGCCACGGTCGCCTGTCACGTCACTCGGTGAGCGTGCAGGCGGCCAGGGAGTTCAGGCCCTGGGGCTTTTCGGCGGTGCGGCCGATGGAGATGGCGATGCGGTCGATGGCGGCGGTGCGCTTGCTCGCGAGGGGGCCGAGGATGGCGTTCTGGACGAAGTTGGGTCCGCCCTGGCCGACGGTGTCGACGAGTCGCTTGTTGGCTTCGTCGATCTGGGTCTGGAGGAGGGCGAGGTTGCGGTCGACCTCCGCCTGCGCGCTCGCCGGGATCGCGGGGAGCTGCGAGGCGACGTCCGGGCAGCTGATGGCGCCGACGCCGGCGTCGCCCCCGTCCGCCGGAGCGGTGGCGCCGGCCGTGGGTTCGGCCCCGCCGCCCTCGCCGCCCGCACCGGCACCGGCGTCCCCGCCTGGCTCGGCTGCGCCCTCCGCGTTCAGCGTGCAGGCGGCCAGGGAGTTGAGGCCCTGGGGCTTTTCGGCGGTGCGGCCGATGGAGATGGCGATGCGGTCGATGGCGGCGGTGCGCTTGCTCGCGAGGGGGCCGAGGATGGCGTTCTGGACGAAGTTGGGTCCGCCCTGGCCGACGGTGTCGACGAGTCGCTTGTTGGCTTCGTCGATCTGGGTCTGGAGGAGGGCGAGGTTGCGGTCGACCTCGGCCTGCGCGCTCGCCGGGATCGCGGGGAGCTGCGAGGCGACGTCCGGGCAGTTGATCGTGCCCGGGCCGGCCAGGGTGCGCGCGTCGCTCCCGGACGACTCACCCGCCAGCGCGGAGTTGACGATCACGGCTCCGGAGAGCGCCAGCGCGGCGGCGCCGCCGATCAGCGCGACACGACGCTTGTTGTACTTCGGAAGGGCCCTGGACATGCGGAAGCCTCACTCGGGTCTGATGTGCGCGGAGTTGTCGTGTTGGGCGGACGCGGCGCCTGCGTCCGGCGAGGAGTACGTGAAAGCGGTTTCCCGCGTTCAGATCCACTCCAGATTGACGATTCATGCAGAGATCTGCATACTCATGCATAGCGCGGAACGTACGGGTGGAACGCGGAGGAGACCGGCCGGGGCGGGCGGTCCACTCCGCCGACCCGGCCCCGGTCCCCGGCCGGTGCCGCCCGACGGCCGCCTCCCCGTTCACGTCACGGGCAGCCGGTGCCACATCCAGATCCCCCGAGGAGCAGCAAGTGAGCAGCAACAGCGGAGACGTCCGGCTCTGGGGCGCGCGTTTCGCCGACGGACCCGCCGAGGCCCTGGCACGCCTGTCCGCCTCGGTCCACTTCGACTGGCGGCTGGCGCCGTACGACATCGCCGGGTCGCGGGCCCACGCGCGCGTGCTGCACAAGGCGGACCTGCTCACGGACGACGAACTGACCCGGATGCTCGCGGGCCTGGACCAGCTGGCCGCCGACGTCGCGGACGGCAGCTTCGTCGGCACGATCGCCGACGAGGACGTCCACACCGCGCTGGAGCGCGGCCTGCTGGAGCGGCTCGGCCCCGACCTCGGCGGCAAGCTGCGCGCCGGACGCTCCCGCAACGACCAGGTCGCGACCCTCTTCCGGATGTACCTGCGGGACCAGGCCCGTTCCGTCGCCGGTCTGATCGCCGACCTCCAGGACGCCCTCGTCGGGCTGGCCGACGCCCACCCGGACGTCGCCATGCCCGGCCGCACCCACCTCCAGCACGCCCAGCCCGTGCTCTTCGCCCACCACGTCCTCGCCCATGTGCAGGCCCTGTCCCGGGACGCCGAGCGGCTGCGCCAGTGGGACGCGCGGACCGCCGTGTCGCCCTACGGCTCGGGCGCGCTGGCCGGCTCCTCCCTCGGTCTGGACCCGGAGGCGGTCGCCGCCGACCTCGGCTTCGAGCACGGCTCCGCCGCCAACTCCATCGACGGCACGGCCTCCCGTGACTTCGTCGCGGAGTTCGCCTTCATCACCGCGATGATCGGCGTGAACCTCTCCCGGATCGCCGAGGAGATCATCATCTGGAACACGAAGGAGTTCTCCTTCGTGACCCTGCACGACGCGTTCTCGACCGGCTCGTCGATCATGCCGCAGAAGAAGAACCCGGACATCGCGGAGCTGGCGCGCGGCAAGTCGGGCCGTCTGATCGGCAACCTCACCGGACTGCTGGCCACGCTCAAGGCGCTGCCGCTCGCGTACAACCGCGACCTCCAGGAGGACAAGGAGCCGGTCTTCGACTCCTGCGACCAGCTCGCCGTGCTGCTCCCCGCCTTCACCGGCATGATCGCCACGCTCACCGTTCACCGGGAGCGCATGGAGGAACTGGCCCCGGCCGGCTTCTCGCTGGCCACCGACGTCGCCGAGTGGCTGGTCAAGCAGGGCGTGCCGTTCCGGGTGGCGCACGAGGTGGCCGGCGCCTGCGTCAAGGAGGCGGAGGCCGAGGGCAAGGAACTGGACGAGCTGACGGACGACCAGTTCGCGAAGATCTCCGAGCACCTCACCCCCGAGGTCCGCACGGTCCTGAACGTCCCCGGCGCCCTGGCCTCCCGCAACGGCCGCGGCGGTACGGCCCCCGGCGCGGTGGCGGTGCAGCTCGCCGAGGTCAAGGCGGACCTCGCGGTGCAGCACGAGTGGGCGGCGGCGAAGAAGTAGCGGCGAGGACGGTCCCAAGGGCGCCGGGCACCGCGCGACCGTCACGACGCACCGCGCACCGCCCCTCGCAGGCTCCGGGGCGAAGGTCATCACGGGTTACGTTGGTCGGGCCCTACCGGAACCGACCGAACGGAGCCCGCGATGCCCTTCGCCCGACTCGCGACCGCCACGACCCCCACCTGCCACATCGGCCTGGGCCTCGCCGCGGTCGGTCGCCCCGGTTACATCAACCTGGGCCGGGACCAGGACCTCGGGGCGGACCGCAGCGTCGAAGCCCTGCGCGAGCGCACCCACGAACTCCTCGACGCCGCCTACGCCCAGGGCGTCCGCTACTTCGACGCCGCCCGCTCCTACGGCCGCTCGGAGGAGTTCCTCGCCGACTGGCTGCGCGCCCGGCCCGGCGTCGACGACATCGTCGTGGGCAGCAAGTGGGGCTACACCTACACCGCCGACTGGTCCACCGAGGCCGAGCGCCACGAGATCAAGGACCACGGTCTCGCGACGTACGAGCGTCAGCGCGCCGAGTCCGACGCCCTGCTCGGCGACCGGCTCGACCTCTACCAGATCCACTCGGTGACCCCGGACTCTCCCGCCCTCACCGACAAGGACCTGCACGGCAGGCTCGCCGAGGCGGCCGCCGGCGGTCTCACCGTGGGCTTCTCCACCAGCGGCCCCGCCCAGGCCGACGCGATCCGCGCCGCCCTCGCCGTGACGGTCGACGGCGAACCCCTCTTCCGTACCGTCCAGTCGACCTACAACCTCCTGGAGACCTCGGCCGCCCCCGCCCTCGCCGAGGCGCACGACGCCGGGCTCACGGTGATCGTGAAGGAGGGCATGGCCAACGGCCGCCTCGCCGGGCCCCACGCCCCGGACGCGCTGAAGACGGTGGCCGCCGAGAACTCCCTGGGCACCGACGCCGTGGCCCTCGCCCACGTACTGCGCATGCCGTGGGCCGGGGTCGTCCTCTCCGGCGCCGCCACCACCGCCCAGCTCGCCTCCAACCTGCACGCGGCCGTGGTGGACCTGGACGAGGAACAGCGGTCCCGGCTCGCGGCGCTGGCGGAGGAGCCCACCGCGTACTGGGGGCACCGCGGGCAGCTTCCCTGGCACTGACCGGCCGCGGACAGCCGTCCAACCGACCACGAACAGCCGTCCATGTGAGACGCGTGTGCCCGCAGTGAGACATTGGTGTCTCACATGCGCTAGCGTTGTCTCATGGCTGTCGATCGTGACCTCGTGCTGCGCAGCGCGGCCGCCCTGCTCACCCGGAAATCCACGTCCACCATGGACGAGGTCGCCAAGGCGGCCGGGATCAGCAGGGCGACGCTGCACCGCCACTTCGCGGGCCGGGACGCCCTCGTCCGCGCCCTGGAGGCGCTCGGCATCGCGGAGTGCGAGGCCGCGCTGGACGCCGCCCGCCTCGACGAGGGCAGCGCCACCGAGGCCGTCCGCCGGCTCGTGCGGGAGATCGAGCCCGCGGCCGGACTGCTCGCCTTCCTCTACACCGAGAACCAACTCTTCGAGGGCGAGGCGCAGAACGCGGGCTGGGCCCTGCTCGACACCCGGATCGCCGCGCTGTTCCGGCGCGGCCAGGAGTCCGGCGAGTTCCGCATCGACCTCACCCCGGCCTGGCTCACCGAGGCGCTGTACGGCCTGATGGCCTCCGGCGCCTGGGCGGTCCAGGAGGGCAGGGTCGCGGCCAACGACTTCACCCACATGATCGTCGAGCTGCTGCTCGGCGGTGCGCTACGGAGAGAGGAACCATGACCAGCACCCTGCAGGCGGCGGACCAGGCCGAGGCGGTGAAGCGCCCCGGCCGCTGGCTCGCGCTGTCCGTCCTCGTGCTCGCCGTGCTGCTGGTGGCCGTCGACGCGACCGTCCTCGGTCTCGCGACCCCCTACATCACCGAGGACCTCCAGCCCTCCGGCACCCAGCTGCTGTGGATCGGCGACGTCTACTCCTTCGTCATCGCCGGACTGCTGGTCTCCATGGGCAGCCTCGGCGACCGGATCGGCCGCAAGAGGATCCTCCTGGTGGGCGCCACCGCGTTCGGCGCGATATCCGTGCTCAACGCCTACGCGACCACCCCCGAGATGATGATCGTGGCCCGGGCGCTGCTCGGTGTCGCCGGCGCCACCCTGATGCCGGCCACGCTCGCCCTGATCCGCAACCTCTTCCACGACCCCCGCGAACGCAGCCTCGCCGTCGGCATCTGGGGCGCCACCGCCTCCGCCGGCACGGCGGTCGGCCCCATCGTGGGCGGCTTCCTGCTCGAACACTTCTGGTGGGGCTCGGTCTTCCTGATCAACCTGCCCGTGATGGCGGTCCTGGTCGTGGTCGGCGTCAAGACCCTCCCCGAGTCCCGCAACCCCCGGCCCGGCCCCTGGGACCTGCCCAGCGTGCTGCTCTCCCTGGTCGGCATGATCGCCGTCGTCTACGCGGTCAAGGAGACCGCCTCCCACGGCGCGGCCCGGGAGCCGCTCGCCGTGGGCCTGCTGGGCGCCGCCGCCCTGTACGGCTTCGTACGCCGCCAGTTGACGCTGCCGACCCCGCTGCTGGACATGCGGCTGTTCCGCAGCCGTGGCTTCAGCGGCGCGGTCCTCGCCGATCTGCTGACCGTGCTCGGCATGTCCGGCCTGGTCTTCTTCCTCTCCCAGTACCTCCAGCTGGTCCAGGGCCGCGGCCCCTTCGAGGCGGGCCTGGCGGAACTCCCCGCGGCCGTCGGCGCGGTGGCGGCGGGCCTGGCGGCCGGGCGTACGGCGCGCCGCTACTCGGTGCGCGCGGTGGTCTCCGGCGGCCTGGCGGCGGTCGGCCTCTCCCTGGCCGCCCTGACAGTCCTGGACCGGTCGACCGGCTACCCCCTGCTGGGCGCCGCCCTCCTGGTCGTCGGCATCGGCGCCGGCTTCTCCTTCACGGTCACCGCGGACGTGATCCTGTCCTCCGTACCGAAGGAGCGGGCGGGCTCGGCGTCGGCGGTGTCGGAGACGGCGTACGAACTGGGCGCGGCCCTGGGCATCGCGGTCCTGGGCTCGATCGTCACGGGCGTCTACCGAGACTTCACGGGCCCGGCGGGCACCCCGGAAGCCGCCCACGAATCACTCGGCGGCGCGGTGGAGGCGGCGGGCGGCATGCCCGCACAGAACGCCGAGCCCATGCTCGACGCGGCCCGCCAGTCCTTCGTCGACGGCCTCGCCCTCGCATCGGGCGTAGGCGCGACAGTCCTCCTACTGGCAGCAACAGCGGCCTGGTTCATGCTGAAGAACCAAAAACTGGAGACCCACCCCTAGACCAAGGCGCCGCACCCGAACAACCCACAGCGGCGGCGCCGACCCCAAGGGGCGCGGGGAACTGCGCGATCAACCCCCACGGCGCCGCAGCCGGATACCCCACAGCGGCGGCGCCCACCCAGGGGCGCGGGGAACTGCGCGACCAGCCCCCACGGCGCCGCACCCGAAAAACTAGGCCGCTTCCTTCGCCTTGGTCGCGTACATATCCACATACTCCTGCCCGGACAGCCGCATGACCTCCGCCATCACAGAATCCGTGACCGCCCGCAGCACATACCGATCCCGGTCCATCCCGTCATACCGGGAGAACTCCATCGCCGGACCGAACCGCACGGTGACCCGGCTCGGCCGGGGCATCCCCGCACCCCCCGGCTGAATCTTGTCCGTACCGATCATCGCGAACGGCACCACCGGCGCCCCCGTCATCAGCGTCAGCCGCGCGATCCCGGTCCGCCCCCGGTACAGACGCCCGTCGGGCGAGCGCGTGCCCTCGGGGTAGATACCGAAGAGCTTGCCCTCCTCCAGGATCCGACGCCCGGTCATCAGCGCGGCGACCCCGCCCCGCCCACCGTCCCGGTCGACCGGGATCATGCCGACCCCGGTGAAGAACCAGGCCATCAGCCGGCCCTTGAACCCCTTCCCGGTGACGTACTCGTCCTTGCCGATGAAGAAGACCTGCCGGTCGCAGACGAGCGGCAGGATCATCGAGTCGATGAACGTCAGGTGGTTGCCCGCGAGGATCACCGGACCGTCGCCCGGGATGTGCTCCACGCCCTCCACCCGGGGGCGGAACATCAGGCGCATGATCGGTCCGAGCACTGCCTTGATGAGCGCGAAGCGGGACAACGGGCCCTCCGGTGTCGAGTCGATTCGAGGGGAATCGAGGGGGTCGGACAAGTCTGTGCAGGTGAGGACGATACTCGCGGTTCCCGGGATCGCGCACATCGGGTTCACCGAGGTCTTACGCACTGTTGACGCTGGTTTACCTGCGACGCCGTGCCGCCGCCCGCCGGTAACCCGGCCGGAACGGTGTGACCGACGTCGCGCCGGCCCGGGCCGGGAGCGTCCGCCTCACGCCTACCCTGAACCATGCGCCCGATACCGACGGCCCGTCAGAAATCCGTCCCCACCGGACATCCGGTGTCACCCGCGTGTTCGACCGGCGGTCTCCCGCCGGTCATGGGCGCCCCCCTACCATCGGCCCGCACCGAAGAGCCGAGGCCGGGAGGGCGCTCATGGGAACGCAGGATCAGGGGCCGGACGAGCAGACGCGCGGCACGGGACGGCGGGCGCTGCTGGGCGCGGCCGTGCTCGGCGCGGGCGGCGCGGTCCTCGGACTGCCCGGTACGGCGGGCGCGGCGGGCGCCGGTCACGGGGGCGGCGGCGTGAAGAGCCTGCCCGTGCCGACGATCATCGGCCACCGCGGGGCCAGCGGCTACCGCCCCGAGCACACCCTCGCCGCGTACCGGCTCGCCCTGGACATGGGCGCCGACATCGTCGAGGCCGGCGACCTGGTCCCCACCAAGGACGGCCACCTGGTCTGCCGCCACGAGCCGGAGATCGGCGGGACCACCGACGTCGCCGACCACCCCGAGTTCGCGGCCCGCAGGACCACCAAGCTGCTCGACGGTGTCTCCACCACCGGCTGGTTCACCGAGGACTTCACCCTCGCCGAGCTCAAGACGCTCCGCGCGGTCGAGCGCATCCCCGCCAACCGCCCGCACAACACCCTCTACGACGGCCGCTTCGAGATCCCCACCTTCGAAGAGGTGCTGCGCTGGCAGGAGGAGCAGACCCGCAGGCGCGGCAAGCAGGTCTGGATCTACCCCGAGCTGAAGCACCCCACCTACTTCCGCAAGCTGGGCCTCGGCCTGGAGGAGCGGATCGCCAAGGTGCTGCGCAAGCACGGCAGGAACAAGCGGAACTCGCCGGTCATCGTCCAGTCGTTCGAGCCCACCAGCATCGAGCGCCTGAACAAGCTCGTCGACAACCCCCTCGTCGTGCTGCTCTCCGGCGCGGCCACCCGGCCGTACGACTTCGTCGAGGCCGGTGACCCGCGGACCGTCGCCGACCTGATCAAGCCGGCCGGGCTGCGCGAGATCGCCTCCTACGCCCAGGGCATCGGCCCGACCCTCGACCTGATCATCCCGAGGGACGCGGGCGGCAACCTCACCCGGCCGACCACCCTGGTCGCCGACGCGCACAAGGTGGGCCTGCTCCTGCACCCCTACACCCTGCGCAACGAGAACCCCTTCCTGCCCGCGGACTTCCGCAAGGGCACCGACGCCGACGCCTACGGCGACGTCTTCGGCGCCTACCGGACGTACTTCGCGACCGGCATCGACGGCGTCTTCACCGACCAGCCCGACACCGGTCTGCTGGCCCGCGAGGACTACGTCAACCGCTGAGGCATATGCCCCGGTTGGGGTGAGGAACGGCCGCCCGGGCAACCCGTCGCCCGGGCGGCCGCGTCGTGCCGGACATGAGCCACGACCTCCTCCGTACCCTGCGCCCCCTGCTCGCCGCGGAGGCGTCGGCCGAGGCGCACGCCTCCGGAGCCGACTCCGCCGACCTGGAACAGGCGGTCTGGCTGCGCCTGCTGGAACTCCTCGACGTCCAGGGCCCGCCGGCCGACCCCGAGCGCTGGCTCCGCTCGGCCGTCCGCAGTGAGGTCCGCCGCAGCCGCCGTACCACCCGCCTCGAACACCCCTACGGCGCCGAGCCCGCCGACGAGGCCGCCCCCGGGCCCGAGGGCCTCGCGCTCCGGGCCGCCCGGCACCGCGCCCTGCGCGACGCCGTCCGCCGGCTGCCCGGCCGCTGCCCCCGGCTGGTCGAGGCGCTGCTCTCGCCGAGAGATCTGACATACCGGGAGATCGCGGGGGAGTTGGGTATCTCACAGGGAAGTCTTGGCCCGGAACGCTCCAGATGTCTGGGTTGTCTCAGGCGATTGCTTGCGCCGGAGGTTGCGGCTTACGGAGCACGGGGATAGGAGTGAGGGACAACAGGTGATCAGGTGAGCGGGAGGCGTGCGCACATGGGCATGAGCGTGACCATCTCTGCGGCGACCGTGCAGGACGCGGAGCAGATCTTCAAGTTGCAGTACCTCTGCTTCCAGAGCGAGGCGGCCCTGTACGGCAACTACCGCATCGACCCGCTCGTCCAGACCATGGACTCAGTGCGCGAGGAGGTCGCCGGGGACTGCGTCTTCGTGGCCCGGCTCGGCGACGAGGTGGTCGGCTCGGTCCGCGGTTCGCTCACCGAGGACGGCGCCGCCGCCATCGGCAAGCTCTGCGTCCACCCCCGCCTCCAGGGCCACGGCATCGGCGCCCGACTGCTCCGGGCGGCCGAATCCGCGCTCGCCGAGGAGCGCGGCGCCACCCGGTTCCGGCTGCACACCGGCCACCGCAGCGAAGGCCCCCTGCGCCTCTACCGCAAGGTCGGCTACACCGCGGTGGGCACTTCCGAGGGCACGGACGGCGTACCGATGATCGTGCTGGAGAAGGCGGCCGGGGCGTACGCGGCTACCGCGTGACGCCACCCGCCCTGCGCAGCCAGTGGATCGCCGACAGCGGCAGCAGTACGGGGATGAACAGGTACCCCATGCCGTAGTCGGACCACACCGTCGAGTCGGGGAACGCCGAGGGCTCCACCAGGGTCCAGGTGCCGACCACCAGGACGCCCGCGAGTTCGGCGGCGCAGCACACCAGCGCCGCCCTGCGGGCCGTCTCGCCGCCCCTGACCAGCGTGTACGTGATGAAGCCGTAGACCACGCCCGCCACCGCCGACAGCGAGTAGGCGAGCGGGGCGTGGTCGAACTCCGTGGAGATCTGCACCGCCGAGCGCGACACGGCGCCGACCACCATCACGCCGTACAGCCACACCAGCAGCATGCCGGGCCCGCCGATGAGCCGCTGCGCCGGCCGCTCCGTGCTCACGTCAGCCTCCCCAGATGTCATAGAGACGCACCTCCAGCACCGCCAGCACCACGGCGCCGGACGCGACCGTGAGCGAGCCCCACTTCGTCCGCTCGGCCAGCGACATGAACCCCGCCGCCGGCACACAGGCGAACGCGCCCAGCAGATAGGCGACGAAGATCGTCGTGCCCTGCTCCGGGTCCTCCCCGCGCGCGAGCTGCACGATCCCGACGACCAGCTGGACCAGGGCCAGCAGGGTCACCACGGCCATGCCGATGAAGTGCCAGTCCTTCGTCGCCTCGTCGCGGTACGCGGCGAAGCCGCACCACGCGGCGAGCAGCAGGGCGGCGACGCCGGTCACGAGCGTCAGGGCATCAAGCATGGAGCGACCCTATTACGGGCCATATGGCCAGGTGCGGCCACCCCCGGCGGGCACCGTAGGGTCGGTGCCATGTACATCCACGCCGAGGCCCTGCTGTTCGACAACGACGGCACCCTCGTCTCCTCCCTGGCCTCCGTCGACCGCTGCTGGACCCGGTGGGCGGGCGAGTACGGCATCACCGCCGAACAGTTCGCGCGCGTCGAACTGCACGGCCGGCCGGCCGCCGAGATAGCCGCCGACCTGCTGCCCGCCGACATCGTCGCCGAGGCCGTGGCCCGCATCGAGACGCTGGAGGTGGAGGACGTACCCAACGGCGGCGTGGAACTGCTGCCCGGCACCCGGTCCTTCCTCTACTCCCTGCCCGCCGAGCGGTGGGCCGTGGTGACCTCCGCCACCCGCCGGCTCGCCGAGGCCCGCCTCGACGCCGTCGGCATCCTGCCCAAGACGCTGATCGCGGCCGACGACATCACCCGCGGCAAGCCCGACCCCGAGCCCTACCTCCTCGCCGCCCGCCGACTCGGCGTCGACCCGGCCCGCTGCGTCGTCTTCGAGGACGCCCCCGCCGGTCTCCAGGCCGGCCGCGCCGCCGGTATGACCACCGTGGCCTTGGCCACAACCCACCGGGCCGACGAGCTCGACGCCGACCTGGTGGTGAAGGACCTCTCGGCCTTGTCCGCCCTGGTCACCGACCGGGGAGTGGAGATCTCCGTCCGGGCCTGAACCACCCCCGCCGGGTGTCCACCGCTGTCCGGCATCCGGACAGCGGTTCCCGGTCCACGTAATCCGTCTGCTTTACTGATCGCATGACCACGACGAGCAGCCGCAGCTTTGCGACCGAGGCGACCATGACGCCCGGTGCTCGTTGTATGTGTCGAATGTGCGCCTTCTAGAGGGCCCCCGCACCACCCCCCGAGCCTCGCGCCCCGAAGCGAGCCGCCACGGCGCGTCCGTACGCCTCCAGCCGTACGTGACCCCGTCGCCCCGCGCACATCTTTCCTCCCGTACCAGGGCACACCCACGCCCGCGTACTCGACAGTGACGGAAACCCCAGTGATCACGACATCGGGCCTGACCAAGGTCTACCGCACCGCCGGTCGTGAGGTCACCGCCCTCGACGGCGTCGACCTGCACGTCCGCGAGGGCGAGGTGTACGGCGTCATCGGCCAGTCCGGCGCCGGCAAGTCCTCCCTCAT
Organism: Streptomyces sp. NPDC000983; assembly: GCF_040299205.1. Taxonomy (NCBI): domain Bacteria; kingdom Bacillati; phylum Actinomycetota; class Actinomycetes; order Kitasatosporales; family Streptomycetaceae; genus Streptomyces; species Streptomyces sp. NPDC000983. Next base: position 52,164 of record NZ_JBEPBM010000019.1, on the reverse strand, counting down.
CCGCTGCGTCAACCTCCTGGAGCGCCCCACCGCCGGCACGGTCACCGTCGCCGGCCGGGACCTCACCGCGCTGGCCGGCCGCGGCCCCCGCGCCGGCCGGGAACTGCGGCGGGCGCGCAGCACGATCGGCATGGTCTTCCAGCACTTCAACCTGCTGTCCTCGCGCACCGTGCAGGACAACGTCGAACTGCCGCTGGAGATCCTCGGCGTCTCCGGCAAGGAGCGCTCCCGCAAGGCGCTCGACCTGCTCGACCTGGTCGGACTCGCCGACAAGGCCAACGCGTACCCCGCCCAGCTCTCCGGCGGCCAGAAGCAGCGCGTCGGCATCGCCCGCGCCCTGGCCGGCGACCCCAAGGTGCTGCTCTCCGACGAGGCCACCAGCGCCCTGGACCCGGAGACCACCCGCTCCATCCTCCAGCTGCTGCGCGACCTCAACCGCCAGCTCGGCCTGACGGTGCTGCTCATCACGCACGAGATGGACGTCGTGAAGTCCATCTGCGACTCGGCCGCCCTCATGGAGCGGGGCCGCGTCGTGGAGTCCGGCACCGTCAGCGAACTGCTCGCCACCCCCGGCTCCCAGCTGGCCGCCGCACTGTTCCCGGTCGGCGGCGACGCCACCGGCGAGGACCGCACCGTCCTCGACGTCACCTTCCACGGCGAGGCCGCCACCCAGCCGGTCATCTCCCAGCTGTCGCGCACCTACAACGTCGACATCTCGATCCTCGGCGCCGCCATCGACACCGTCGGCGGCCTCCAGGTCGGCCGGATGCGCATCGAACTGCCCGGCCGCTACGAGGACAACGTCGTGCCGATCGGCTTCCTGCGCGAGCAGGGTCTCCAGATCGACGTCCTGGGCCAGGAGCCCGTTCTGCTGAAGGAAGGCGTGTCCAAGTGACCTGGTCCGAGATGCAGCCGCTGCTGGAGCAGGCGTGTTGGGACACCCTCTACATGGTCGGCTGGTCCACGCTCATCGCCGTCGTCGGCGGACTCCCGCTCGGCATCCTCCTCGTCCTCACCGACAAGGACGGACTGCTCCAGAACGTCGTCGCCAACAAGGTGATCGGGCAGGTCGTGAACGTCGCCCGCTCGATGCCGTTCATCATCCTGATGGTCGCGCTGATGGGGTTCACCCGCTCCATCACCGGCACCACCATCGGGCGCGAGGCCGCCATCGTGCCGCTCGCCATCGGAGCGATCCCGTTCTTCGCCCGCCTGGTCGAGACGGCCGTCCGCGAAGTGGACGGCGGACTCGTCGAGGCCGTGCAGTCGATGGGCGGCAACACCTGGACGATCGTGCGCAAGGTCCTCGTACCCGAGTCCCTGCCCTCGCTGATCTCCTCCACGACCACCACGATCGTCGCCCTCATCGGCTACTCCGCGATGGCCGGCACGGTCGGCGCGGGCGGCCTCGGCGACATCGCCATCCGCTACGGCTACCAGCGCTTCGAGACCGAGCTGATGTGGATCACCGTGGCGATCCTCGCCGTGGTCATCTCCCTCATCCAGTTCGCCGGCGACTACGCGGCCCGCTCCCTGCACCGCCGCGGCGGCCGCTCCGGCCCCGGGCCCCGGCTCCGGCTGCTGAAGGCATCCACGGCCACCGGCACCGCGACCTGACCCGCCCGCACCACCCCACGGACTCCCCGTCCACCCACGACGGGGCCGCACCACCCATAAGGAAAGGCACTTTTCGTGCGTAACACCGCCAAGATCACCACCGCCGTCCTCGCCGCCGGAGCCCTCACCTTCGGGCTGACCGCCTGCGGTTCCTCCGACAGCGACTCCTCCTCCACCGACACCAGCGGCCCCCTGGTCGTCGCCGCCAGCCCCGTCCCGCACGCCGAGATCCTCACCTACGTCAAGGACAACCTGGCGAAGGACGCCGGCCTGGACCTGGAGGTCAAGGAGTTCACCGACTACGTCACGCCGAACACGGCGACGGAGGACGGCTCGGTCGACGCCAACTACTTCCAGAACCAGCCGTACCTCGACGACTTCAACAAGAAGAACGGCACCCACATCGTGCCCTCCGTCACGGTCCACCTGGAGCCGCTCGGCCTGTACTCCAGCAAGGTCAAGAGCGCCGACGACCTCAAGAGCGGCGCCACCATCGCCGTCCCGAACGACAGCGTCAACGAGGCCCGCGCCCTCAAGCTCCTCGACGCCAACGGGATCATCACGCTGAAGGACGGCGTCGGCAACGAGGCGACCCCCGCGGACATCGTCGAGAACCCCAAGAAGCTGGAGTTCAAGGAGCTCGAGGCGGCCCAGACCCCGCGCTCCCTGAGCGACGTGGACGCCGCGGTGATCAACGGCAACTACGCCATCGAGGCCGACCTCAAGCCCGCCGAGGACGCCCTCGTCCTGGAGTCCGCCGACGACAACCCCTACGGCAACTTCCTCGCCGTCAAGGAGGGCAACGAGAACGACCCGCGCGTGAAGAAGCTCGAGAAGCTCCTCACCTCGCCCGAGGTGAAGAAGTTCATCGAGGACAAGTACGCCGGTTCCGTCATCGCCTCCTTCTGAACGGTCAGTTCGGCCCTCCCGGCCTTCTGAGCACCGGACCGCGCCCGCGGCCCGTCCTTCTCGAACAGGGCGGACCCCGTGGTGCGGTCCGGTGCTTTCATGCTGCATGCTGGGCAGTTCAGCAGGCTGACGTTTTCGAAGGTTACGGAGCGGCGCATGACGAGCACCTTCCCCAACATCTCCATCAGCACGGAGCGGTTGGTGCTGCGTCCCCTCGACGAGGACGACGTGCCCGCCCTGACCGAGATGATGAACGACGAGCAGGTCGCCGCCTGGACGGACGTCCCCCAACCCTTCACCGAGGCCGGCGCACGCGCCTGGATCGGCGAACACGCGCCCACCGAAAGGGAGTCGGGCCGCGGCCTCGACCTCGCCGTCACCGAGTTCCTCACCCAGCGCCTGGTCGGCGTCGTCCAGCTGACCAAGACCAACTGGCACGTCCGCGCCACCGAGTTGGCGTACATCATCGCCCCCTGGGCCCGCGGCGAGGGCTACGCCTGCGAAGCCGCCCTCGCCACCGCGCAGTGGCTCTTCGGCGACCAGAAGTTCGAGCGCATCGAACTGCGCACGGCCGCCGACAACACCGCCGGCCAGCAGGTCGCCCAGAAGATCGGCTGCATCAGCGAGGGCGTCCTGCGCAACGCCTGCATAGCGCACGTCCGCACCGACGACGGCACCTGGTCCGACCTGCGCACCGACTTCATCGTCTGGAGCCTGCTGCCGGAGGACCTGGAGGGCACCGGCGACCAGCTGGCCGACCACGGCGGTTTCTCCTCCTACTCCGACTGGAACTGACCCCGGCCGGTCGGGATACCCTCGGGCTACCCCGTCCGCCTGCGTAAACCCCTGGAGACTGACGACGATGGCCGACCGGGTCACGGTGATCGGCTGGGACGGCTCGCCCCTGACCGCCGCGGCGCTCGGCGCGCTCGGCGCCGCCACCCTGGTGGCCGGTGCCGCGCACCATCTGGAACTGCCCGAGGTGCCGTCCGGGGCGGAGCGCGTCCGACTCGGCAGCGTCGCCCTCGCCGCCCGCCGCATCGCCACCCACCGCGGCACAGCCGTGGTCCTCGCCGACGGCGACCCCGGCTTCTTCGGCGTGGTGCGCACCCTGCGCGCGCCCGAGTACGGACTGGAGGTCGAGGTCGTCCCCGGCGTCTCCTCGGTCGCCGCCGCCTTCGCCCGCGCCGGCATGCCCTGGGACGACGCCCAGGTGGTCGTCGCACACCGGCGCACCCTGCGGCGCGCGGTGAACGTGTGCCGGGCCCATCCCAAGGTCGCCGTCCTCACCTCACCCGGCGCCGGCCCCGCCGAACTCGGGCTGCTGCTGGAGGGCGTCCACCGCACCTTCGTCATCTGCGAGGAACTGGGCACCGAGCGCGAACAGGTCTCCGTCGTCACCTCCGACAAGGCCGCCGACCACACCTGGCGCGACCCCAACCTCGTCATCGTCATCGGCGGACCGTCCTCGGCCGTGGAGGGCGGCGGCTGGATCGCCGGCCGCGACCCCGCCGCCGGCCCCCGCGGCTGGACCCTGCCCGCCGAGTCCTACGGCGGACTCATGGGCGAGGGCGAGCTGGAACCGCTGCGCGCGGCCCAACTGGCCCGGCTCGGACCACGCGTCGGCGACCTCGTGTGGGACATCGGCTGCGGCAGCGGCGCCTTCGCCACCGAAGCCGCCCGCGCCGGGGCCGCCGTCATCGCCGTCGACCGCGACCCCCGCGCCTGCGAGCGCACCGAGGCCAACGGGCGCGCCCTCGGCGTCCAGCTCCAGATCGTGCGCGGCACCGCTCCGCACGTCCTGGAGAACCTCCCCGAACCCGATGTCGTCCGGGTCGCCGGCGGGGGAGCGGCGGTCGTCTCCGCGGTCGCCGACCGCCGTCCGCAGCGCATCGTCACCCACGCCTCCACCCGGGACGAGGCCGAACTCGTCGGCCGGGACCTGACCGAGCACGGCTACCGCGTCGAGTGCGCGCTGCTCCAGTCCGTCGAACTCGACACCCGGGCCTGGACGGAGACGGAGCGGAGCGTCGCGTTCCTGCTCAGCGGCGTCCTGCCGGACAGAACGCCCTGACTCCGAAGCCGTCCCCGTGATCCTGTTGTCGTACCGCGCGCGGTAGGCTGGCCGATCGTTGCACCGCACCCGGACGGCCGTCGCTTCGTAGGTCAATGTCCGGAAAACGCGACCGTTTTGGGGCGGGTGTGGTACGGCAGAACCGGAGGACGCGCAACGTGGCGCAGTCCACAGCGGGCTCGTCACCGATGAAGCTGTTGTGACGGGGGAACGGCCGCGACAATGCCAGTTAATGGCTTTGTCGTCTTTGTGGACGGGTCGTTCGTGCCGCTGGGCACACACGCTCGTTCTTCTCTACGGGGCGGTCGGTGCGCCGCTCCGGTGAGCTGGTCGTAGAAGCACTAAACCGATGGGCGAGGGGTACGCATGACCGACACCGGCCAGGTTCCGGGCGAGGGACTGCCGGAGGACACAGGCATGGTGGAGCAGCCGGGCGTCCCCGGCGCGTACACCTACCTCTCCGAGACCACCGCCGAGGACGAAGACCTGTTGCTGCTGCCCGGCGCCCAGAGCGCGTGGGGCAACGAGGTCGCCCCGCCCGCGCCGGAACCGGTCGTGGAGGCCCTGCACGAACCCGGTGCCCACGAGATCTCCGGCCGGGACAGCGGCTCGGTCGACCTCAGCGCGGTCCGCAACCCGGGTCCGTCCCCGGTGGCGCCGGCCGCGCCGCGGCGCCCGCTGCACCTCGGCCCGCCGACCCCCGACGCCTCCGCCAGCCCGGTCCGCTCCCTCGCCGACCGCGGTGCGGTGGGCGCGCCCGTACGGCAGCCGGCGCCGCCGTCCGCGGGCCCCGAGTACCTGGACGCGCTCCAGCCCCAGCCCGCCGCCCCCTGGGGCGGCCCGGTCCCGGCCCCCTCGCCGCTCGCGGCCCAGGTGGGCGCGGAGGCGCAGGCTGCCGAAACGGTTGTTCCGCATCCCGCACCGCAGTTCGCGCCGGTGGCGACGGCTCCCGGGCCGCTGGACCCGGCGCAGGCCGCCATGGCACGGCTCACGACCGAGGCGGTCGCCGTGGCGCAGCACGCGGAGGAGCACGGGCACGCGGCTCCGGAACCGCGGGAGGACGCGTCGGCCGTGGCGGAGGCTCCGGTGACCGAGGCGGCACCGGCCGAGGCGTCCGCGCCCGGCGACGCGGTCCTCGCCGAGGGCCCGGGGGACGGGCGGCCGGTGGAGGGCGTGGAGCCTGCGGAGGGTGCGGGGGGCCTGGAGCCCGCCGAGCCCGTGCAGTCCGCCGAGCCCGGCGAGCCCGGTCAGGTGCCGGCGCCCGAGGCGGAGGCCGGCCTGCCGGTGTTCCCGGTCGCCGAGTCGCCCGCCGAGCCGTCTGTCGACTCCGACGGCGTGCACCCTGCCCAGGACCTGGCCCCCGCCGCCCCGGAGGCCCCGGTGGTCCCAGAGGCCCCGGAGGCCGTGATGCCCGAGGCCGACGTGGCCCCGCAGCCGCCGGTCGCCGAGGACACGGCCGCCCCGCAGGCTCCCGAGGTCGAGGCCGTGACGTCGGCCGAAGCCGAGGCGCCGGTTGCCGCCGAGGCCGACGCGCCCCGGGCCGTCGAGGAGACCACCCCCGAGCAGGCCGCCCCGGAGGCCGTGGCCGCCGAGGCCGTGAACCCTGAGTCCGCCCCCGAGCCCGCCGCCCCCGAGCCCGTCGCGCCCGAGCCTGTCGCGCCCGAGCCCGCCGCCGAGCCGCTCACCACTCCCGAGCAGGCCGCTCCCGACCTCACCGCCGCCGACGTCCCGGTCCCCGACCCCGCCCTGGTAGTGGCCGAGGAGCCCGCCGCGGCCGAGGAGCCCGCCGCCGCAGCGGAGCCGACCGTGGCGCCGGAACCCGCCATGGCCGAGGCCACTCCGGCCCCCGAGGCCACTCCGGCCCTCGAGGCCGCCCAACCCGAGCCGCTCCTGCCGCCGCAGCCCCTCGCGCCCGCCGTACCCCCGGCTGCCGACGCGCCCACCGCGCCCCCGGTCGCCGCCGAAGCCCCCGCCACCCCCGAGGGCGCCCCCGCGACGGCGCCCGCCGAAGCCCCCGCGCCCCACGACGCCACCCCCGCCGTCCCCGCCCGACTCCCGGCCGACCCCGCCTTCGCCGCGGCCCCCGCCGACCCCGGCGCCCCCGAGCCCGCCCAGCAGCCGCACCTGGTCGAGGTGGTCGCCGCCGCCCCGGTCGCGGAGGAGCCGCAGACCGCGCCGCAGCCGTACGTCGCCGACCTCGCCGGGCCCCAGATGCAGCCCTCGCCCGCCGCCGTGGCCCCGGACCAGCCGCTGGGACAGTTCGTACCGGTGGACGGACAGGTGCCGACCACCCCGCACCTCGCGCCGACCCCGCCGCAGCCGATCGTGCTGCCCCCCGCCGAGGCGCCCGCGGTCCCCGCCCCCCGCGAGGGCGACCCCGGACTCGTCCAGCACGCCGAGGACCTGGACACCAGGGCCGCCGACCAGGAGGAGGGCCCGGCCCCGGCGGCCGAGCCGCGCCAGCCCACCGGCCCCGCCGCGCCCGCCTACGACGACGCCGAGCGCGAGGCCGTGCTCAAGGTCATGCGCGAGCGCCGGGACATCCGCAACGGCTTCCGCAGCGACCCCATCCCGCACGAGGTGCTGCTGCGCGTGCTGGAGGCCGCCCACACGGCCCCCTCCGTCGGCCACTCGCAGCCCTGGGACTTCGTCGTCATCCGCTCCGCCGAGACCCGCCGGACCATGCACGAACTGGCCGTGCGCCAGCGCGACGCCTACGCCAAGTCGCTGCCCAAGGGCCGGGCCAAGCAGTTCAAGGAACTGAAGATCGAGGCGATCCTCGACACCCCGGTGAACATCGTGGTCACCGCCGACCCCACGCGCGGCGGCCGGCACACGCTGGGCCGTCACACCCAGCCGCAGATGGCCCCGTACTCCTCCGCGCTGGCCGTGGAGAACCTCTGGCTCGCCGCCCGCGCCGAGGGCCTCGGCGTCGGCTGGGTCAGCTTCTTCGACGAGCGCGAGATGGTCCGCACGCTCGGGCTGCCCGAGCACCTGGAGGTCGTCGCCTACCTGTGCGTCGGGTACGTCGACGAGTTCCCGGACGAGCCCGAGCTGATGCAGGCCGGCTGGTCCAAGCGCCGCCCGCTGTCGTGGGTCGTGCACGAGGAGACGTACGGCCGTCGCGCCCTGCCCGGAGAGGACCCCCACGACCTGCTTGCCGAGACCGTCGCGCAGATCCGCCCGCTGGACGCCAAGGCGCTCGGCGAGGCGTGGGAGCGCCAGAAGCGGATGACCAAGCCGGCCGGTGCGCTCGGCATGCTGGAGATCATCTCCGCGCAGCTGTCCGGGCTCTCCCGCCAGTGCCCGCCGCCCATCCCGGAGCCCGCGGCCGTCGCGATCTTCGCTGGCGACCACGGAGTGCACGCCCAGGGCGTCACCCCCTGGCCGCAGGAGGTCACCGCCCAGATGGTGGCCAACTTCCTCGGCGGCGGTGCGGTCTGCAACGCCTTCGCCGGCCAGGTCGGCGCCGAGGTCTGCGTCGTCGACGTCGGTGTCGCCGCCGACCTCCCGGCCACCCCCGGACTGCTGCCCCGCAAGATCCGGGCCGGCACCTCCGACATGACCACCGGTCCCGCGATGACTCTCGACGAGGCCAAGCAGGCCATCGAGGTCGGCATCGAGACGGCCCGGGATCTGGTCGCGGCCGGCAACAAGGCCCTGCTCACCGGTGAGATGGGCATCGCCAACACCACCGCGTCCGCCGCCCTGATCTCGGTCTTCACCGGGGCCGACCCGGCCGAGGTGACCGGCCGCGGCACCGGCATCAACGACGAGACCCTCGCCCGCAAGACCGAGGTCGTCCGCCGGGCCCTGGAGGTCCACCAGCCGGACCCCGCCGACCCCATCGGCGTGCTGGCGGCGATCGGCGGCTTCGAACACGCCGCCATGGTCGGCCTGCTGCTGGGCGGCGCCTCCCTGCGCACCCCGGTCATCCTGGACGGCGTGAGCGCCGGCGCGGCGGCCCTGGTCGCCCGCGCCATCGCCCCCGAGGTCCTCGCGGCCTGCATCGCCGGCCACCGCAGCGCCGAACCGGGCCATGTCGCCGCCCTCAACAAGCTGGGCCTGCGCCCGCTGGTCGACCTCGACCTGCGGCTCGGCGAGGGCACGGGCGCCCTGCTCGCCCTGCCCCTGGTCCAGAGCACGGCACGGGCGATGCACGAGGTGGCCACGTTCGACTCGGCCGGAGTCACCGAGAAGTAGGCCCGCCCCAGGGACCCGGGAGCACCACCCCGGGTCCCCGGGAGCCTGCCGTCACCTTCCCGTCCGCCCGGCACGCCCGCTCGTACGCCCCCGGTCCGTGCCGCGTCGACCGGGAGGCGCTCCCCATGACGCCTCCGGGCCCGCCCTCGGGGCGGGCGACAGGAACGTGACGTCAGGCCCCGGGCACGCCCTGCCCAGCCACCGGACACCCCGTGCCCCCCGGCCTGCCCGCCCCGTAAAATCCGCACGTCAGGGCCTCGTACCGCCGCATCAGAGGAGCCATACCCTCATGGCCGAAAACCCCGTCTACCCCGTTGGCCTGCGCCTCACCGGCCGTCGGGTCGTCGTGCTCGGCGGCGGCCAGGTCGCCCAGCGCCGTCTGCCCGCGCTCATCGCGGCGGGCGCCGACATCACCCTCGTCTCGCCCGGGGTGACCCCGTCGGTCCAGGCCATGGCGGACGCGGGCGAGTTCACCTGGCTGCGGCGCCGCTACGAGGAGGGCGACCTCGCGGACGCCTGGTACGCCCTGATCGCCACCAGTGACGCGGAGGCGAACACCACGGCCTCCGCCGAGGGCGAGCGCAACCGCATCTTCTGCGTCCGCTCCGACGACGCCGAGGCGGCCACCGCATGGACCCCCGCCACCGGTCACAGCGAGGGCGTGACCGTCGCCGTCCTCACCACCGACAGCCGGTCCCGCGACCCCCGGCACACCGCCGCCGTCCGTGACGCGGTCGTCGAGGGCCTGCGCGACGGCAGCCTGGTCGCCCCCCACTTCCGCGCCCGCACCCCCGGCGTCGCCCTGGTCGGCGGCGGCCCCGGCGACCCGGACCTGATCACCGTCCGCGGCCGGCGCCTGCTCGCCGAGGCCGACGTCGTGATCACCGACCACCTCGGCCCACGCGACCTCCTCACCGAACTGCCCTCCAGCGTCGAGGTCATCGACGCGGCGAAGCTGCCCTACGGCCGCTTCATGGCTCAGGAGGCCATCAACAACGCCCTGATCGAACACGCCAAGCAGGGCAAGTCGGTGGTCCGTCTCAAGGGCGGCGACCCCTACGTCTACGGCCGCGGCATGGAGGAACTCCAGGCGCTCACCGAGGCCGGCATCCCCTGCACCGTCGTGCCCGGTATCTCCAGTTCCATCTCGGTCCCGGGTGCGGCCGGGATCCCGGTCACCCACCGCGGGGTGGCGCACGAGTTCACCGTCGTCAGCGGTCACGTCGCCCCCGACGACGAGCGCTCCCTGGTCGACTGGCCCTCGCTCGCCAAGCTCAGGGGCACCCTGGTGATCCTGATGGGCGTGGCCACGATCGGGAAGGTCGCCGCGACACTGATCGCGCACGGCAAGTCCCCGGACACCCCCCTCGCCCTGATCCAGGAGGGCACCACCAGCGCCCAGCGCCGGGTCGACGCCACCCTCGCCACCGTCGCCGAGGTCGTGGTCGCGCGGGAGGTCAGGCCGCCGGCCGTCGTCGTCATCGGCGAGGTCGTCCGGGTCGGTCCGGCGACCTTGCCGTAACCCGAGGTAACTCATCCCCGCCGGAGCCGTTGGCACCGCACGCACGACAAGGCAGTATCACCCTGTGGCCGATCTCATCACCGTCGAGGATCCCGACGACCCGCGCCTGCGCGACTACACGGGCCTGACCGACGTGGAACTGCGCCGCAGGCGCGAACCCGCCGAGGGCCTGTTCATCGCGGAGGGGGAGAAGGTCATCCGCCGGGCGAAGGAAGCCGGCTACGAGATGCGCTCGATGCTGCTCTCCGCCAAGTGGGTCGACGTCATGCGCGACGTCATCGACGAACTCCCGGCCCCCGTCTACGCGGTGAGCCCGGAGCTGGCCGAACGGGTCACCGGCTACCACGTGCACCGCGGCGCGCTCGCCTCCATGCAGCGCAAGCCCCTGCCCACGGCGGCCGACCTGCTGCGCACCGCCCGCCGCGTGGTGATCATGGAGTCGGTCAACGACCACACCAACATCGGCGCCATCTTCCGCTCGGCGGCGGCGCTCGGCATGGACGCGGTCCTGCTCTCGCCGGACTGCGCCGACCCGCTCTACCGGCGCAGCGTGAAGGTGTCGATGGGCGCCGTCTTCTCCGTGCCCTACGCCCGCCTGGACACCTGGCCCAAGGGCCTGGAGTCGGTCCGCGAGGCCGGCTTCAACCTGCTCGCGCTGACCCCGGACGAGAAGGCCAGCTCCCTCGACGAGGCCGCCCCGCACCGCATGGACCGGGTCGCTCTGATGCTCGGTGCCGAGGGCGACGGCCTGTCCCGTCAGGCCCTGGTCGCCGCCGACGAATGGGTCCGCATCCCGATGGCCCACGGCGTGGACTCCCTCAATGTGGGCGCGGCCGCGGCGGTCGCCTTCTACGCGGTGGCGACGGGCCGCCCCGAGGCGTAACCACCGCGAGGCGTCGACCCCTACCGCCGCGCCGTCACCGGCGGCGAGTGCTACGGCGACGGCGGGGCCGGGCGCTCCTCGCGCACGACGCTCCGCTGGTCGCCGAGGCCCCGGTCGGGGCCCTGGCAGCCCTGGGCGGCGGCGATGCCGAGCGCGACCAGCAGGGTCACCACGACGAACACGAACAGCCGCTGCCGCAGCAGCTGCGGATTGGCAGGCCGGCGCCCCGTGCCGGTGGTGCGCGGAGCGGGCCGGCCGGCGCCACTGCGCGGAGCGGGACGGCCCCCGGTCCGGCCGGTGTTCCGCGCGGCGGGCGTGGGCCGCGGCCCCGAGCGCCCCGACGAGGGGACACCGCCGCCGCGCGAGGCGCTGCCACCGCGGGAGGGCACCGAGCCGCGCGAAGAGGAGCCGGTACCGCGCGGCGGAGGCGTTCCCTGCGCCCCGGAGGACCCCTGAGTACGGCGCTGGGTGCGCTCCGGGTAGCTCTCGCTGAGCCGGCCGGTGGGCCGGTCCGCGTCCGGCGCGCGCGGCGCGGGCGGCCGCAGCTCGGCGAGCCCCTGGGCCTCGCGGGCCGCGATCTCCTTCAGCCGCAGCGACAGCTGGAGCGTGGTCGGCCGCTCCTCGGGAGCCTTCGCCAGACAGGCCCGCACCAGCGGGGCCAGCGCGTCCGGTACACCGTGCAGCTGGGGCTCCTCGTGCACCACGCGGTACAGCATCACCTCCGAACTGCCGTGCCCGAAGGGCGAGTCGCCCATCGAGGCGTACGCCAGCGTCGCCCCGAGCGAGAACACGTCCGTCGCCGGGGTCACCGCGGCGCCGCGCACCTGCTCGGGCGCGAGGAAGCCCGGCGAGCCCACCGCCGTACCGACGTGGGTGAGGGTGGAGGCGCCGGTCGCCCAGGCGATGCCGAAGTCGATGATCCGCGGCCCCTTGGGGGAGAGCAGGATGTTGGACGGCTTCAGGTCCCGGTGGACGACCCCCGCCTCGTGCACCGCGAGCAGCCCCTCGGACAGGGCCGCCCCGATCGCCGCGACCTCCGCCGCGACCAGCGAGCCCTCGTCGACGACCTTGTCGTGCAGGGAGGGCCCGGGGACGTACTGGGTGGCGAACCACGGCCGGTCGGCGTCCAGGTCCGCGGCGACCAGCCGGGCCGTGCACCCGCCCCGGATCCGGCGGGCGGCGGAGACCTCGCGCGCGAACCGCGACCGGAACTCCTGGTCCTCCGCCAGATCGGGCCGGATCACCTTCAGCGCGACCCGCTGCCCCTTCTTGTCGGAGCCCAGGTAGACCACGCCCATCCCGCCCGCGCCCAGCCGCCTGTGAAGCCTGAACGAGCCGACGACGCGCGGGTCCTCGCGCCTCAGGCGCATCATCGCCATGTTCATCCCCGCTGCCCGGTCTTGTGACGAGCCACAGCTTACGTTTCCCCGGCCGCCCGTGCGCAGAGGCCGCGCCCTCTCGGCAGGACGGATTGTCAGTGCCCGGTGCGAGAATTGAGGAGTGGTCAGGGAGCCGGTGAGCAGGCCGACTTCGGCCTGCTCGGGATGCCAACCACCCGTCACAGAAGGGGGATTGAACCCGTGAAGGGCGATCGAGTGGAGATAGTCGTGGACGCGGGGGACACGACCCGCACCTACGAGATGGTGGCGAGCAGAGCGGGCCGCCGGGTGGAGACCGCGGTACGCCGAGGTGTGGTGGAAGTGAGCGAAGTCACCCGAAGCGGAACCGTCGTCCGTACGGCGCGATTCATGGCGAACCGGGTCCTGGCGCTGGTCGAACAGCCGGTGCCGCGCGAGGACGCCTCGGAGAAAGCGGGGCACACCGGGCGCCCCCTCCGGGAAGACCCCGAGACCTAGGACGCGGTCTCCACCCAGGGGAGTACTCCGCAGGTCATGGCTCATACTCCGGGAGGCCCGGCAATCGGTACGAGGGCATGACGTCCGCGCCGGGGCGCGCCCGTAGATTTGAGGTCAAGCGGCGGGTGCAGCACTCGTCCCCCGAGGTCAGACACCCGCCGCTCCACGACAACCGAACGGTCAGGAGAGGGACCATGGCCTACCCGGCACCGCGGACCCGCACGGCGGTCCGCCCCCGCCGCGACGGCCGTCGCCACCCGCTGGTGGCGACGCTGATGGCCCTTCCCCTGGCGGCCCTGCTCCTCCTCGTCTTCGACGGGTGGGAGACGGTGGCCAGACAGGCGTCGTCCGTGGGTGTGGTGCTGGGGCGCTGAGCGGCGACCCCAGGCCCGGAAGAGCGGTCCGGGCGGGGACATCCATCCATGAAACCCCGTGGGGACGGGGGTGCGGCGGACGGCAACAATGCCGGCGCAGCTGGGGAGCTGCGCCGGCATTATTTTTCGCCCCAGCCGGAACCGACACCTCCGCCCGCCCTTCATCGTCAGCCCGGCCGAGAAGCCGCCCACCGCCCCTGCGTACCCTCACCCCCAGACCCACCCCCGCAGGGAGCCCCGTGACACCGAACCCGCTCGTGCCGGAGCTGGCCCGCGCCGCAGCGGACGCCGCCCACGCCCAGGACGCCGGATGCTCCTGCGACGCACCCCGCACGCTCGCCGACCGCCCGGACGGCACCGTGGTCCGCCACGGCACCGCGGTCGCCAAGGCGCACGCCGCGGACGCCGACCCCGCCGCGCTCGCCGTGCGCCTGGCCACGGCCGCACACCTCCCCGGAATCCTGCTGCCCCCGCTCACCGGCCCCACCCCGCTCGGCGACCGCCTCCTGACCTGCTGGCCCTACGGCACACCCGTCGACCCCGGGGACCCGGACAGCGCACCCTGGGAGGCCGCGGGCACCCTCCTCGCCCTGCTCCACAGTCGGCCCCCCCTGCCGGGCACACCCCCGATGCGCGGCCCCGAGAAGGCGGCCCGCGCCGTGGAACGTCTCAGGTCCGCCATCGCCGAGCACCCCGGCCCCGCGGCCGCCCCGGTCCTGAACGCCTGGCGCGCCCTCCCCGCCTGGGCCCGCGCCGAGACCCCGCCCCCGGACAGTGCGACGCCCGCCCTGTGCCACGGCGACTTCCACCTCGGCCAGCTGGTGCGCCACCCCGCCCCGCACGGCCCCTGGCGCCTGATAGACGTCGACGACCTCGGCACCGGCGTCCCGGCCTGGGACCTCGCCCGTCCCGCCGCCTGGTACGCCTGCGGACTCCTCCCGCCCGGGGAATGGACCCGCTTCCTGGCCGCGTACCGCGCGGCGGGCGGCCCGGCCGTGCCCGCGCACGGCGATCCGTGGGCCGCCCTCGACGTCCCGGCCCGCGCCCTGACCGTGCAGACCGCCGCCACCGCCGTCGCCAAGGCCGTACGCGCTGCCCGTCCCCTCGACGAGGTCGAGCGGTCCGTGGTCGACGCCTGCGGACGAATGGCATCACCCCCAACCGAGTTGACGTGCGAATCCGCCAAGTAGGGTGCAACCGACCGGAGCCGGACAGAGTCTGTCCTGGCGACACCCGAAGCAGGACCGACCGGCGAGGAGTTGAGCCGACGATGCAGTGTCCAAAGTGCCGTGCCGCGATGCACACCTACAACCGCAACGGCGTTCAGATCGAGCAGTGCAGCGGCTGCCGGGGGATATTCCTCGACTACGGTGAGCTGGAGGCGCTGACCCGCCTGGAGTCCCAGTGGTCCCAGCCGGCACCTCCCGCGCCGCCCGCCCCGCAGGCGTACCCGGCCGCCCCGGTCCCGCCGGCACCCGCGGCCCCCGCCTGGGGAGCCCCGCACCACGGGGGGCACTACGGCCACAAGCGTCACAAGAGCTTCGGCCACATGCTCTTCTCCAGCTGAGCCGGCCGGACGGGCCGCGCTCCGCACGACGAAGCCCCCGGCCGCTGTGGGCGGCCGGGGGCTTCGTCGAGGTGTGGACGATACTGGGATTGAACCAGTGACCTCTTCCGTGTCAGGGAAGCGCTCTCCCGCTGAGCTAATCGTCCTCGGGACAGTGATCCGAAGATCACCCGTACTGCGTGCGCGATACTGGGATTGAACCAGTGACCTCTTCCGTGTCAGGGAAGCGCTCTCCCGCTGAGCTAATCGCGCGGGACGGACCTTCGAAGATCTGCTGAAGATCCAGTGGACGATACTGGGATTGAACCAGTGACCTCTTCCGTGTCAGGGAAGCGCTCTCCCGCTGAGCTAATCGTCCTTGGAGGTGGAGACGGGATTTGAACCCGTGTAGACGGCTTTGCAGGCCGTTGCCTCGCCTCTCGGCCACTCCACCAGGAGTGCAGGGGGTCGGGTGGATCCCCTGTTCCATCGAGCGGACGACGAGGCTCGAACTCGCGACCTCAACCTTGGCAAGGTTGCGCTCTACCAACTGAGCTACGTCCGCCTGTCGTTTCGGTGCGCTTGCGCGTCCCGGCGACGTGTTGAACTCTAGCGGATTCCGGGGCCAGCACAAAAACGCGTTTGCGCAGCGTGCTGCACCGGCCCCCCTCCCCACCTGCTCGGGGACCCGCTCGGGGCCCCGCGACGACATGCCCGGGCCACCCCGGGGACACCCGCCATAGACTCGACCACGTGCACGACCTCCCACCTCTGGCCCGTTTCGGCGACCTGCTCGCCACCGGCCTCCTCGACGTCACCGATGATCCCGATGCCCTGGACTCCAGCGGCTTCTGGGCCGTCACCGCGGACTTCGAGGGCCGGCTGACCTGCGCCCGCTTCCGGGACGTACGGACCTCGCCGGTGCCCGCCCCGGTGCCCGGCGCGTGGCGCGGACCGGCGGTCGGCGACTGGACGTCCTCCCTCGACCGGGCCGCCTACACCGCGGGGGTGCGCCGAATCCGCGAGCACATCGCGGCCGGCGAGGTCTACCAGGCCAACCTCTGCCGGGTGCTCTCCGCGCCGGTCGGCCCCGACGCCGACGTGGACGCGCTCGCCGCGCTGCTCGCCCGCGGCAACCCGGCGCCGTATGCGGGAACGATTCGGCTGCCGGGGCACGGGGTGGAGATCGCCACCGCCTCCCCGGAGCTGTTCCTGCGCCGGGACGGCCGGATCGTGGAGTCCGGGCCGATCAAGGGCACCGGCCGCACCGAGGCCGACCTGCTGGAGAAGGACTACGCCGAGAACGTGATGATCGTGGACCTGGTCCGCAACGACATCGGCCGCGTCTGCAGGGCCGGCTCGGTCTCGGTGCCCGACCTGTGCGCGGTGGAGAAGCACCCGGGCCTGGTCCACCTCGTCTCCACGGTCCGCGGCGAGCTGCGCCCGGACACCGGCTGGGCCGGGCTGCTCGCCGCCGCCTTCCCGCCCGGTTCGGTGACCGGAGCGCCCAAGTCGAGCGCGCTGCGGATCATCGACGCGCTGGAGACGGCGCCCCGCGGCCCCTACTGCGGCGGCATCGGCTGGGTCGACGCGGACCGCTCCACCGCCGGTCTCGCGGTCGGCATCCGCACCTTCTGGATCGACCGCGCCGAGGGCCTGCTGCGGTTCGGCACCGGAGCCGGCATCACCTGGGGTTCGGACCCCGAGGGGGAGTGGCGGGAGACCGAGCTGAAGGCGGCCCGGCTGCTCGCGGTAGCGTCAGGAACGGCAGAGCTGAGCGGAGAGGGAACAGGCACGTGAAGATCTGGCTCGACGGCGGGCTCCAGGACATCGAGTCCGCCCGCGTATCCGTCTTCGACCACGGGCTGACCGTGGGCGACGGCATCTTCGAGACGGTGAAGGCGACCGACGGCGAGCTGTTCGCGCTCACCCGGCACCTGGACCGGCTGACCCGCTCGGCGCGCGGACTCGGTCTGCCCGACCCCGACCACGACGAGGTCCGCGCCGCCTGCGCGGCCGTCCTGCGCGCCAACCCGATGCCGCTCGGCCGGCTGCGGATCACCTACACCGGCGGCCACGGCCCGCTCGGCTCCGACCGGGGCGAGCACGGCCCGACCCTCGTCGTCGCCCTCGGCGAGACCTCCCGCCGCCCGGACTCCACGGCCGTCATCACCGTCCCCTGGACCCGCAACGAACGCGGCGCGCTCACCGGCCTGAAGACCACCTCGTACGCCGAGAACGTGGTCGCGCTCGCCCGCGCCCACCAACACGGCGGTTCCGAGGCGCTGTTCGCCAACACCGTCGGACAACTCTGCGAGGGCACCGGGTCGAACGTCTTCGTCGTCCTGGACGGCGAGATCCACACCCCGCCGGTCGCCTCCGGCTGTCTGGCCGGGATCACCCGCGAGCTGGTCGTGGAGTGGACGGGCGCCAAGGAGACCGATCTTCCGCTGGACGTGCTCCAGCGGGCCGACGAGGTGTTCCTGACCTCCACCCTGCGCGACGTACAGGCCGTGCACCGCGTCGACGGACGCGAACTGCCCGCCGCCCCCGGCCCGGTCACCGCCAAGGCCATGCGGATCTTCGACGAGCGGTCCGGCGACGACCAAGATCCGTGAACCGCGGGAAAAGGGGCTGACGCGAGCCTCCTGCGCGGGTAGAACACCCGTGATGACCACGACCCTGCGGCCGACCGAGCCGCTCCAGCGAGATGCCGACGGGGCACTGTCCCGCCATTACCAGGTGTGCGTGAACAGCAGGCCCGTCGGCGCGGTGCACCTGGCCACGGACCCCCAGTTCGGGCCGGCCGTGGCCCGCATCGAGGGCCTGCGGATCGAGGAGCCGGACCGCGGGCGCGGCCGCGGCACCGTGGCCGCGCTGGCCGCCGAGGAGGTGGCCCGCTCCTGGGGCTGCGCCCGCGTCGAGATCAGGGTGCCGGGCGACGCCGGGCCCGCCCTGCGGCTCGCCACCGCGCTCGGCTACGTCCACCGCAACCGCGGTATGGAGAAGCGACTGCCCGCGACCGCCCCCGCACTGCCCGAGGGCAGCCGGGGCCGGCCCATGACCGAGGCCGAGTACGGGCCCTGGGTGGAGCGGGGCAACGCGCAGTACGCGCGGAGCTGGATCGACCGCGGGGTCCCCGCCGAGCAGGCGTGGGCCAAGGCCCTGGGCGACACGGCCACCCTGCTGCCCGAGGGGCCGGCCACCCGGGACGTCCTGATCAGCGTCCTGGAGCACGAGGGGGACGCGGTCGGCACCCTGTGGCTCTCGCTGGCCGGGGAGAAGGCGTTCGTCTTCGACGTCGAGACGGGGGACGCCTTCCGCGGACGGGGCCACGGCCGCTCGCTGATGCTGCTGGCCGAGGCCGGGGCGGTGGCCGCCGGGAAGCGGGTCATCGGCCTCAACGTCTTCGCGGACAACACCCCGGCCGAGCGGCTGTACGCCTCCCTGGGCTATGTGCCGGTGGGCTACTCCATGTACAAGAACCTGCTCTGAACTCAGCCCTGCCCGGACCCGGCGAGCAGCCGGTCCACGATCTCCTCGATCCGCCCGCGCAGCCCCTCCTGGCTCTTGCCGCCGTCCAGCCGCTCGCCGTCGATCACGTACGTCGGCGTGCCGCTCACCCCGATCGCCTTCCCCTCGGCCTGGTCGGCGTCCACGATCAGGATGTGCCGGCCGTCGATCAGCGCGGTGTCGAACTCCTCCGCGTCCAGGCCGAGTTCCGCGGCCACCTCGACCAGCACGGGCTCCCCCTGCCGCGCCAGGTCCTCGACCCGGCCCAGCAGCGCCTCCACGTACGCCCAGCCCTGCCCCTGTTCGAGGGCCTCCTCGGCGGCCTGCGCGGCGGCGAAGGCGTGCTTGTTCTTCTCCAGCGGGAAGTGCCGCAGCCTCAGCTCCAGCCGGTCTCCGTAGCGGGCGCGCAGGGCACGCACGTCCTCGAGGGCGGTCCGGCAGTCCGGGCACTGGAGATCGCACCACACGTCGAGGACGGGGGCGGCGGGACGGATGGGGGAGGAGTCGCTCATGCGCCCAGTCTCCCAGCCCCGGCGGCCCCGGCCCGCCGGGGGAGGCCCGGCGGTGAGGAGAGCGCCCGCCCGCACCGGCACCTGCGGAGGAGCCGACCCGGAGATGTCCCTGATGTCCGCCGGGACCATGGCCCCCCGGGGCCCGGCAGGTGCAGGATGGAGGGGACGAAGGGCCCCGCGCCCGACCGAAGCCCGTCTGGAGGACCGGATGATTGCCGAGACCGTCTGTTCCGCCGTCGCCGCGGCCGGCCTGGGCATCGCGGCGGTCACGGCGTACCGCAAGCGATATCTGTCCGCCGCACGCATCGCCGCGTACGCGCTCGTCCCGCTCGGACTGGTGATGACCGGCGTGGTGGAGTGGCTGGCGGACACCGCCTTCAGTCCCACGGCGTGGGCGGGCTTCGGCGTGCTCGGCGCCGCCTGGCTCCTGCTGGCGAGCACCCGTGCCGTGGAGCGCCGCCGCGGGGTCGGCACCCGCAAGGAGCGCAAGGAGGCGGCCCGGGCCGGCCGGACGGGTCCGGTGGCCCCGGCGGCCTCGGCGCCCTCCCTGGGCTCCGGCTCCCGCCCCGCGGCCAGGCCCGCGGCCCCGCAGGACGACTTCAGCGACATCGAGGCGATCCTCAAGAAGCACGGCATCTGACCTGTCCGGCGGGTGAAACGACACAGTGGGTCGACGCCCGCCGGTAATCGATCACGACTCGTACCGGACATCGCGGATTAAGGCGAACTCCCGCTTCTTCCGGGCGTGTTGATCGCGCCGGAACGGTTCCCTGCGTCATCATCGCCCGCGAGATGCTGGACACGACACAGAGCGAGACCGCGCCGCCGCAGGACGAGCCGCGTGGATGCCTCTTCGCCCTTTCCCAGCCACCGCTGATGATCTTCCTTGCGGTGATCGGGTGTCTGCTGCTCATGGCTGCGCTGCACGACCTGCTGCTGCTCTGAGCCGTACCCGCGGCCCCCGGCGCCACCCGCCGGGGCCCGCGTCGACGCACCGGACCGGTCCGCTCAGCCCGCCGCTTCCTTGCGGCGCGCCCGGTAGGCGGCCACATGCAGCCGGTTGCCGCAGGTCCGGCTGTCGCAGTAGCGCCGCGAGCGATTGCGGGAGAGGTCGACGAAGGCGCGACGGCAGTCCGGGGCCTCGCAGCGCCGCAGCCGCTCCTGCTCGCCGGCGACCACGAAGAACGCCAGCGCCATCCCGCAGTCGGCCGCCAGGTGGTCCGCGACGGAGGCGCCCGGCGCGAAGTAGTGCACATGCCAGTCGTAGCCGTCGTGGTCGGTGAGGCGCGGGGTGGTGCCCGCGGCGGCGACCAGTTCGTTGATGAGGCCGGCGGCGCCGAGGGCGTCCGGCGCGGCGAAGATCCGGGCGAACTTGCCCCGGACCTCGCGCACCGCGGCGAGGTCCGCTTCCCCGAGCACGCCGACATCGCTGATGTCGTGGCCGCGCACGAACTCGGCGAGCGCCGCGACATCCGGCAGCGCGTCCTGGGCCGTGTCCGTCTCCGGTGCGGTGTTCACCAGATCCACGACCGCTTCGAGGGCGCACCGGGTGTCGTGGGTGATCAGCACATTTCGCTCCCTGGCCTGAGGGTCGGGCGCGGGCGCCCGCCGATGCTGGCCGATGGTAGTGGCTCCGCCCGCAAGGGTCGGCGCCACCGGACTGGTGGTAGCCGGGGGCAACCGAGTCACGGGAATAGAGGAGAGCGGGGGCGGGCGCACGGTGGCCGCACGCACACCGACGCCGCCCCCGTGAGTGACTCACGGTGACGGCGTCGGCGCATACCGTATGCAATTGTTTGACCTGGGCCCGAGCCGTCACCCCGAGTCGACGGCGCCGGGCGGCTTCATGGCGCCCCGGCTCAGCTTTCCGCCAGGATGTGTGACAGTTCCTGATCGAGATCGAAGTGCCGGTGTTCCGTGCCGGGGGGCACGGCGGCGTCCGTTCGCTTCAGGAACGACTCCAGAGCCCGCGCGGGGGCCTCCAGCAGGGCCTCGCCCTCCGGAGAGCTCAGCGCGATGCAGACGACGCCCTGACCGTGGCTGCGCGACGGCCAGACGCGGACGTCTCCGGTACCGGTGGGCCGATGCAGGCCCTCGGCGAGGAGGTCGCGGGCGAACACCCACTCGACGGTCTCCTCGGCTCCGGTGTGGAAGGTGGCGTGCACGGCATAGGGATCGGCCGTGTCGTACCGCAGGCCTGCGGGGACAGGCAGGGATGACTCGCTCGACACAACGAGGCGCAGGTGCAGCTCGCAGCTGACCGTGGTGTTCATAAGCGCCAGGGCCTTTCGCTCAGTGTGCGCTCGGGGATTCGCACGTCGGCGAAATCGACATGCCACCTACGGTGCCGTTGTAAACCCCTCTGAGTGTTTTGCGTGCCTTTACGTAACTCTTCCGGCCGACTGCCCGTTCGCGAGGTACGACCATTTCAGTGACTGGTTTCTCTCCGGTAGGGTTTGGCCGTATGAACACGGGGAGTAGTGAGCCTGGCGAGGTGGCCGTGGCGACGAACGGGACCGACGTGGACAGGGAGCGGAGCGAGCAGGGACTCGGCTCCAGAGCGCCCGAATTCGTCAAGGCGCGGCGTCTGCTGCACCTGAGCTGGCAGGTCGGTGTCTTCATCATCGGCCTGGCGGTCGTGGTCGCCGGCATCATCATGCTGCCGCTGCCGGGACCCGGCTGGGTGGTGATCTTCGGCGGTATGGCGATCTGGGCGACCGAGTTCGTCTGGGCCCAGCTGGTGCTGCGCTGGACCAAGCGCAAGGTCACCGAGGCCGCCCAGCGGGCCCTCGATCCCAAGGTGCGCCGCCGCAACATCATCCTGACGTCGATCGGGCTCGTGATCGTGGGCGTGCTGGTCGGCGTCTACCTGTGGAAGTTCGGCATCCAGATGCCCTGGAAGATCAAGGACCAGTGACTCGCGCGGAGGGCGCGGGCGGGCGTCGGTGCTGGTCACAGGCATCCCCCGGCATGGGGTAGTGTTCTTCCTGCGTCCGGGCGATTAGCTCAGTGGGAGAGCGCTTCGTTCACACCGAAGAGGTCACTGGTTCGAACCCAGTATCGCCCACCCGGGACGGCGGCCCGTCTGCTTCACTGCAGACGGGCCGCCGTCGTATCCGCAGGGACGGATGAGCGGATCGACGGGCAGGCGGGCGGTGACCCGTGGCGCATGCGGCGACGACGGGCGGGAGGGGTGGGGAATGGGACGGCGAGCGTGGCCGGGGGAGTGCCGGCCGGGCCGGGTGGTGTTGCCGTGCGCCTCGCTCCGGGTGCCGGGGTGCCGTCCCGAGGTGTCGCACGCTGTCGCGGGGGTGGATTTCGTCAGACGATTTTCGGCCCGGGCGCTGCTGTGTCCGTCGCTCCGAATGGCGTTCGGTCAGTCGAATCGCGCGGCCCCACCTGCGAAAACAGCGGTTGGAGTGACCCCTGGGGCGCCGATGCCGACAGGGCCCGTCGGGCCGGTCCGCAAGAAAATCCTGTCCGAATCATTGACGCACCCCGAGCCCCTCCGTAACTTGTGCCAGCAAGCGCTTACTTGAAACGATTCATGCAACCGGCGATGAAGCCGCGGGGAGGGCCCGATGATGGGAACCAGCAGGAATGTTGAGAGGCGAACCATCCTGAAGGTGGCCGGGGCTTCGGCGGCCACGCTCGGACTGGCCGCGACGACCGCGTGCGGGGGAGACGGCGGCTCCGGCGACGGGACCGTGACACTCCGTTACGCCTGGTGGGGTGGTGAGCCGCGGACCATCGCCATCAAGAAGTCGATCGCGCTCTTCGAGAAGAAGTACCCGAAGATCAAGATCAAGCCGGAATTCACCGACTACGCCGCGTTCTGGGAGAAGTTCCAGACGCAGGCCTCCGGCGGAAATCCCCCGGACGTTTTCCAGAATGCCGTCGGGTTCCTGCGCAAGTACGACAAGCGCGGGGTTCTGATGGACCTCAAGGCGCAGGCGGACGCGGGCAATCTGAGCCTGGAGAACTTCCGCAACGGGGTTCTGGCGAACGGTCAGGTCGAGGGCAAGCAGCTCGGCATACCCGTCGGCGCCAACACCATGGCGCTCGTCATCGACCTCAAGGCCTTCGAAAAGGCGGGCGTCGAGGCGAAGTTCGGCTGGACCTGGGGCGAGTACTTCGACGCCCTGCAGACGATCCAGGACAAGCTGAAGATCTCCGGTGACACCGGTTACTTCGGCATCATGTACCTCTACGACCTGTACCTGCGCCAGAACGGCAAGGCGTTCTTCACCGACTCCGATCTCGGCTTCACCGAGGACGATCTGACGCAGTGGTGGGAGGACGGCTACAAGCGCGTCCGGTCCGGACTCGTCGCCGACCCCAAGAAGATCGAGCAGGTCGCCCCCAAGTCCGGTCTCTCCGCGGGGCTCGCCGCCTCCGAGTTCACCTGGGACAACTTCTCCATCCGCTACGAGGGCGAGGGCGAGTCGGACTACGGGCTCGCGCCGATCCCCACCACGGACGGCAAGAACACCGGCCAGTACCTCGGTTCGCTGATGCTCAGCGCCTTCTCCGGGACCAAGCACCCCAAGGAGGTCGCCCAGTTCATCGACTTCATGGTGCACGACCCCGAGGTCGGCAAGATCATGGGCTACGACCGCGGCATCCTCGCGACCAGCGAGCAGTACGACGCGTTCACGCCCACCGACGAGAACAACAAGGGCGTCAAGGCGTACGAGGAGCAGGTCTCCGAAGCCGGGGTGCTCGGCAAGATCACCCCGCACCCGTCCGGCGCCGATGTCATCGAGGCGGCGTTCCTGCGGCTGGGCGGTGAGGTCTCGCAGGGCAAGACCAAGCCGGCCGACGCCGCCAAGGCGCTGTTCAGCGAGGCCAAGGCCGCGTTCGCGGGCTGAGGGGACGTACCACCATGACGCTCGTCAAGGAAGCGCCCGCGCGCCCGGCCGGGAAGCGGCCCGCCGCCCCCGCCGCCGGGCGGCGCGGGCGGCGCCGCGAGAACCTCGCCGGCTACCTCTTCATGTCGCCGTGGATCGCGGGGTTCCTGCTGCTCACGGCGGGGCCGATGATCGCGTCGCTCTACTACGCGTTCACCAGCTACAACCTGTTCACCCCGCCCCAGTGGGTGGGTCTGGACAACTTCACGACGATGTTCCAGGACCCGCGCTGGCAGAAGTCGGTCGAGGTCACGCTCAAGTACGTCGTCGTGGCCACCCCGCTGAAGCTGCTGCTCGCCCTCGGCGTGGCGCTGCTGCTCGCGCAGAGCCGGCGCGGCCAGGGTCTGTACCGGGCCGCGTTCTACATGCCCTCGCTCATCGGGGCCAGCGTCTCCGTGGGCTTCGTGTGGCGGGCGCTGTTCTCGGACGACGCGGTCGTGGACCGGACGCAGAAGATCTTCGGTATGGACGTGGGCGGCTGGATCGGCAACCCCGACTACGTCATCTACGCGTTGGTCGCGCTGAGCATCTGGCAGTTCGGCGCCCCGATGGTCATCTTCCTGGCCGGACTCAAGCAGGTCCCGCGTGAGCTGTACGAGGCCGCCGAGGTGGACGGGGCAGGTCCGCTTCGCCGGTTCTGGAACATCACGCTTCCGATGATTTCCCCGGTCCTGTTCTTCAACGTGCTCCTGGAGTCCATCCACGCGTTCCAGGTGTTCGGCTCCGCCTACGTCGTCTCCGACACCCGGTGCGGGCCGGCCGACGCCACGCTCGTCTACACCTGCTACCTCTACCAGAAGGGCTTCAAGGAGGCCCAGATGGGCTTCGCCTCCGCGATGGCCTGGACGCTGGTGGTGGCGGTGGGCCTGGTCACGGCGGTCCTGTTCTGGTCGCAGAAGAAGTGGGTGCACTACGAGGAGGCCGCCAAGTGAGCAGCGCCACCAACCAAGTCCTGCGCGGTGCGAGTCCGCGCAGGCGCACCGGCTCGATCGCCTGGCACGTCGGCGCGCTCGCCGTCCTCGCGGTCGTCCTGTACCCCGTGATCTGGGTGGTCGGTGCCTCGTTCAAGCCGAGCAAGGACATCATCGCCAGCCTGGACCTGCTGCCGACGAAGCCGGTGTGGGAGAACTTCTCCGGGCTCGCCGACGGCATCTCCGGGATCTCCATCAGCACCTTCTTCATGAACTCGCTGATGTACGCGGTCCTCGCGGTGGTCGGTGTCGTGGTCTCCAGCTCGCTGACCGCGTACGCCTTCGCCAAGATCGGGTTCGCCGGGCGGAACCTGCTCTTCACGCTGATGATCGGCACCCTGCTGCTGCCGTACCACGTCCTGCTCATCCCGCAGTACGTGCTCTTCCGCAACCTGGAGCTGGTCGACACGCTGGTGCCGCTGGTCGCGGGCAAGTTCCTGGCCACGGAGGCGTTCTTCGTCTTCCTGATGGTGCAGTTCATGCGCGGGCTGCCGCGCGAACTGGACGAGGCCGCCAAGCTCGACGGCTGCGGGCACCTGCGGACCTACTGGTCCATCGTGCTGCCGCTGTGCCGTCCCGCGCTCATCACCAGCGCCATCTTCACCTTCATCAACGCGTGGAACGACTTCATGGGGCCGTTGATCTACCTCAACACCCCCGACAAGTACACGGTCTCGCTGGGCCTGATGATGTTCCGCGACCAGGAGGGCATCTCCAACTACGGCAGCATGATCGCCATGTCGCTGGTGGCGCTGGTGCCGGTCATCGCCTTCTTCATGGCCTTCCAGCGCTATCTGATCGACGGTATGGCGACCTCCGGACTGAAGGGGTGAGCATGGCCGGGGCGCGTACGAAACAGCGCAGGGAGTCCGTGTTCGGCGAGCGCTTCGCGGTCTTCGCCGAGTGCCTGCTGACCGGGGTCTGGATCGCCGTGGCGTGCCTCGGCCTGGTCACCTACCCCGCGGCCTTCGCCGCCGGCGCCCGCCATCTGCGGCGGCGCGTCGGCCACGAGGCGGGCGGCTGGCGGGAGTTCGTCTCGGACTTCCGGGCGGCCGCGCGCCGCGGGTGGGCCGTCGGGCTCGCCGGCTGGGCGGCGGCCGCCGCGGTCTGGATCGACGTCCAGGCCGCGCGGGCCGGGCTGCCCGGCGGACCGCTCGTCGGGGCCGTCGGGCTGTTCGCGCTGATCGGCCTGGTCGTGGCCCTGCTGCGGGCGGCGGCCGTCTGGGCGCCCGGCCTCTCCTGGCGGGCCCTGCTCGCCGACGCCGGCCGGCGGACCGTGCTCGATCCCGCCGGATCGTTTCTCATCACCGCCGGACTGGCCGTCGTGGCCCTGTCCGGCGCGTTCCTGGCACCGCTGGCGGTTCCCGTCCTGGGAGCCGTCGCGGCGGCGGCCGTCGCCGTGGAGGCACGGTACCGGCGCCGCTGACCCGCGGTGACCCGCACACCGGGTGGGCGCCCCCGTGGCGCCTCACCCCGATCTGTCATGCCCCTGTCCATGCCCCCGCACGGAAGGAACGGTCATGTCCCCCCTCCCTCGCAGGTCCCTCCTGAAAGCCGCAGCCCTCGCCGGGGCCGCCGCGCAGTTCAGCTGGGCCCTGGGCGCCAACACGGCACAGGCGGCGCCCGCGGCCGCCGCAGGCGACGACGACCCCGTGACCCTGGACTGGCTGGAGGACGGCGCCCTCGGCGCGGCCCCCGGCTCGACCGTCGGCGTCCCCTGGCCGAAGGGCGCCTTCCAGGAGGACCAGACGTTCGCCCTGACGGACGCCGACGGCAAGGCCGTCCCCGTACAGACCTGGCCGCTCGCCTACTGGCCGGACGGCTCCCTCAAGTGGACCGCGCACGCGGTCGGTTCGGGCACCGGCAAGCTCACCCTCGCCGCCGGCACGCCCGCCGCCCCCGAGAAGAGGGTCACCGTCGACAGAAGCGGCGGCACCATCGACGTGTCGACCGGTGTGATCACCGCGAGAATCGGCAAGTCCGGCGCCACGCTGATCAAATCGGTCACCCGCGGCTCCACCGAGATCGCGAAGAACGGCCGGCTCGTCCTGATCCGCCAGCCCGAGGTCGAGGACGAGGACCAGGGCACGGTCAAGACCGAACGGTTCGACGGCGCGATCCTTGAGGTCACCGTCGAACAGGACGGCCCGGTCCGCGCGGTCGTCCGCATCGACGGCAAGCACCGCAAGGGCAGCCGCAGTTGGCTCCCCTTCTCGATCCGCCTCTACTTCTACGCGGGCGCCGACTCCTTCCGCATGGTGCACACCGTCACCTTCGACGGCACCCAGGAACCCGGCAAGGCCAGCGGCGACTTCATCCGCGGCCTCGGCGTCCGCTTCACCGTCCCGATGCGCGACCAGTCCTACGACCGCCACATCCGCATCGGCGGCGAGGGCACCGGCCTGCTCCGCGAGGCCGTCAAGGGCATCACCGGACTGCGCCGCGACCCCGGCGCGGCCGTCCAGGCCGCCCAGTTCGAGGGCACCAAGCTGCCCGACCCGGCCACCTGGGACCAGCGCGTCACCACCCGCCTGCAGTACATCCCCGAGTGGGGCGACTACACCCTCTCCCAGCTCTCCGCCGACGGCTTCACCCTGCGCAAGCGCACCAAGAAGGGCCACGGCTGGATCGGCGCCGGCGGCGGACGGCGCGCCAACGGCTTCGGCTACGTCGGCGGCGTCAGCGGCGGATTCTCCTTCGGCCTGCGCGACTTCTGGGAGAAGTTCCCCGCCCAGCTCGACATCCGCGACGCCCACACCGACGAGGCCGAGGTCACCCTCTGGCTCTGGTCGCCCGAAGCGCAGCCCATGGACCTGCGCTTCTACCACGACGGCATGGGCCAGGACACCTTCCCCGAGCAGCTCGAAGGCCTCAACATCACCTACGAGGACTACGAGCCCGGCTTCGGCACCCCCTACGGCATCGCCCGCACCTCCGAGTTCCTCTTCTGGGCCAACGAGGCCACGCCCTCCCCGGCCGCCCTGGCCGAACAGATCGACGCCGTACGGGTGCTGCCCCAGCTCGCCGCGCCGCCCAAGCAGCTCATCAAGGCCGGCGTCTTCGGCCCCGGCCTGTACTCGGAGCCCGACCGCTCCACGCCCGCCAAGGCCAAGATCGAGGACCACCTCGACTTCCTCTTCACCTATTACAAGGACCAGGTGGAGATGCGCCGTTGGTACGGCTTCTGGGACTACGGCGACATCATGCACACCTACGACACCGTCCGGCACCAGTGGCGGTACGACATCGGCGGCTACGCCTGGGACAACTCCGAACTCTCGCCCGACCTCTGGCTCTGGTTCGCCTACCTGCGCTCCGGCCGCGCCGACATCTTCCGCTTCGCCGAGGCGATGACCCGGCACACCGGCGAGGTCGACGTCTACCACCTCGGCACATGGGCGGGCCTGGGCACCCGGCACGGGGTGCAGCACTACGCCGACAGCGCCAAGCAGCAGCGCATCGCCAACACCACCTACCGGCGCTACTACTACTTCCTCACCGGCGACGAGCGGGTCGGCGACCTCATGCACGCCAACGTCGACTCCGACGAGACCTTCCTCGTCCTCGACCCCATCCGCAAGATCCGCACCGAGCCCTACACCCCCGACCGGCACGCCCTGTCGATCGGCTTCGGCACGGACTGGAGCGGCCTGGTCTCCGCCTGGCTCACCGAGTGGGAGCGCAAGGGGCCCAAGTGGGAGAAGGCCAAGGCGCGCGTCCTGTCCACGATGGAGACCATCGCCGCCCAGCCCAACGGCTTCGTGCAGGGCACCGGCCTCTACGACCTGGACACGGGTAAGTTCGCCGTCGCCGACAAGCCGGTGGTCGGGGTCTCGCACCTGTCCGCCGTGTTCGGCCTGAACGAACTGTGCGCCGAGCTCATCGACCTCGTCGACATGCCCGCCTTCAACGAGGCCTACTTCGACTACTGCCGCTACTTCAACGCCACCAAGGCCGAACAGGCGGCGCGCTACGGCTCCAACTTCGGCACGCTGCTGCTCTTCCAGGGCCACTCACGGCTCGACGCCTACACGGCCGTCAAGACCGGCGACGAGAAGCTCGCCAAGCGGGCCTGGGAGAAGTTCTACAACTCCGACGGCTACAAGGAGTCCGCGCCCTGGAAGACGGAGGAACTGAGCGGGCCGACCACCCTGGTGCCGGGCAGCGAGGCCACCTGGGTGTCCACCAACGACACCGCGCTGTACGGCCTCGCCGCCATCGAGAACCTGGCCCTGCTCGGGAACAAGATGCCCTAGCTGACGGCTAGTTCATCCGCCCCAGGGCATCCCGCACCCGTCGGACATCCCTGATCCGCTGCTCGTACGTCGCGCCCAGGAGGAGCAGCAGGAGTCCGGCGAGTGCGGGAAGCGACCAGCGGGGCAGGGCGTCGGTGACCTGGACGATGTACGGCGACAGTTCGTGCAGGGCGTCCAGGGCGAGCACCGCGCCGCCCAGCAGCAGCGGCGCCTGGAGCTGATGGCCGCCGCCCAGCAGGGTGAGCGACAGGGCCGCCAGGCCCAGCAGCAGGGGGCGCGTCCAGTGCGGGTCGGCCCAGGCCGCGACCAGGCTCGGCAGCAGGGTCGCGGCCAGGCCCGGCCCGTACGCCGTCCAGGACGAGGTCCGCGGGTCGCGGCGCCTGCGCAGGGCGCCGACGACCAGGGCCGGGACCGTCACCGGGAGCGTGTACAGCTCCGGTGCCGTGACCTCCCAGGCGGCCAGGCGGACCCACGCGGCCAGCACCAGGAGGGCCGCGGAGACGTACCCCAGCCGGCGGCGGTCCGGCCGCAGCGCCATGGCACCGGCCAGCACACCGCACAGGGCGAGCACGAGGGCGAGCATCGACGGGTCGGTGCCGGAGAGGCCCACGG
Source organism: Streptomyces sp. NPDC000983 (assembly GCF_040299205.1). NCBI lineage: Bacteria > Bacillati > Actinomycetota > Actinomycetes > Kitasatosporales > Streptomycetaceae > Streptomyces > Streptomyces sp. NPDC000983. The sequence goes on along the minus strand of NZ_JBEPBM010000019.1, from coordinate 22,406 downwards.
CCAGCAGTGCCGCCGCCGCGCCGGTCACCTCGACCGGCACCCTCGCCGGGGCCTCGACGCGCCCGGCGAGCAGCACGGCGGCCGCCGGGACCACGAGCAGCAGCGGGGCGGTGTGCTCCGGCGCCCAGCCGGCGGCGGCGCCGATCGCGCAGGCCAGCCCGGCGGCATGGGCGAGCGCCGCCGGGGCGGCCACCAGGGCCCGGCGCCGGGCGGCCACCGCGAACAGCAGCGTCAGGGCCGTGAGCACCGCGAGTGTCGCGGAGCGCGAGGCCAGGGCGAGCAGCACCGCGTGCCCGGCCGCCACCAGAGCCAGCGGCGCCGCCGCCACACGGCCCGACACCAGCGCGAGCGCGGCAACCGCACAGGCCACCAACAGGCCCGCCGCATAAGGCAGTTCGAGGACGAGCGGGAAGACGAGCGCCGTCGCCGCCGCCGGCACCGCGGCCGCCGTGCGCGCCTCGGGGCGAGGGGTGAGGGCCAGCACCGCGGCCACCACCGCCAGCACCAGCGGCACCGTCTCCGCGTACGGCGGCCACGGCGTCCCGGCCGTCACCGCGGCCCGGGCGTCCGACGGCGCGCCCTCCCAGGCGCGGCCGATCCAGGCGAGCGGACCCACCAGCGTGGCCACGACCACCCGCGCCGCCCACAGCACCGCCAGCGCCTGCACCCCGGCCGACGCCAGGACCAGGCCCCGCCGGACCGGCTCGGGGACCCGGGGCATCCGCACCACCGCGAGCAGGGCGACAGCGCACAGCAGGTACACCGGAACCGTCCACACCGCGGGCAGCACCACCCGCGGCACCGCGGCCGCGGCGGCGACCAGCAGCACCCCGGCGGCCGGCGCCGGCACCGTCGCGGTGCGCCGGGCGGCCGCCAGGGCGACCAGCGCCGCCAGGAGGAGGAGCGCCGCCGCACGGGCGGCGGCGCTCGGACCGGTGGCCGTCCAGGACAGACCCCCGGCCGTCAACGCGCCCCCGGCGCCCATGCCGTACGCGCCGACCGCCGCGACGACACGCACGGAGCGGGCCGGCGCCCGCAGCGCCACGCCCGTGTCGAGCGCGGCCGTCGCCAGCGCGGCCGCGGCGTGCCAGTACGGGCCCGCTCCGGCGGCGAACGCCCACAGCGTCAGCGGCAGTTGGGCCACGACCAGAGCGGCGGGCAGCGGCAGCCGCAGCGCCGCCGTGCGCGGCAGCAGGCCGTACCCCGTCCACAGCCCGGCGAGCACCGCCGTCGCGGCCGCCGCGTAACCGACGCCGTCCACCTCGTCCAGCGCGACCCGGTGCAGCGCGTACGCGTCCAGCACCGTCAGCGCGAGACCGAGGCCCGCCACCGCCTCCGCCGTGGAGCGCAGTCCCCGCCCCAGCAGCGGCAGCGGCGCGGCCAGCGCCGCCACCGTCACCGCGGCCAGCACCGCGGACCGGCCCACGATGCCCAGCTGGCCCCAGCCCACCAGCGTGAACGCCATCGCGGCGACGGTGAGCAGCACGCCACCGAGCACCAGCAGCACGTTCTGCACCCGCGGCGGGGACGCCTCGGGGCGCGGAGCGGCGGCCGGGACCGGCCGGGGCACCTGAAGGGCGGCGATCAGCCAGCCGCGGCGGGCCAGCAACTGCGAGCGGCGGGCGTCCAGTTGCCGAAGCTCCGCATCGAGGAGCCGCAACTCCTCGGCCGGGGACGGGATGTGCGTCATACCGAGGAGTGTGGCCCGCGTCACCCGGCACGGCATGAGTGCGCGTACTCAGAGAACGTACTCAGATGCGCCGTCCGCCGCCGACGAGCGGGCAGACTCCCGCCATGGACTGGTCCCACTACCGATTCCACAGCCGCTGGACCCTGCCCGCACCGCCCGCCGCCGTCTTCGGCGCCCTGGAGCGGGCCGAGGACTACCCCCGCTGGTGGCCCCAGGTGCGCGAGGTGCGCCGCCTCGACGACACCTCCGGCGAGATCCACGTCCGTTCCGCCCTGCCGTACGGCCTGACCTTCACCGCGCGCGAGGTGCGCCGCGACCCGGCCGCAGGGGTCCTGGAGATCGCCCTCTTCGGCGACCTCGAAGGCTGGGCGCGCTGGACCGTCACCCCGCACGGCACCGGCAGCCTGGCCCGCTACGAGCAGGTCGTCGACGTGCGCAAGCCGCTGCTGCGCAGACTCGCCGTACCCGGGCGGCCCGCCTTCCGCGCCAACCACTGGCTGATGATGCGGGCCGGACGGCGCGGACTGCGCGCCCACCTGGAAGCGGTTTGAAGGAAGGCCTCCCGGACCTGTATGGTTCAGTCCGTTCCCGGGCGATTAGCTCAGTGGGAGAGCGCTTCGTTCACACCGAAGAGGTCACTGGTTCGAACCCAGTATCGCCCACCGGGAAAGGCCGGTCCGTACTCGTACGGACCGGCCTTCTTCATGCCGCCGCCGGCAGATCCGGGCGCAGCGGCCACGCCGGGTCCACCGCCTCCGGCGAACCGCTGCGCGCGAACCACGCCTGCAGCCCGCGCGCCTGCGCCGCGTGCCACACCGCCTGGAGCGTGTGCAGTTCGGCGGGCGACAGCCGTTCGAGCCGCGCCGCAAAACGGCGCCCCACCGCCCGGACCACCTCCAGCGAGGCCAGCGCGTCCGCGCCCGCGTCGTGCGCGCCCTCCAGCGTGACCCCGTAGTGCGCGCACAGATCGGTCAGGGTGCGCCGCCCCTTGCGGTACCGGTCGAGATGTTTGTCCAGCACCCGCGGATCGAGCACCAGCAGCGGTGCCGACTCGAACCAGTGGTCCAGGGACGACGCCCGATGGCGGCGCAGCTCCCGGTCCAGCATCGTCAGGTCGAACGGCGCGTTCATCACCACCAACGGCCGCCCCGCGGCGGCCTGTTCGCCCAGCTCCTCGGCTATCTCGTGCATCACCGGCGCCGGCCAGCGGCCGTTGCGCTGGAGATGCTCCTCCGTCAGTCCGTGCACCGCCGTCGCCGCCTCCGGCACCGGCACGCCCGGATTCACCAGCCACCGCGTCACCCGAGGCCGGCAACCCGGGGCGTCCTGGACCACGATCGCCGCCGAAACGATTCGGTCGGTCTCGACGTCCACACCCGTGGTCTCCGTGTCGAATGCCGCCAGCGGGCCCTCATACCAGCTCGCCATACCTACACAACCCCTCGCTCAGCCACGGCAGCTGACGCACCGTCTTCTGCCCGTTTGGTGATACCCGGGCTGTTTGCGCCGTACGCCGGAAGGAGACAACACAGGTACGGGTCTTTGCAGTTCAGCGGCCCGAAGCGGGAATCACCGACGCCCCGGAGCGGGCAATTCATCTGGCTGGGAAGGCTGTTCGTCATGGCGATAGCGCAGCCCGAGCGGGGCGGGCTGCTGCCCGAACGTACGGGCCCCCGTCGCGGCACACTCGCCACCACCGCCTGCATGGAGACACTGCAGGTGGGCTACCTCCACGCCGTCGCGGCCGCGGCCGGCTGCTCACTGGCGCAGCCCTTCCCCGACAACGGCATCGACTGGCACGTCAGCCACAGCGCCCCCGGCCACACGGTCGACGACGAGGTCACCATCAAGGTGCAGCTCAAAGCCACCTACCAGATCCCGCCCAACCCCCCGGGCCGCACCTTCTCCTTCACCCTCGACAACGACCACCTGCGCAAGCTCGCCCGCACCCCCGTCTCGGTGCACAAGATCCTCGTCGTGATGCTCGTCCCGCGCTCCCAGGACGACTGGCTGCGCGCCAGCCACGACCGGCTCGACCTCAGACACTGCTGCTACTGGGTCAACCTCGCCGGCCACCCCGTCACCGGACGCACCCGCACCACCGTCCGCATTCCGACCGCACGCGTCTTCGACGACCGCGCGCTCTGCGAGATCATGACCCGGGTCGGGACGGGAGGCAGACCATGACCCACCGCCCGCTCGAAGGACCCCTCCGGCCCGTCCGCCCCCACCCCGTCGACCCCGCCTGGCACCGGACCCCCGAGCCCGGCCAGGTCGACCCCGCCGTACTCGCCGCCCTGCTGCGCCGGCACGGCTGGCAGCGCCGCGGCGGCGCCGCCGGACGCTACGGCCGCTGGACCCCGCCCGGACCCGGCGCGGGCACCACCAGCCTGCTCGTCCCCGAGAACCACGCCTTCCCCGACAGCGAGGACCTCCTCGGCGAGGCCCTCCTCGCCCTCTCCCGCAGCGGCACGCCCTCCGCCCGCGAGGTCCTGGTCTCCCTCGCCGTGCCCAGCGACGAGATCCGCTGGTGGCGCGAGGTGCCCACCTCCACCACCGGCACCGCGTCCTGGCCGGTGGAGGAACACCTGCGCGCCGCCGCCCGCCAGACCCTGCTCGCCGCCGCCCTCGCCACCCGCGCCCTGGCCGGCTACCACGGCGCCCGGCACCGCCGCCCCGCCGCCGCCCTGCTGGAGAAGATCCTGGTGGGCTCCCCGGCCGACGGCCGCGGCCTCACCGCCTTCGTGCCCGCCGCCACCGGCCGCCCCCTCGCCGTACGCCTGCACCAGGCGCTGTACGCCGTCCGCGAGGCCATCGACTACCGCCGCGCCACCGGCGGCATGGACGCCTTCGACGGCGCCGTCGGGGCCGGCGTCAGCCGGGAGCTCACCGAGGCCCTGGTCGCCCTGGTCCGCGGCACCGAGGGAGCCCGCGTCGCCGTCGCCTGGGCGCCCGCGGCCGGGGTCCCGGACGGATGCTCGGCCGGCACCGAGGCCGTGGAGTTCTCCCCGGGCGACCTGCCCGCGCTGCGCGAGGCGGGCGCCCGCTACCTGCGCGCCGAGCCCTCCGTGCCGGCGCGCGTCACCGGCGCCGTCGTCCGCATGCGCAGGTCGGGGCCGCGCGGCGAGGGCACCGTACGGCTGCGGGTGCTGGCCGGCGCCGACATCCCCTACGTCCGGCTCACCCTGGACGAGGACGCCTACCGGGTCGCGGGCCACGCGCACCTCGTCGGGCTGCCGGTGGAGGTGCACGGGCAACTGGAGAGCCGCGGCGGGTTCCGCAAGCTCACCGGGGTGCACGGCGTCGTACCCGTGCAGGTCGACGAGGCGGAGCGGGACCGCCTGATGAAGTCGCTCCAGGAGACCGCCGAGCTCACGGCCTTCTTCGAGGAGAGCGCCGGAGGGGAATGATTTCGCCTCCGGCGGGTGGGGGTCGGTACGATCCCTTAATGCGCGCGCTCCCGGTAGGGCGCCGCACCCCACCTGCAGTCAGGAGAGACCGGTGTCAGACGTCCGTGTGATCATCCAACGCGATTCCGAGCGGGAAGAGCGCGTGGTGACGACGGGGACTACGGCCGCCGAGCTCTTCGCAGGCGAGCGTTCGATCATCGCCGCGCGCGTGGGCGGCGAGCTCAAGGACCTGTCGTACGTCCCCGCCGACGGTGAGGAGGTCGAGGGTGTCGAGATCTCCTCCGAGGACGGCCTCAACATCCTGCGCCACTCCACCGCGCACGTGATGGCGCAGGCCGTGCAGGAGCTCTTCCCCGAGGCCAAGCTGGGCATCGGCCCGCCGGTCAAGGACGGCTTCTACTACGACTTCGACGTCGAGAAGCCGTTCACGCCCGAGGATCTCAAGGCCGTCGAGAAGAAGATGCAGGAGATCCAGAAGCGCGGGCAGAAGTTCGCCCGCCGCGTCGTCACCGACGAGGCCGCCCGCGAGGAGCTCGCGGACGAGCCGTACAAGCTGGAGCTGATCGGCCTCAAGGGCTCCGCCTCCAGCGACGACGGCGCGGACGTCGAGGTCGGCGCCGGCGAGCTGACGATCTACGACAACCTGGACGCCAAGACCGGCGACCTGTGCTGGAAGGACCTCTGCCGCGGTCCGCACCTGCCCTCCACCCGCCTCATCCCGGCGTTCAAGCTGATGCGCAACGCGGCCGCCTACTGGCGCGGCAGCGAGAAGAACCCGATGCTCCAGCGCATCTACGGCACCGCCTGGCCGTCCAAGGAGGAGCTGAAGGCGTACCTCGACTTCCTCGCCGAGGCCGAGAAGCGCGACCACCGCAAGCTGGGCAACGAGCTGGACCTGTTCTCCATCCCGGAGCAGATCGGCTCCGGCCTCGCCGTTTTCCACCCCAAGGGCGGCATCGTCCGCAGGGTCATGGAGGACTACTCGCGGACGAGGCACGAGGAAGAGGGCTACGAGTTCGTCTACACCCCGCACGCCACGAAGGGGAAGCTCTTCGAGACCTCGGGGCACCTGGACTGGTACGCCGACGGCATGTACCCGCCCATGCAGCTCGACGAGGGCGTGGACTACTACCTCAAGCCCATGAACTGCCCGATGCACAACCTGATCTTCGACGCGCGCGGCCGGTCCTACCGTGAACTGCCGCTGCGGCTCTTCGAGTTCGGCACCGTGTACCGGTACGAGAAGTCGGGCGTCGTGCACGGCCTGACCCGTGCGCGCGGCTTCACCCAGGACGACGCGCACATCTACTGCACCCGTGAGCAGATGTCGGAGGAGCTCGACAAGACGCTCACCTTCGTCCTCGGGCTGCTGCGCGACTACGGTCTGACCGACTTCTACCTGGAGCTGTCCACCAAGGACCCGGAGAAGTTCGTCGGCTCCGACGAGGTCTGGGAGGAGGCGACCGAGACCCTGCGCGAGGTCGCCGAGAAGCAGGGCCTGCCCCTGGTCCCGGACCCGGGCGGCGCCGCCTTCTACGGGCCGAAGATCTCCGTGCAGGCCAAGGACGCCATCGGGCGGACCTGGCAGATGTCGACGATCCAGCTCGACTTCAACCTGCCCGAGCGGTTCGACCTGGAGTACACCTCCGCCGACGGCACCAAGCAGCGTCCGGTCATGATCCACCGCGCGCTGTTCGGCTCCATCGAGCGGTTCTTCGCGGTCCTGCTGGAGCACTACGCGGGCGCCTTCCCGGCGTGGCTGGCGCCGGTGCAGGCGATCGGCATCCCGATCGGCGACGCGCATGTGGAGTACCTCCAGCAGTTCGCCGCCGACGCGAAGAAGAAGGGCCTGCGGGTCGAGGTGGACTCCTCCTCCGACCGGATGCAGAAGAAGATCAGGAACGCGCAGAAGCAGAAGACGCCGTTCATGATCATCGTCGGTGACGAGGACATGAACGCGGGCACGGTGTCGTTCCGCTACCGCGACGGCTCGCAGGAGAACGGCATCCCTCGTGACGAGGCGCTGGCGAAGCTCGTCGACGTGGTGGAGCGTCGCGTCCAGGTGTGATCCTCGCCCCGCGCGAGCGGTGAGTCAGGCCCCCGGGGGTGACCCCGGGGGCCTTTTGTCGCTCTCGCGGGAGAAGATCTGCAGCAGCCACGACGAGAACGACCCCGTCACCGCGCCGAGCAGCGCCAGTCCGCCCGCCATCATCCCCATCGCGATCGCCCGCCCGCCCGCGGTCACCGGCACGATGTCGCCGTAGCCGACCGTGCTGAGCGTCGCGGCGGCCCACCACAGCGCGTCGCCGAACGACGTCATGTCCGCCCCGGGCGCCCCGCGCTCCTGCTGGAACACCGCGAGGGCTCCGGCGAAGCCGAGGAGGACCGTCGACAGACTGGCGTACGAGATCACGCGGGCGTGCAGGGAGAGCCGGGGCTCCCCCTGCCGGCGCTGGATGACGTCGTAGAGCGGCACGATCCGCAGCGGTCTCAGCAGCGGCAGGAGGACCACGACCGTGTGCAGGAAGTGGGTCCTGACGAAGTGCGGGAAGTGCTGTCCGCTCAGCCGCCAGCGCACCACGTAGTCCACGCCGAACAGCAGCCACAGCGCGAGCATCGTGTAGGCGCACACGTCCTTCCAGAAGACGGGCATGCTCACGGCGAGGACCCGGGCGGCATAGGAGGCCAGGAAGAGCAGCGAGGCCAGGAACAGCGGGATCTCGCTGCGCTGCTCCCAGCGGATATAGGGGCTGTCGTCGTCCACCGGCCCAGCTTGGCCCGGAACGTCCCACGACGGGCCCCGGCGACACGCCGCGAACAGGCGACGCCATATGCTGCATGGCATGACGAGTGAGCCGGAGCAGCAGTGGGGAGTGGGGACGCAGGACGCGTTCCAGCGTCTGTGGACACCCCATCGGATGGCCTACATCCAGGGCGAGAACAAGCCGACCGGCCCAGGTGCCGACGACGGCTGTCCCTTCTGCTCGATCCCGGCCAAATCCGACGAGGACGGCCTGGTCGTCAGGCGCGGTGAGCAGGTGTACGCCGTGCTGAACCTGTACCCGTACAACGGCGGTCATCTGATGGTCGTGCCCTACCGGCATGTGGCGGACTACACCGATCTCACCGAGCCCGAGACCGCCGAGCTGGCGGCGCTGACCAAGCAGGCGGTGAAGGCGCTGCGGACGGCGTCCGGGGCGCACGGCTTCAACATCGGTATGAACCAGGGCACGGTCGCGGGGGCGGGTATCGCGGCCCATCTGCACCAGCACATCGTTCCGCGCTGGGGCGGGGACACGAACTTCATGCCGGTCGTGGGCCACACGAAGGTGCTGCCCCAGCTGCTGGCCGACACCCGGAAGATGCTGGCGGAGGCCTGGCCGGCGAACGGCTGAGACCGGTCCGCACACGAGGGTCCGGCCGGGGCGCTGCCCGGCCGGACCCTCGGTGTTCTACGCGTCGTAGACGTCGGCCTTGCGCGGTGAGGGGTCCTGGATCGCGGTGCTGAGGAACGCGGAGCGGGCACCGAACTTCTCGGTGTTCACGCCGTTCTCGTCGAGCACCTTGATCGCGGCGGCGTGCACCACGCGCAGGACGGGGGTGGCCGCGCGCAGGGCGTCGTCGGCCATGAACCGGTGCCGCCACGGCTTGTCCGCCCAGGCGTGCCGCAGTCCGAAGGGCTCGGGCAGGCTGAGGGTGCCGCCGAGCCAGTTCAGCAGGGGCGGGTACCAGCCCAGCGGGGCGCGGGCGGCGAGCCGGACCACCTCGTCGGCGCCGACCAGCGGGAGCTTGATCGTGCGGCTCTCCCAGGGCTTGAGGGACTTCTGGACCTCCCTGGTCGGCGCCTCGGACTTCGAGGTGAACAAGGAGTGCACGGGTCCGAGCGCGTGCCCGGTGACCTCGATGCGCAGGGTCTCGTGGAGGACGGTGACCGTGATCAGCATGGTGATCACGAGCTGGCCCTCCCAGAGGGTCCACTGCACGCCCAGGTAGTGCCGGTTGCCCGCGCCGAACTGCTGCTTGTTGCAGATGTCCTGTATGGCGTGCTGCTTGAACCGGTACGCCTCGATGTCGGTGCCCTCGGGGCGGGCGACGCCCTTGGCGTTCTCGCCGACGGGGGTGACGATCCAGTGCTGGATGGAGGGGGTCGGGAAGCCGCCGGTGTTCAGCGGTCCGCGGGCCAGCATCTTCAGCTGGTCGTGGATGGAGCGTATGACGTCCCAGCTGCGGAACGGGTGGATCTCCCGCTGCGGGTCGGCGGGGGAGAGGTCCTCGGCGAGCTGCCAGCTGCCCCAGCGGGTGCCCATGCCCAGGATGCCCTTGGGTCCGGCGTAGAAGACGGAGTTGGACTGCTGCTCGGCGCTGAGCCGGGCGAGGGACTGGCGCAGCTGCTCGGCGGCGTTCTCCCCGGGGGCGCTCGGTACGGCCTCGGGGACCTTGGCGCCGACGCTGCTGCCGGCGAGCAGGCTGTCCCAGCGTTCGCGCAGGTCCAGGGCGGTGCGCTCGCAGACCTGCTTGGCGAGGTACCAGCCGACGACGGGGAGGACGACGGCAGCGCGCGCGTACCAGGCCCAGAAGCCGGTGAACGGCATCTTGACGAGGAAGAGCACGGCCAGGGCGCCGACCGCGACGAGGAGGGTGGTGGCGAGCGCGCCGGCCCGCTTGTCCTCCAGCTTGGCCGTGGTGGTGCGCAGTTGGAAGACGAGCAGCCAGATCAGCAGTCCGGGCAGGAAGAGCACCCCGCACAGGACCATGATCATGGTCAGCTTGTTGTCGCGGGCCTTGCGGATGTTGTTGGCCGCCAGGCAGTGCTCGACGACGGCCTGCGGCTCCGCCCCGAAGGACTGGATGAGCGGCTTGCGCCCGGGGCCGACCATGCGGTCGACGACCGCGCGGGAGAAGGCCTCGCCGAGGTTGGGCCGGAACAGTTTGACCTTGCCCGCCTTGACGGACGACTCGTGCCACTCGTTGTTGGCGTCGAGGATCTTCTCCACCTCGTTGTCGCGATAGGCGGCCGAGGCCAGCGCGAACGTCGCCGTCTGCCCCTCGTCGCCCGTGCGCGGCACCTGGGGTCCGAAGATGTCCCCGTAACCGCTGTCAACGGCCATTCCCGCCCCCGATCGCCGCCCACTGTCGTACTGCGGCCTTCCCGACTTCCTTGCCCGGCACACCTGTTGATCAGGTGATCAGCGTATCCGCAGCCACCGGCGGTTCGTCGGCGGACGGCCGAAAGCCGCCCGCCGACGGGAGGGGAGCGCCCGTGAAGGGCCCTGCTGGCGGGGCCCGTTCGGCCCCGCCCGGGTCAACTAGGCCGAGGCCCGCGTCTGTTCACGCAGGCGTTCGGCGACCTGTTGCGGCATCGGTTCGTGCCGTGCGTAGGAGCGGTTGAAGCGGGCCGTGCCGTGGGACAGGGAGCGCAGGTCCACGGCGTACCGTCCGATCTCGATCTCGGGCACCTCGGCGCGGATCAACGTCCTTCCGCCCGTGGTCTGTTCGGTGCCGAGCACCCGGCCGCGCCGGCCGGACAGGTCGCTCATCACCGAGCCCACGTACTCGTCGCCCACCAGGACGCTCACCTCGGCCACCGGCTCCAGGAGGTGGATCTTCGCGTCGGCGGCGGCCTCCCGCAGTGCCAGCGCCCCCGCCGTCTGGAAGGCGGCGTCGGAGGAGTCCACCGAGTGGGCCTTGCCGTCCAGCAGCGTGATCCGTACGTCGATGAGGGGATGGCCGGCCGCGACCCCGCGGGCCGCCTGGGCGCGTACGCCCTTCTCCACGGACGGGATGAACTGCCGCGGCACCGCACCGCCGACCACCTTGTCGACGAACTCGATGCCCGAGCCGCCCGGCAGCGGTTCCACCTCGATCTCGCAGATGGCGTACTGGCCGTGGCCGCCGGACTGCTTCACATGCCGGCCGCGCCCGCCGGACCGGTCGGCGAAGGTCTCCCGCAGCGGGACCCGGTGCGGGACGACGTCGACCTGGACGCCGTAGCGGCTGCGCAGCCGCTCCAGGGCGACGTCCGCGTGGGCCTCGCCGAGGCACCACAGGACGACCTGGTGGGTGTCCTGGTTCTGTTCGAGGCGCATCGTGGGGTCCTCGGCGACCAGCCGGGACAGCCCCTGGGAGAGCTTGTCCTCGTCGGCCTTGCTGTGGGCCTGGATGGCCAGCGGCAGCAGCGGGTCGGGCATCTCCCACGGCTCCATCAGCAGCGGGTCGTCCTTGGCGGAGAGGGTGTCGCCGGTCTCCGCGCGGCTCAGCTTCGCCACGCACGCCAGATCGCCCGCGATGCAGTGCGTGAGCGCCCGCTGCTGCTTGCCGAACGGCCCCGACAGGGCGCCGATCCGCTCGTCGACGTCGTGGTCCTCGTGCCCCCGGTCGGCGAGCCCGTGGCCCGAGACGTGGACCGTCGCGTCGGGGCGCAGGGTGCCGGAGAAGACCCGCACCAGGGAGACCCGGCCGACGTAGGGGTCGGACGCGGTCTTCACGACCTCCGCGACCAGGGGTCCGTCGGGGTCGCACGGCTTCAGCTCGCGCGGCTCCCCGGTGACGGTGGTGACCCGGGGTGCCTCGCGCTCCAGCGGGGTCGGGAAGCCGCCGGTGACCAGCTCCAGCAGTTCGACCGTGCCGAGCCCCTGCCGGGCGCCCTCCGCGGCGGGGGCGGCGGCCAGCACGGGGAAGAAGACCCCGCGCGCGACGGCCCGCTCCAGGTCCTCGACGAGCGTCTTGACGTCGACCTGCTCGCCGCCGAGGTAGCGGTCCATCAGGGTCTCGTCCTCGCTCTCGGCGATGATCCCCTCGATCAGCCGGTTGCGGGCCTCCTCGATCCCCGGCAGCCGGTCCTCCCCGGGGTCGGACTCCACCCGCTGCCCGGAGGAGTAGTCGAAGAGCTTGCGCGACAGCAGCCCGACCAGGCCGGTCACGGGCGCGTGCCCGTCCGGTGCCTGCGGGCCGTGCAACGGCAGGTACAGCGGCAGCACCGCGTCGGGGTCGTCGGCGCCGAACGCCTCGGCGCAGATCCCGGTCATGTCCTCGTAGCTGGCGCGCGCGGACTCCAGGTGCGTGACGACGATGGCGCGCGGCATGCCGACCGCGGCGCACTCCTCCCACACCATGCGGGTGGAGCCGTCCACGCCGTCCGAGGCGGAGACCACGAAAAGGGCCGCGTCCGCGGCGCGCAGACCGGCCCTGAGTTCCCCGACGAAGTCGGCGTATCCGGGGGTGTCCAGAAGGTTGATCTTGATGCCGTCCCATTCGACCGGCACCAGCGAGAGTTGTACCGACCGTTGCTGCCGGTGCTCGATGTCGTCGTAGTCCGAGACGGTGCCGCCGTCCTCCACACGGCCCGCCCGGTTCACCGCCCCCGCCGTCAGCGCGAGAGCTTCCACCAATGTCGTCTTGCCCGAACCGCTGTGGCCGACCAGCACCACATTCCGTACGGACGCGGGGTGGTCGGCCGCTGTAGCCCTGCCGGCGGCCCCGGGGTGTGCGTTCGCCTTGTCGCCCATGGCCTTGCCTCCCGTGCACGGTGAGGTCTTCAGTGGGCGCGGGCTCACATGTCCTGGCGCACCGCGGCAAGGAGGTGTCCCGGCGACGGCGGCTGCGGTGACGCCCGCGGTCCTTCGAGCTTTCCACTCCGGTCACGGTGCGTCCATACGACGGACGTGATCGCGACGGCCGCGGCCGCGCGTGGCGTGATCCGACGCCCGGCCGCCGCCCACGGGCGCGCGTGGCTACGATGGGCCAGCCGGTGGCCAGCAGGGCCGCGCGGCGACATCAACCTCGGGAAGGCCATGCTGAACAAGTACGCGCGTGCATTCTTCACGCGTGTCCTCACCCCGTTCGCCGCGTTTCTGATCCGGCGGGGCGTCAGCCCCGACACGGTCACGCTGATCGGTACGGCCGGCGTGATGGCGGGCGCGCTGGTGTTCTACCCGCAGGGCGAGCTCTTCTGGGGCACGGTCGTGATCACGCTCTTCGTGTTCTCCGACCTCGTCGACGGCAACATGGCACGCCAGCTGGGCCGCTCCAGCCGCTGGGGCGCCTTCCTGGACTCCACGCTCGACCGGGTCGCCGACGGCGCGATCTTCGGCGGCTTCGCCCTGTGGTACGCCGGGGGCGGCGACGACCTGGTCCTGTGCGCCGTCTCCATCTTCTGCCTGGCCAGCGGCCAGGTGGTGTCGTACACCAAGGCCCGGGGCGAGTCGATCGGGCTGCCGGTCGCCGTCAACGGCCTGGTCGAGCGCGCCGAGCGCCTGGTGATCTCCCTGGTCGCGGCCGGCCTCTCCGGTCTGCACGACTTCGGCGTGCCCGGCATCCAGTACCTGCTGCCGGTCGCCCTGTGGGTCGTCGCCGTCGGCAGCCTGGTCACGCTCATCCAGCGGGTCGTCACGGTGCGCCGGGAGTCCGCGGAGGCGGACGCGGCGACCGCCGCCGAAGCGACCGCGGCCGAGGCCGCCGCGCAGGCCGGCGTGGCCGGCCCGCAGGGGAACGGCCCGCAGGGCAACGGAACCGCTCCGCGGGGGAGCGAGGCCGCGAAATGAGCGCCCGGGAGCGGCTGACCGACGCGCTGTACGGGCTGGGCTGGAGCACCGTCAAGAGGCTTCCCGAGCCGGTCGCTGTGCGCCTCGGCCGGTTCATCGCCGACCTCGCCTGGAAGCGGCGCGGCAAGGGCGTGCTGCGGCTGGAGAGCAACTACGCGCGCGTGGTGCCGGGAGCGAGCCCGGAGCGCCTCGCGGAACTCTCCCGCGCGGGCATGCGCTCGTACCTGCGCTACTGGATGGAGTCCTTCCGGCTGCCGGCGTGGAGCGCCGACCGGGTCAGGAGCGGCTTCGAGGGCAAGGACGTCCACCACCTGACCGACGGCCTGGCGAGCGGCAAGGGCGTCATCCTGGCGCTGCCGCACCTGGGCAACTGGGACCTGGCCGGCGCCTGGGTCACCACCAAGCTGGAGACGCCGTTCACCACGGTCGCCGAGCGCCTGAAGCCGGAGAGGCTGTACGACCGGTTCGTCGCCTACCGCGAGGGCCTCGGCATGGAGGTGCTGCCGCACAGCGGCGGCTCGGCCTTCGGCACGCTGGCCCGGCGGCTGCGCGACGGCGGACTGGTCTGCCTGGTCGCCGACCGCGACCTGTCCGCCTCCGGCGTCGAGGTCGAGTTCTTCGGCGAGACCGCCCGGATGCCGGCCGGGCCGGCCCTGCTCGCCCAGCAGACCGGCGCCCTGCTGCTGCCCGTCACGCTCTGGTACGACGACTCGCCCGTCATGCGCGGCCGGGTCCATCCCCCCGTCGAGGTGCCCGTGTCAGGCACCCGGGCCGAGATGACGTCCGTGATGACACAGGCGCTGGCCGACGCCTTCGCCACGGGGATCGCCGAACATCCGGAGGACTGGCACATGCTTCAGCGACTGTGGGTCGCCGACCTGGAACCGGGGAAGGGCCCGTCGTGAGGATCGGCATCGTCTGCCCGTACTCCTGGGACGTGCCGGGCGGCGTCCAGTTCCACATCCGTGACCTGGCCGAGTACTTCATCCGCCTCGGCCACGAGGTCTCGGTGCTCGCCCCCGCCGACGACGACACCCCGCTGCCGCCCTACGTCGTCTCGGCCGGCCGGGCCGTCCCGGTGCCCTACAACGGCTCGGTGGCCCGGCTGAACTTCGGGTTCCTCTCGGCCGCGCGGGTACGGCGCTGGCTGCACGACGGCGCCTTCGACGTCGTGCACATCCACGAGCCGTCCTCGCCGTCGCTCGGCCTGCTGGCCTGCTGGGCCGCACAGGGCCCGCTGGTCGCCACCTTCCACACCTCCAACCCGCGCTCCAAGGCGATGATCGCCGCGTACTCGATCCTCCAGGCCGCCCTGGAGAAGATCAGCGCGCGGATCGCGGTCAGCGAGTACGCCCGGCGGACCCTGGTGGAACACCTGGGCGGCGACGCGGTGGTCATCCCCAACGGCGTCGACGTCGACTTCTTCGCCAAGGCGGAGCCCAAGCCCCAGTGGCAGGGCGACACGATCGGCTTCATCGGCCGGATCGACGAACCCCGCAAGGGTCTGCCGGTGCTGATGAAGGCGCTGCCGAAGATCCTCGCCGCCCGTCCGCAGACCCGGCTGCTGGTCGCCGGGCGCGGGGACGAGGAGGAGGCGGTCGAGAACCTGCCCGCCGAACTGCGCTCGCGCGTGGAGTTCCTCGGCATGGTCAGCGACGAGGACAAGGCCCGCTTCCTGCGCAGTGTCGACCTGTACGTCGCCCCCAACACCGGCGGCGAGAGCTTCGGGATCATCCTGGTCGAGGCGATGTCGGCGGGGGCGCCGGTGCTCGCCTCGGACCTGGACGCCTTCGCACAGGTGCTGGACCAGGGCTCGGCGGGCGAACTCTTCGCCAACGAGGACGCCGGAGCGCTCGCCGAGGCGGCGGTACGGCTGCTGGAGGACCCGGCGCGGCGCGCGGAACTGCGGGAGCGGGGCAGCGCCCATGTCCGGCGGTTCGACTGGTCGACGGTCGGTGCGGACATCCTGTCGGTGTACGAGACGGTCACCGACGGCACGACGGCGGTGGCGGCCGACGAACGCACGACGGGCCTTCGGGCCCGCCTGGGCCTGGCCCGGGACTGACCGCCCGCGGGGCGCACCCCGAGGGCGGGCGGGACGCGAGGGCCTTTCCGGCGGGGCCGGTGCTGGGCTTCCGGTCGGCTGAAGCGGGGGGCTGCGGACCTCCCTGGTCGGGTGGGAGACGGGCCTCTCTCGTCGGTGCCGGTGCTCCGGGACGGCTGTGCCGGGTCTGCGGATCTCCCTGGTCGGGTGGGACGCGGGGGCCTTTCCGGCCGGGCCGGGGCCGTGCTTCCGGTCGGCTGAGCCGGGCCGCGTGCCCTCCTCGGCCGCTGTGCCCGAGCCGCTGGTCCCTCGACCGCCCGGTCGCGCACCGAGTTGTCGGCGCCGAAGCAGCAGACCCTGCGCTTCGTCCCGCCGGAGAGCGCCCGTTCTGGTCGGCGGCGCGGCCGACGGGTGACGGTTGGCCCCCGCGGGCGCACGCACGCGGCCGGGGGCTGGGTAACCTTGCCGCCCGTGACCGCAACCCTGATCTGGATCCTCGTCGCCCTGGTCGCCATCGGCCTGTACCTGAGCTGGACGGCCGGCCGGCTGGACCGGCTGCACGCCCGGATCGACGCCACCCGCGCCGGACTGGACGCGCAACTCCTGCGGCGGGCCTCGGTGGCGCAGGAACTCGCGACCTCCCACGTGCTCGACCCGGCCGCCTCGATCGTCCTGTACGAGGCGGCCCACGCCGCCCGGCAGGCCGAGGAGGAGCACCGGGAGGTCGCCGAGAGCGAGCTGAGCCAGGCGCTCCGGGCGGTGTTCGCCGAGGCCCAGCAGGTCGAGGAGGTCCGCCGGGCACCCGGCGGAGAGGCCGCCGCCAAGGAGCTGACCGAGGCGGTGCGCCGGGTCCCGATGGCCCGGCGCTTCCACAACGACGCGGTCCGGGCCGCCCGCGCGCTGCGCCGGCACCGCAAGGTGCGCTGGTTCCGGCTGGCCGGACACGCGCCGTTCCCGATGGCCTTCGAGATGGACGACGAGGCCCCGACGGCACTGACGGACCGGGCGGCGGCGTAGCGGGCGCGCGGCGAACGGGGAGGGGCCGCGGCGAACGGGGAGAGGCCCGAAGGGGAGAGGCCGCGGCGGAACGGGAGAGGGGCCCGGAGGGAAAGGGCCCGGCGTAACGGGAGAGGGGCCCGGAGGGAAGGGGCCCGGCGGGGGAAAACGATCCACCGCCTCCCCATTGGCCCTTGCTGTGGACTGGTCCCTTCACGTTTCCTCGGTCCTGCAGAAACCCTCTTTTCACGTCAGTGAGGTCAATCCGTGTCCACCACCGAGAACCAGGCCCCCGCAACCGGTACCGCCCGAGTCAAGCGCGGCATGGCCGAGCAGCTCAAGGGCGGCGTGATCATGGACGTCGTCACGCCGGAGCAGGCGAAGATCGCCGAGGACGCGGGCGCCGTCGCCGTCATGGCGCTGGAGCGGGTCCCGGCCGACATCCGCAAGGACGGCGGCGTGGCCCGGATGTCCGACCCGGACATGATCGAGGGCATCATCGAGGCGGTCTCCATCCCGGTGATGGCCAAGTCCCGCATCGGCCACTTCGTCGAGGCCCAGGTCCTGCAGTCGCTCGGCGTGGACTACATCGACGAGTCCGAGGTCCTCACCCCGGCCGACGAGGTCAACCACAGCGACAAGTTCGCCTTCACCACCCCCTTCGTTTGCGGCGCCACCAACCTCGGTGAGGCCCTGCGCCGTATCGCCGAGGGCGCCGCGATGATCCGTTCCAAGGGCGAGGCCGGCACCGGCAACGTCGTCGAGGCCGTCCGCCACCTGCGCCAGATCAAGAACGAGATCGCCAAGCTGCGCGGCTTCGACAACAACGAGCTGTACGCCGCCGCCAAGGAGCTGCGCGCCCCGTACGAGCTGGTCAAGGAGGTCTCCGAGCTGGGCAAGCTGCCGGTGGTCCTCTTCTCCGCCGGTGGCGTCGCGACCCCGGCCGACGCCGCCCTGATGCGCCAGCTCGGCGCCGAGGGCGTCTTCGTCGGCTCCGGCATCTTCAAGTCCGGCGACCCGGCCAAGCGCGCCGCCGCCATCGTGAAGGCCACCACCTTCTACGACGACCCGAAGATCATCGCGGACGCGTCCCGCAACCTGGGCGAGGCCATGGTCGGCATCAACTGCGACACCCTCCCCGAGGCCGAGCGCTACGCCAACCGGGGTTGGTGATGACCGCTCCCGTGGTCGGAGTGCTCGCACTCCAGGGCGACGTACGGGAGCACCTCATCGCCCTGGCCGCGGCGGACGCCGTGGCCAGGCCGGTGCGGCACCCCGAGGAGCTCGCCGGGGTGGACGGCCTGGTCATCCCCGGCGGCGAGTCCACCACCATCTCCAAACTGGCCGTCATGTTCGGCGTGATGGAGCCGCTGCGCGCCCGCGTGGCGGCCGGGATGCCGGTCTACGGCACCTGCGCCGGCATGATCATGCTCGCCGACAAGATCCTCGACCCGCGCTCGGGCCAGGAGACCGTCGGCGGCATCGACATGATCGTGCGCCGCAACGCCTTCGGCCGCCAGAACGAGTCCTTCGAGGCCGCGCTCGACGTGCGGGGCATCACGGGCGACCCGGTGGAGGGCGTCTTCATCCGCGCCCCCTGGGTGGAGTCGGTCGGCGCCGAGACCGAGGTCCTCGCCGAGCACGACGGCCACATCGTCGCCGTCCGCCAGGGCAACGCGCTCGCCACGTCGTTCCACCCGGAACTGACCGGCGACCACCGGGTGCACGGCCTCTTCGTCGACATGGTGCGCGCCTACCGGACGGCCGAGTCCTTGTAGGATCTCTGGCGTTCGTTGTTTGGATGGGTTACGCGAAGGAGACAGGCAGATGTCCGGCCACTCTAAATGGGCTACGACGAAGCACAAGAAGGCCGTGATCGACGCCAAGCGCGGCAAGCTCTTCGCGAAGCTGATCAAGAACATCGAGGTCGCGGCCCGGATGGGCGGCGTCGACATCGAGGGCAACCCGACCCTCTACGACGCCATCCAGAAGGCCAAGAAGCAGTCGGTTCCCAACAAGAACATCGACTCCGCCGTCAAGCGCGGCGGCGGCCTCGAGGCCGGCGGTGCCGACTACGAGACGATCATGTACGAGGGCTACGGACCGAACGGTGTCGCGGTGCTCATCGAGTGCCTCACCGACAACCGCAACCGTGCCGCCTCCGACGTCCGCGTCGCCATGACCCGCAACGGCGGCAACATGGCCGACCCGGGCTCGGTGTCGTACATGTTCAGCCGCAAGGGCGTGATCATCGTCCCCAAGGGCGAGCTGGGCGAGGACGACGTCCTCACCGCCGTCCTGGACGCCGGCGCCGAGGAGGTCAACGACCTCGGTGAGACCTTCGAGGTCATCAGCGAGGCCACCGACCTGGTCGCGGTCCGCACCGCCCTGCAGGAGGCCGGCATCGACTACGACTCCGCGGACTCGAGCTTCGTGCCGTCCGTGCAGGTCGAGCTGGACGAGGAGGGCGCCAGGAAGATCTTCAAGCTGATCGACGCCCTGGAGGACAGCGACGACGTGCAGAACGTCTTCGCCAACTTCGACGTGAGCGACGAGGTCATGGAGAAGGTCGACGCGTAGCGCCGCCACGCGTGGAGCGGACTTCGGCGGGCCGGTGGGACACACCCACCGGCCCGCCGCCGTTGTCGGTGGGGGCCGATAGCCTGCACGAACAGGCAGTCGACAGGGAGGGGGCGCGGTGCGCGTACTGGGGGTGGACCCCGGACTGACCCGGTGCGGGGTCGGTGTCGTCGAAGGGGTCGCGGGCCGCCCGCTGACGATGCTCGGCGTCGGTGTCGTCCGCACGCCCGCCGACGCGGAGCTGGGACAGCGCCTGGTCGCCGTCGAACAGGGCATCGAGCAGTGGCTGGACGAGTACCGGCCCGAGTTCGTCGCCGTGGAACGCGTCTTCAGCCAGCACAACGTCCGCACCGTGATGGGCACCGCCCAGGCCAGCGCCGTCGCCATGCTCTGCGCGGCCCGCCGCGGCATCCCCGTCGCCCTGCACACCCCCAGCGAGGTCAAGGCGGCCGTCACCGGCAGCGGCCGCGCAGACAAGGCGCAGGTCGGCGCCATGGTGACCCGCCTGCTCCGGCTCGCCGCACCGCCCAGGCCCGCGGACGCCGCCGACGCCCTCGCGCTCGCCATCTGCCACATCTGGCGCGCCCCCGCGCAGAACCGACTCCAGCAGGCCGTGGCCCTGCACACCACCCGAGCCCCGAAAGGCCGCACCGCATGATCGCCTTCGTGAGCGGCACGGTCGCCGCACTCGCCCCGGACTCCGCCGTCATCGAGGTCGGCGGCGTCGGCATGGCCGTGCAGTGCGCGCCGAACACCCTCTCCGCCCTCCGTGTCGGCAGCCCCGCCAAACTGGCCACCTCCCTGGTCGTGCGCGAGGACTCGCTGACCCTGTACGGCTTCGCCGACGACGACGAGCGCCAGGTCTTCGTCCTGCTCCAGACGGCGAGCGGGGTCGGACCGCGCCTCGCCCAGGCGATGCTCGCCGTGCACACCCCGGACGCCCTGCGCCGAGCCGTGGCCACCGGCGACGAGAAGGCCCTCATGGCGGTCCCCGGCATCGGCAAGAAGGGCGCGCAGAAGCTGCTGCTGGAGCTGAAGGACCGCCTCGGCGAACCGCTCGGCGCCCCCGCGGTCGGCGCCCCGGTCAGCCAGGGCTGGCGCGACCAGCTGCACGCGGCCCTGATCGGCCTCGGCTACGCGACCCGCGAGGCCGACGAGGCCGTCACCGCCGTGGCACCCCAGGCGGAGGCCGCCGGGGGCACCCCGCAGGTGGGGCAGCTGCTGAAGGCCGCCCTGCAGACCCTGAACCGAGCCCGCTGACCCCCGAGAGCCCGAGGCACACCACATGAACTGGGACGACACGACCGACACCCCCGCCGACGAGCGGCTGGTGGGTTCTGTCGCCGACGGTGAGGACCAGGCCGTCGAGGCGGCGCTGCGCCCCAAGGACTTGGGCGAGTTCATCGGACAGGAGAAGGTCCGCGAACAGCTCGACCTGGTCCTGCGGGCCGCCCGCGCGCGGGGTGCCACCGCCGACCACGTCCTGCTCTCCGGCGCCCCCGGCCTCGGCAAGACCACCCTGTCGATGATCATCGCCGCGGAGATGGGCGCCCCCATCCGCATCACCTCCGGCCCCGCCATCCAGCACGCCGGCGACCTCGCCGCGATCCTCTCCTCCCTCCAGGAGGGCGAGGTCCTCTTCCTCGACGAGATCCACCGCATGTCCCGGCCCGCCGAGGAGATGCTCTACATGGCCATGGAGGACTTCCGGGTCGACGTCATCGTCGGCAAGGGCCCCGGCGCCACCGCGATCCCGCTGGAGCTGCCGCCCTTCACCCTGGTCGGCGCCACCACCCGGGCCGGGCTGCTGCCGCCCCCGCTGCGCGACCGCTTCGGCTTCACCGCGCACATGGAGTTCTACGAGCCCGCCGAGCTGGAGCGCGTCGTGCACCGCTCCGCGCACCTCCTCGACGTCGAGATCGACACGGCGGGCGCCGCCGAGATCGCCGGCCGCTCCCGCGGCACGCCCCGCATCGCCAACCGCCTGCTGCGCCGGGTCCGCGACTACGCGCAGGTCAAGGCGGACGGCCGGATCACCGAGGAGATCTCCGCCGCCGCCCTCGCGGTCTACGAGGTCGACGCCCGCGGTCTGGACCGGCTGGACCGGGCCGTGCTGCAGGCGCTGCTCAAGCTCTTCGGCGGCGGGCCGGTCGGCCTGTCCACCCTCGCCGTCGCGGTGGGGGAGGAGCGCGAGACCGTGGAGGAGGTCGCCGAACCCTTCCTGGTCAGGGAGGGACTGCTGGCCCGCACCCCGCGCGGCCGGGTCGCCACACCGGCGGCCTGGGCGCACCTCGGACTCACCCCGCCCCGCTCGCAGAACACGGGAAACGGACAAGGGGACCTGTTCGGGACGTGAGCACGCCGGGTCGGCCGCGGGACGGCGCGGGCATTGGCCGGGTCAGGAACCTCGGTGCCATGCTGAGCGTTGTTCCTTGCACGCGGACTCGCTTAGACTCCGCCGATGCCGCCGTTGTCGACGGCATGCACACCCCCAACCATCAGGCCGCTCACCGCCGCGGTCGTGTGAAGGAAGTTCCGACCCGTGAGTCTCGTGACCCTCCTCCCGTTCATCGTGCTCATCGGGGCCATGTTCCTGATGACCCGGTCGGCCAAGAAGAAGCAGCAGCAGGCCGTCGACATGCGGAACCAGATGCAGCCCGGTTCCGGCGTACGCACCATCGGGGGCATGTATGCCACGGTCAAGGAGGTCAACGAGGACACCGTTCTCGTCGACGCCGGCCCGGGTGTGGATCTGCTCTTCGCCAAGAACGCCATCGGTGCCGTCCTCTCCGACGACGAGTACAACCGCATCGTCCACGGCATCGAGCACGACCTGAAGGCCGACGCCGACGTCGTCCCCGACGACGCCTCCTCCCTCACCGAGTCCGACGACGCCGACACCGCCTCCGACGAGAAGCCGGTCGACCTCGGCAAGAAGGACGAGGAGCCCGCCGACGACGTCGCGGCCGCCGAGGCGAAGGCCGACAGCGAGCCGAAGAAGACCGACGGCGACACGGACGCGAAGTAGCCGCCTCCCCGGGGCGGGGGGGGGGGGGGGGGGGGGCCCCCCCCGGGGGCGGGGGGGGGGCGGGGGGCCCCCCCAGGCGAGGGGGGGGGGCGGGCCCCCCCGCCCCGCCGCCCCGCGC
>NZ_JBEPBM010000018.1:57448-161991 GCF_040299205.1 Streptomyces sp. NPDC000983 | reverse complement strand
TTCCACTGCGCCTGCCTTTCCCGGTCGACCCCCGCGGGCCCGGTCCCCCGCACGGGGGACGGGCCCATCGGCGTTCGACCGTCCCGTTCGGCGCCGTCCCGTTCAGCGCAGCTGCGGCACCAGCCGGTCCGGGCCGCTCACGGTCTCCTCGCGCAGCTTCTTCCGCAGCTCCTGCTCCTTCTCCGACAGCGGGCCGGGCGCCACGTTCGGCGGCACGCCCTGGACCGTGGCGCCCGGGGCGACCGGCGGCTCGTACCGGGTCGGCGCCGTGCGCAGGCTCAGCGCTGTGGTGCCGATCAGGGCGACGGTGAAGGCGATGGCGGCGCGGGTCCAGAAGGTGGCCCGGCGCTCGCTCCCGGTGCGGACCGTCGGCGGCTTGGCCGCGCGCAGACGCTCGGCGGACGCCGTCTCCGCCAGTCGGCGGTGGAGCACGGCCGGGTCGGCGAGTTCGGGCAGCCGCTCGGCCACCGCCTCGCGGGCGTGCAGCAGCCGGTTGGCCGCCGCGGGCGTGCTCGCCTCCGTCTCCGCCGCCGTGTCCGGCAGGTCGAGCCCCACCCCGTCGTAGAGCAGCAGGGTGCGGCGGTACGGCGGCGGCAGCGTGAGGAGCACCTCCAGCAGCGCCCGGTCGGAGGCGTTCGCCGGCGGCGGTTCGGGGTGGCGGTAGCGGGGGCGGAAACGGTGCCAGGGGGAGAGCGCGTACTCGTACGCCGTCGCCCGCACCCAGCCGGCCGGGTCGGGGTCGACGGCCACCTCCGGCCAGCGCTGCCAGGCGAGTTGAAAGGCCCGCTCCACCGACTCCCGGGCCAGCTCCCGCCGCCCGGAGAGCAGATAGGCCTGGCGCACCAGGGAGGGCGCGCAGAACGCGTAGAGCGCGTCGAACGCCTGAGCGGGCGTCAGGGTGGCGGCGGTGGACGCGGGCAGGGGCTTCCGGTCGAGCGCCTCCGGCTGGTGCGGCCGCTCCACGGGAGATGCGGACGCGCCACTTCCTGCGGGGAGGGCCTCCCGTTCCGCCTCCACCTCGGGCCTGGCCGACGGTTCCTGAGCGGCCGTCTCGCCCAGCAGTCTCACGTACGCCTCCCTCTTGCGGCCCCGTGGAGTCGTACGGCCGGTCTCCCACGCGCGCACCGTCTCCCGGGTGACACCGACCCGCGCCGCGACCTGAGCCTGCGTCAACGAACGTGCCTCGCGCAGGCGTCGGCGTTCCTTGGGCGGGGGGAGCGGGGATGCCGGGCTCTGCGTCACAGGGTGCCCCTTCGTACAGAAAAGAACATAAACGTATATTGAGCGACACAGCGGAAGTTCGCCTGTTACGCCCGTAAAGCGCGTGTCGTTGGGAGCATGGCGGCGTGATCCAGATGACCGCTCGCCGATCGCCCTTGTCGTCCCTGCTCAGCCGGTTGCGCGACCGCTCCCCGGGGCTGGTCGCCGGCCTCCTGGGGGGCGCGGTCGCCGCCTGGCTGGGGCTGGGCGCGTTCGCCGTCCTCGTGATGATGCTGTGGATCAGTTCGCCGTACCCGGACAGCGGGCCGGGGGGAGCGCTGCATGTGGCGGCGGGGCTGTGGCTGCTGGCCCACGGGGCCGAGCTGATCCGCACCGACACGCTGTCCGGGGCGCCGGCGCCGGTCGGCGTCACCCCGCTGCTGCTGCTCGCGCTGCCGGTCTGGCTGGCCTTCCGAGCGGCGCGGGACGCGGTCGAGGGGGACGCGGCGGAAGGGGACGCGGGTGACGTGTTCAGCGGGGAGGGGGAGCGCGAACCCGTCTCCGGGCGTACGGCGTGGGCGGGCGTCGTGGCCGGCTACCTCGCCGTCGGCGGGGCCGCCGCCTGGTACGCGGCGGGCGGGACGCTGCGGCCGGACTGGGTGTGGACCGGTGTGTGCGTGCCGCTCGTCGTCGCGGTGGCCGCAGCGGCGGGGGTCTGGACCGCCTACGGACGGCCGCGGGACGCCGTGGACGAGGTGCTGCTGTTGATGCCGGCGGGTGTACGGCGGCCCTTCGTCGGGCCGGCCGCCCGGGCCCGGCTCGACACCGCGGTACGGGCGGCGGGGGCGGGGGTGGCCGTGCTCGTCGGGGGCGGGGCGTTGCTCCTCGCGGTGGCGCTGGTCTGGCACGGGGGCGCTGCGCGGGAGTCGTTCCTGCGGGTCACGGAGGGGTTCTCGGGGCAGTTCGCCGTACTGCTGCTGTGTCTGACGCTGATGCCGAACGCGGCGGTGTGGGCGACGGCGTACTCGCTGGGGCCCGGGTTCTCGCTGGGCGCGGGGCATGTCGTGGGGCCGCTGTCCTCCTCGCCCGCCGCGTTGCTGCCGCCGTTTCCGTTGCTGGCGGCGGTGCCGGAGGAGGGGGCGGGGGGTTGGGTCAACTGGGCGGCCGGGGCGGTGCCGGTGGCGGCGGGGGTGACCGTGGGGTGGTTCGTGGGGCGGGCGGGGTGTGGCGGGCGTGGCGGGCGTGGTGGGCGTGGTGGGCGTGGTGGTGCTGAGGTGTGGTCGCGGGGGCGGACTGCGGGCGTGACTCTGGGGGCGGTGGGGCTGGCGGCGGCGGGGGTGGCGCTGCTGGCCGGGGTTGCGGGCGGGCCGCTCGGGGTGGCGTCTCTTGCGAGCTTCGGGCCGGTGTGGTGGCAGGTGGGGGTGGCGGTGCTGGTGTGGGGGGCGGGGGTGGCCGTGCCTGTGGCTGTGGGGGTGCGGGGGTGGGGGTGCCGGGGGGTGGCCGAGGGGCCGAGGGCGCGGGTCGGGAAGCCTCGGGTGGGGGAGGAGGGCGGTGGTTCCGGTGCCGGGGCCGACGAAGCCGAGCGTGGGTGGGGTGCGCGGTTCTCGTGGCGGCGTGAGGGTGGGGGTGGGGGTGGGGGTACGGAGGTTGCCGAGGGTGTTGTCGATGACGGCTCGGACGGCGGGCCGTACGACCTGTTGCCTGCCGAGCCCGATGGCGGGCCGGAGCCGGAGGTGCGGGCCTGGGGTGTCGATGACGCGGCGCGTGAGGCTCGGTGGGCGGCGTTGCGGGAGGCGTCCGGGCGGGGGGACGCGGCGGATGCCGGGTGAGGGGGGTTCTCGCCCCCGCCGCCCCTTCCCGTCCCGACCCCGGGGGCTGCCGCCCCCGGACCCCCGCTTCGGCCCCGAAAGGGCCTCGTCCTCAAACGCCGGACGGGCTGGATGGGGTCTCGCCTCGGCCGTTGCCTGGGAGGCGGACGGGCTGGATGGGGTCTCGCCCCGGCCTCGCGCGTGGGTCAGCTGTCTGTGCTCAGGATTCCCCGGAGTTCCTTGGGGAGGTGGTCTTCGCAGGACTGCTTCGCTTCGTTGGTCAGGGCGTCCGCGGTGCAGGTGTAGTAGTCGCTGTAGACCAGTTTTGCCGTGAAGCCCGCTGCCACCAGGGCCAGGGCCAGTGAGGCAGTGACCAGGCCGCTGATCGCCGCCGTGGTCTGGGGGCGGCCCGTCTGTGCGGGGGCCGGGTTGTCGGGGTCGGCGCCGCGCGGCTTGGCGCGCAGGGAGCTGATGCCCCAGTACATGGCCAGCGCGCCCAGCATCAGGGCGACCGACGGCCAGCTGAACAGCGCGAAGAAGAACGCCCACATGCCGCACAGCAGGGCGTACCGCCCCCGTCGCTGGGCCGGGTCCGTGGGGTCCCAGCGCATCCCCGTGCCGGGGCCGCCGTTGCCGTTGCCGCTGTTGTTCGGGCCGTCCGGGCCGGTGCCGGGCCGGTCGCCGAAGTTGCCGGAGGAACGGCGGGGCTGGCGGTCGCTCCACCGCCCGCCCCAGGACGAGTTCCGGCCGTCGTCGCCCGACGCCGGCCGCCGCGGCTGCCACGGCCGGTCCGGGGTGCCCTCCGCGGGCGGGGCGAAGGGGTTGTCGTCCGCGGGCTTCGAGGCGTCCCCCCGCTCGTCGCCGTTGTCGCCGCCCGACGGCGCGTCCGGCGGCGAGGCGGGCCGCTCGCGCAGCAGTACGCCGAGGCGCTCCCTTCCCTGCACCGACTGCGGGGGGAGCGTGAGCAGTCGCAGGCTGCGGTCCGGCATCAAAGTGGGCGTCTTCCCCTAGGTGATTACGGCTGACAAGTACGGGCACTGCCGAGCGGAACCAGATCCGTCACCCTGTGAACGCACCGTCCACGAACGGCGTTCCCGACCCGGTCCCTCCCAGACGCTACCTTCCGGCCACGCCCCCGTCCCGTGGGGGCTGCCCGGTGTGCCGGTATCGTTGCTGGCGGTCGGCCGCTTCGTAGGCTTCCCCGTATCCGGGAGCCCGAAGCATTCGTACGAACGTACAAACGACGTCCGGACTCCGGCCACCGCACCGACGTACCCCCGAGAAAGGCCCCCGCTGTGGCTGCCAAGCGCCTTGTCGTGCTGGTCTCCGGATCCGGCACCAACCTCCAGGCGCTGCTCGACGCCATCGCCGAGACCGGCACCGGGGCCTACGGCGCCGAGATCGTGGCCGTCGGCGCGGACCGCGAGGGGATCGAAGGGCTGGCCCGCGCCGAGCGCGCCGGGATCCCGACCTTCGTGCGCAAGGTCAAGGACTTCGACAGCCGGGACGCGTGGGACGCGGCGCTCGCCGAGGCCGTCGCGGCCCACGAGCCCGACCTCGTCGTCTCCGCCGGGTTCATGAAGATCGTCGGCAAGGAGTTCCTCGCGCGCTTCGGCGGGCGGTTCGTCAACACGCACCCCGCCCTGCTGCCCAGTTTTCCCGGCGCCCACGGCGTCCGTGACGCACTCGCGTACGGCGCCCGGGTCACCGGCTGCACCGTCCACTTCGTCGACGACGGCGTCGACACCGGGCCGATCATCGCGCAGGGCGTGGTCGAGGTCCGGGACGAGGACGACGAGAGCGCTCTGCACGAGCGCATCAAGGAAGTCGAGCGCAGGCTGCTCGTCGAGGTCGTGGGGCGGCTCGCCCGCAACGGCTATCGCATTGAGGGACGAAAGGTAGTTATCCAGTGACCGCCGAGAGCAACAAGCGGCCGATTCGCCGGGCGCTCGTCAGCGTCTACGACAAGACCGGGCTGGAGGAGCTCGCGCGCGGCCTGCACGAGGCGGGCGTGGCCCTCGTCTCCACCGGCTCCACCGCCTCCCGCATCGCCGCCGCCGGCGTCCCCGTCACCAAGGTCGAGGAGCTCACCGGCTTCCCCGAGTGCCTGGACGGCCGCGTCAAGACGCTGCACCCGAGGGTCCACGCGGGCATCCTCGCCGACCTGCGCCTGGAGGACCACCGGCGGCAGCTGGCCGAGCTGGGCGTCGAGCCGTTCGACCTGGTCGTCGTCAACCTCTACCCGTTCCGCGAGACCGTCGCCTCCGGCGCCACCCCCGACGAGTGCGTCGAGCAGATCGACATCGGCGGCCCCTCCATGGTCCGCGCCGCCGCCAAGAACCACCCGTCGGTCGCGGTCGTCACCAGCCCCGAGTGGTACGCCGACGTGCTCGGAGCCGTCAAGGACGGCGGGTTCGACCTGGTCACCCGCAAGCGGCTCGCGGCGGAGGCCTTCCAGCACACGGCGGCGTACGACGTGGCCGTGGCGAGCTGGTTCGCCTCGGAGTACGCGCCCGTCGACGAGTCCCGGTTCCCCGACTTCCTCGGCGCGACCTGGGAGCGCAAGAACACCCTGCGCTACGGCGAGAACCCGCACCAGCCGGCCGCGCTGTACACCTCCGAGTCCGGCGGGCTCGCCGAGGCCGAGCAGCTGCACGGCAAGGAGATGTCGTACAACAACTACACGGACACGGACGCCGCCCGCCGTGCCGCGTACGACCACGACGAGCCGGCCGTCGCGATCATCAAGCACGCCAACCCGTGCGGTATCGCGGTCGGCGCGGACGTCGCCGAGGCGCACCGCAAGGCGCACGCCTGCGACCCGCTGTCGGCGTTCGGCGGCGTGATCGCCGTCAACCGCCCGGTGTCCAAGGAGATGGCCGAGCAGGTCGCGGAGATCTTCACCGAGGTCATCGTGGCGCCCGACTACGAGGAGGGGGCCCTGGAGGCCCTCACCAAGAAGAAGAACATCCGCGTCCTGCGCTGCCCCGAGGCCCCGGCCGCCCCGGTCGAGGTCAAGGCCATCGACGGCGGCGCGCTCCTCCAGGTCACCGACCGCCTCCAGGCCGACGGCGACGACCCGGCGAACTGGACCCTCGCGACCGGCGAGGCGCTGTCCGCCGCCGAACTCGCCGAGCTGGCCTTCGCCTGGCGGGCCTGCCGCGCGGTGAAGTCCAACGCCATCCTGCTCGCCAAGGACGGCGCCTCGGTGGGCGTCGGCATGGGCCAGGTCAACCGCGTCGACTCCGCGAAGCTCGCGGTCGAGCGGGCCGGCACCGAGCGCGCCCAGGGCTCCTACGCCGCCTCCGACGCGTTCTTCCCCTTCCCCGACGGCCTGGAGATCCTCACCGAGGCCGGCGTGAAGGCCGTGGTCCAGCCCGGCGGCTCGGTCCGCGACGAGCAGGTCGTCGAAGCCGCGAAGAAGGCGGGCGTGACGATGTACTTCACGGGGACCCGGCACTTCTTCCACTGAGCGGGCAGCGGTACGACCGTCGGGGCGGCCTTCCGGGGCCGCCCCGACGGCCGGCCCGTGAAACGGCCCCTGGTCCTCCCCGAAGGAGGGCCAGGGGCCGTTTCGTCAGGCAACGCGCCCGGGCGGGCGGGCGGTTCAGAACCGGGGCCGGTTGAACCACTCCGCGCTGGCCCGCTTCGCCGCGAACACGATCAGCAGGATCGCCACGACGATGATCAGCAGTCCGATGCCCCACGCGGCGATCATGAAGATGCCGGTGATGATCGCGAAGGAGCCGTACACGATCGAGCAGACCCGGACGCCGTTGCCGCCCTTCGCGTACTGGAACACCAGCGCCAGACCGAGCAGTGCGAAGACCGCGGCGAGGCCGAGGAGGAAGACGATGATGCCCTTGCCGAGGTCCGCGATCTCCTCGGCCTGGGAGCTGCCGTCGATACCGGCCTCGGCGATCGTCTCGTCCCACCGCGTCAGCGTGTAGGCGTACAGACCCGCGATGACCGCGTGCGCCAGCACGATGACGCCGAGCATGATCTGCGCGGCACGCGTGATGCCGGGCATCTGGGCGGGTCCGACCGGCGGGTAGCCGTAACCGCCCGGCACCGGAGGGGCCGAAGGGTAGGCGCCGTAGCCCTGCGGGGGGACTCCGGGCGGTGCCTGGTTCGGGTAGCCGTAGCCGGGGGCCTGGGGCTGCTGGGGCGGGGGGCCGTAGGGGCTGTTCGGTTCGCCGAAACTCATGGCGATCTTCCTCCGGTTGGATGGTGCAGGGGACGACGAGCGGCACGGTCTCGGAGGAGGGTTCAACAGATGCGGTTCGTCCCCCCGGTACTGCCCGCGGCACTGTGTCGACAATCGTTCTTCAGTGGCCGGTTCGTTGTCCAGCCGCAATCGCTATGTGTTGTGCAAGTGCAACATCGCTGATCATGTGCGGACCGGGCGGGGTGTCCGCCCGGGGACCCGGATTGGAACCGGGACCCGGTCATCCGCGAGGATGGGGTCATGACCGCCCAGATTCTCGATGGCAAGGCCACCGCAGCCGCGATCAAGTCCGATCTGACCGCCCGCGTGGCGGCGCTGAAGGAGAAGGGCGTCACGCCCGGCCTCGGCACGATCCTGGTCGGGGAAGACCCCGGCAGCCAGAAGTACGTCGCGGGCAAGCACCGCGACTGCGCGGAGGTCGGCATCGCCTCCATCCAGCGCGAACTGCCCGCCACCGCCACCCAGGAGGAGATCGAGGCCGTCGTACGGGAGCTGAACGAGGACCCCGACTGCACCGGCTACATCGTCCAGCTGCCGCTGCCCAGGGGCATCGACGAGAACCGCATCCTGGAACTGATGGACCCCGCCAAGGACGCCGACGGCCTGCACCCGATGAACCTCGGCCGCCTCGTCCTCAACGAGCCGGCCCCGCTGCCCTGCACCCCCAACGGCGTCCTGACCCTGCTGCGCCGCTACGGCGTGGAGATCAAGGGAGCCGAGGTCGTGGTCGTCGGCCGCGGAGTCACCATCGGCCGGCCGATGCCGCTGCTGCTCACCCGGCGCAGCGAGAACGCCACCGTGACCCAGTGCCACACCGGCACCCGTGATCTGTCGGCCCACCTCAAGCGCGCCGACATCATCGTCGCCGCCGCCGGTTCCGCCCATCTGATCCGCGCCGAGGACGTCAAGCCGGGCGCCGCCGTCCTCGACGTCGGTGTCTCCCGCAGCGCCGAGGGCAAGATCGTCGGCGATGTCCACCCGGACGTGCGCGAGGTGGCCGGATTCATCTCCCCCAACCCCGGCGGCGTCGGCCCGATGACCCGGGCCCAGCTGCTGGTCAACGTGGTCGAGGCGGCGGAGCGCAGTGTCGGCTGAACGGCCCCCGGAGCAGGAGGACGAGATCGAGGTCACGGACCCGGTCAGCGCCCCGGACGCCGAGGGCAGGCCGCGCCGGACCACCCGCCGCTTCCCGCTGTTCACCCGGGACACCGCACGGCCCGAGGGCGGCGGCCGGGCGGCACCCGGTGACGCCCCGGCACCCGCCCGGCAGTGGCCGATCCTGCTGGTCCTGGCGCTGGTCGCGCTCGGCCTGCTGCTGACGGCCCTGGACACCTTCCGCCTGGGCACCCTGCTGATCGGCGTCGCCCTGCTGGCCGGCGGGGCGCTGCGCTGGCTGCTGCCCGACGTCGGCATGCTCGCCGTCCGCTCCCGCTTCACCGACATCGTCACGTACGGCGTGCTGGGCGCGGCGATCGTGCTGCTGGCGATGATGGTGCAGCCGAAGCCGTGGCTGGAGATCCCCTTCTTGAAGGACACCCTGCACTTCACGGTCAGCAACTGACTCCTCCGTAATACGCACGACGGCGGCCCGTCCTCTCCCCCGAGCAAGGACGGGCCGCCGCCGTGCGTCCACCTTCCCGCGCGGCGAAGGCCCCGGACAACGGCCGGCCGGGCGCTGTGGCACAGCGGTGACCGTTCCGCCGAGGTGTCCGTGGCGTGCCACAGCGGGCCGTCCGGCGGAACCGACACGCGGGCCGCCGTCGTCACTCGGTCGGGGCGGGGAGCCGAATGTGCCGGGAGGTGGGCGATGGGCGACTGGCAGCCACTGCCGGACGAACTGCCGCCGGAGGTGCGGCACTTCGTGACCCAGCTACGGCTCCTGAAGGACCGCACCGGGCTCAGCCTGGTCGCGCTGGGCGCGCGCACCGCGTACAGCAAGTCCTCGTGGCAGCGCTATCTCAACGCCGTCCAGCCGCCGCCCAGGCAGGCGGTCGACGCGCTGTGCCGGGTGGCGGGGGAGTCGGGGCCGGACGCCGAGCGGTTCGTCGTGCGCTGGGAGCTGGCGGTGCAGGTGTGGCCGCGTACGGCGGGGCCCAGGGGAGTGGCGGAGGGGGAGGCGCCGGGCGAGGGGTACGGAGGCGTGGTGCTGGGGGAGGCGTACGGGGGCGCGGCGCTGGGCGACGGGTACGAGGATGATCCGACCGTGCCGTGGTGGGAGGCCCCGCCCGCCGCGGGGCCGCCCTCCGTCGACTGGCCGCGCCGGCTGCTTCTCGCCGCCGCGGGGCTGACCCTGCTCCTGGTGCTGACGGTGCTGGGCGGAGCGTACGCACTCGGTTGAGACCCTCGCGGGAACCGGTTCCCTGTGTGCTCTCTGTGACGGCATATGTGCGTCCTGTGTGGCGATGTGTTGACAAGTTTGCGGATTTGGAGCGAAGTCGTTCGACAGTCGGGCTAGCGTGGCCAATCGGGACGGTCCGGGGCGTCTCGAACGGCTGTCGGCGGTTTCACCAGGGGGAGAGCGGCCGAGGGGGACGGGTCGGTGGAAGACTGGACCCCGGCCCGGTGGGCGTGCGACGGTGCATGCCCGCGGCCTCCGACACTCCTGTGCGCCCCCACCCCGGGAACTGAGATCCTGACCGGGCGCATCCCTGTGGGTAGCCACATCGGGACTCGGCAGAGGGCCCGCGCGGGGGAACGAACAGCACGGACCGGGGGAAGAGGGGGGAAGCGATGCCTCGTTGGAAGGACTTGCCGGACGAACTGGATCCGCAAGTCAGGGAGTTCGCGAGCCAGTTGCGCAGGCTCGTGGACCGCAGTGGCCTCAGTGTGGCGGCAGTGTCCGACCGCACGGGCTACAGCAAGACGTCCTGGGAGCGGTATCTGAACGGCCGGCTGCTCGCGCCGAAGGGCGCGATCGTCGCGCTGGCGGAGGTCACCGGGACCAATCCGGTCCATCTCACGACGATGTGGGAGCTGGCCGAGCGGGCGTGGAGCCGTTCGGAGATGCGCCACGACATGACGATGGAGGCGATCCGGATCTCCCAGGCGCGTGCCGCGCTCGGGGAGTTCGGCACGCCTCCGGCGAACGCCAAGGGCGGCGGCCGGGCGGCCCGCAGGGGCGCCAGCGCCACGGCGACGCCCGGGGTGGCGGGTCCGGCGGGCGTCGCGCCCACGGTGCCGCCGCACACCGCCACGTCCGCGCCGGAGGGGGGCCGGGACGCCGGCTCCGTCCGGGACGCGGCCGAGGAGGCCGGGGACGGCGCGTCCTCGGGCACCAACTCCTGGGGGCTGGCCGGTTACCAGGGGCCCTCCCGGACGGGGGCGAGGCCGACGGCCTCGCCGAGTCCTTCCTCCGGGTCCGGGGCCGGGCCCGCCCCGTCCTACGGCGCGTCCTCGGGGCCCGCGGGTCCTTCGGGTCCTTCGGGCAGGGGTCGCGGGCGGTCGGGCGAGAGCCGGGGCAAGCGGCGGCTGACGATGTTCCTCGTGGGCGTCGTGGGCGTGCTCGTCGTGGTGGCCCTGGCGCTCTACCTCACGGATCCCGGCGGCAAGGAGAACGAGGGCGGCGGACCGTCCCCGTCGCCGACGGTCACCAAGGAGGCGGACCTGCCGCCGGGCGTCGAGTGCAGCGGAGCCTCGTGCACCGGCAAGGACGCCGAGGCCATGGGGTGCAGCGGCGACCTGGTGACCACCGCGAAGACCGCGACCGTGGGCACGACGGTGGTCGAGGTCCGCTACAGCGAGACCTGCGGGGCGGCCTGGGGTCGCATCACGCAGGGGGCCGAGGGTGACGAGGTCCGGGTGACGGCGGGCAAGGCCGAGGAGACGGGGGCCATCACGGTCACCGGCGACACGATCGCGTACACCCCGATGGTCGCGGTGAAGGACGCCGGCGATGCGAAGGCCTGCGTGACGCTGGCCGCGGGCGAGAAGGGGTGCACGCCGTAACGCTGCCGCTGGGGGCGGGGCGGGGCTGCGGCCTCGGCTTCGCCCTCGGCCTTGTTGTTCCCAACCGCACCACCCGTGCTGGTTTCGTTGTTTGGTGCGGGTGGCCCCCTGTGGGGCCTGGGCGTCGTCGGCGGCCGCGGGTGCGGCTGCCTGCGGCGCCGGCTTCTCGGGCTCCTCGGCCACGGTCGTCTCGGGCGCGGAGGAATAGTTGCCCGGAATGGGGGCACGCGCTCTGTACCCCCACGGGAGTCCGGCTGTTCGGTACCCCCACTTGGCGGCCGTCCGTGTCCCCCCTTCCGGGCCGGGCGGCCGCCCCTTTCGAGGGGCTGTGGGCTGGGCCACACCGACCCGGACGTCCGGGATCCCGGATGCGCGATAGCCTGACCGCTGGATCTCTCTTGACGCCAAGAGATCGATCAAACGTATCCGTGATCGATCATCGCGGCTGGCACCGGTGACAAACCGGGGCGGACGGGATCCCGTACCCCAGGGGCAGGGACGCCCCACCGCCTGCTGTCATACGGAGAACGCCATGACCCGCACTCCCGTGAACGTCACCGTCACCGGCGCGGCCGGCCAGATCGGTTACGCCCTGCTCTTCCGCATCGCCTCCGGCCAGCTGCTCGGCGCGGACGTGCCGGTCAAGCTGCGTCTGCTGGAGATCACCCCGGCGCTGAAGGCCGCCGAGGGCACGGCCATGGAGCTGGACGACTGCGCGTTCCCGCTGCTTCAGGGCATCGAGATCAGCGACGACCCGAACGTCGCCTTCGACGGCGCCAACGTCGCCCTCCTCGTGGGCGCCCGCCCGCGCACCAAGGGCATGGAGCGCGGCGACCTCCTGGAGGCCAACGGCGGCATCTTCAAGCCGCAGGGCAAGGCCATCAACGACCACGCCGCGGACGACATCAAGGTCCTCGTCGTCGGCAACCCGGCCAACACCAACGCCCTGATCGCCCAGGCCGCCGCCCCGGACGTACCGGCCGAGCGCTTCACCGCGATGACCCGCCTGGACCACAACCGCGCGCTGACCCAGCTCGCGAAGAAGACCGGTTCCACGGTCGCCGACATCCAGCGGCTCACCATCTGGGGCAACCACTCCGCCACCCAGTACCCGGACATCTTCCACGCCACCATCGCCGGCAAGAACGCCGCCGAGGTCGTCAACGACGAGAAGTGGCTGGCCGAGGACTTCATCCCGACCGTCGCCAAGCGCGGCGCCGCCATCATCGAGGCCCGTGGCGCCTCGTCGGCCGCCTCCGCCGCCAACGCCGCCATCGACCACGTCCACACCTGGGTCAACGGCACCGCCGACGGCGACTGGGTCTCCATGGGCATCCCGTCCGACGGTTCCTACGGCGTGCCGGAGGGCCTCATCTCCTCCTTCCCCGTCACCACCAAGGACGGCGTGTACGAGATCGTCCAGGGCCTGGAGATCAACGAGTTCTCCCGCACCCGCATCGACGCCTCCGTCGCGGAGCTCGCGGAGGAGCGCGAGGCGGTCCGCGCCCTCGGCCTCATCTGAGCCCGGCAGCATCGCACCACCCGCACAGGCCCCGTTCCGGTTTCCGCCGGAACGGGGCCTGTGGCCCGTTCTGCCGTTACCGTCGAACTGCGTTACCCGGTACGGCGATTCGGGGGCTTCGCGATGAGCGGATGGGGACACGGGCCGAGCGAGGAAGAGGGCCAGGCCCCCTGGTCGGCACGCCGGCCGGACGGCGCCGTACCGCCCTGGTCCACGGCCGAGACGCAGATCCACGGAGCGTCCCCGTACACACCGCCCCCGCCCCCGCCCCCGCCTCCTCCGCCTGATGCCCCGCGCCCCCGGCGGGTGCTCCTGGCGCTGCTGGCCGCGGTCGTCCTCGGCGCGGGTGTCGGCGCCGGGGTGTGGACCCTGATCAGGGACGACGGCGGCGGCAGCCCCGCCGCGGCGGCCCCGCCCACCGCCACGGACACGACCGTCACCACCGGCCCGCCCCCGCGGTCGTCGCCCGCCCCGCAGAGCTCGCCCCCTGACGAGGAGGAACCCCCGTCCGGCTACCGGCGTGCCGAGGACCCCGTCGGCTACGTCCTCTTCGTCCCCGAGGACTGGATCCGCCGTCAGCAGCCGGGCGAGGCGGCTCCGGTGGTCTTCTACGACGCCCCCGGCGACGGCCGTCAGCTGCAGATCTTCCGGATCACGGAGGCGAGCGTCGAGGAGTCGCTGACGCGGGCCGAGACCGACCCCGGGTACGGCTTCGAGAGCCGCGCCGGCTACCAGGTCCTCGCCCGGGACTCCGGCCCGGACTTCGCGGAACTCACCTACCGCTACGACGACCGGGACAAGGGCCCCCGCCTCGTCGTCGACCACCGCTTCCGCGCCGCGGACGGCACGCCGTACGCGATCCGCGCCACCGGCCCCGAGGACCTGGCCCCCGACCGGATCCGCGCACCCCTGACCACCGCCCTGACCTCCTTCTGCCCGGCGGACACCGACTGCGGGTGACGGGGCGCCGGCTCGGGCCGGCCACGGGTGTGACCCGGGTCATACCGGCCGGCGGTCACAACCGTGCCGGGCCGGCTGTCCCATGGGCGTCACCGGCGCCGGAGCCGGTGCCCAGCAGAGGAGACAGAGATGACCGACGGCCGCCACATCGTCGTTCTCGGCGCGGGCTACACCGGTATGTTCACCGCCGTCCGGCTCGCCCACCGCACCCGCCGGACCGGCGTGCGCATCACCCTGGTCAACCCGTCGGGCCGGTTCGTGGAGCGGCTGCGGATGCACCAGGTCGCCGCCGGGCAGACGCTCGCCGAGCACCGCATCACCGAGCTGCTCGCCGGCACCGGCGTCCGGTTCGTCGAGGGCACCGCGACCGCCATCGACCCCGGGAGCCGGACCGTCACCGTCGACGGCACCACACCCCTCGGCTACGACACCCTCGTCTACGCGCTGGGCAGTTCGACCGACACCGGCCGGGTCCCCGGCGCCGCCGAGCACGCCTTCACCCTCAACGGCGTGGAGGCCGCGGGTCGGTTCGCCGCCCGGCTCACCGAAGTCGCGGCCGTCGGCGGCACCGTCACCGTGTGCGGCGCCGGTCTCACCGGCATCGAGGCGGCCACCGAGATCGCGGAGGCCCGGCCCGCGGTACGGGTCACGCTGATCAGCCCGGACGAGCCCGGTACGACGATGGGGCCCAGGGCCCGCGCCCATCTCCGCCGCGCGCTGGACCGGCTCGGCATCACCGTCGTCACCGGTGCCCGCGTCACCAAGGTGCTCACCGACGCCGTGGAACTGGCCGACGGCCGGCGCGTCGAGGGCGACGCCTGTCTGTGGACCACCGGAGTCAAGGCCCCCGTCCTCGCCGCCGACGCCGGGATCGCCACCGACGAGCGCGGTCTGATCGTCGTCGACGGCACACTGCGGTCCGTGTCCCACCCCGAGATCCATGCCGTGGGTGACGCCGTCGCGGTGCGCCTGGCCTGGGGCGAGCTGCACGGCTCCTGCCAGAGCGGGCTGCCCACCGCCCAGTACACCGCCGACACCGTGGCGCGGCTGCTGCGCGCCAAGCCCGTCAAGCCGTTCCGCTTCGGCTACTACCACCAGCCCGTCAGCCTCGGCCGCCGGGACGCCGTCATCCAGTTCACCCGGGCCGACTTCACCCCCCGCCGCCAGTGCCTCACCGGCCGGGCCGCCGCCGTCTACAAGGAGCTGGTCAGCGGCAGCCCGCTGAAGACGTACCGCCTCAGCAGGTACGTCAACGTCACCACCGTCGTCTCCAAGGGCGGCCGCGCCACACGCAGGCCCGCGGTCTGACCCGGCCTGCCACGCGGCGCCCACAGTCCGACCCGGCCTAGATGCTCTGCAGCTCCTCCTGGAGCCGGTCCACGTCCACCGAGTCGTCCGGGGACGGGGTCCGGGAGGGCACCGGTTCGTCGTAGTCGGAGAACCTCAGCCGTACGTTCGTGTCCTCGTCGCGCTGGGTGGCCTCGACCAGCAGGTGCGGCGAGTCGGCCGTGACGTAGAGCGTGGTCCGTGCGCCGTCCACCTCGCCGGTGAGCGGGAAGACGTCCGCGCCGCCCCGGGTGGTCTCCTCGCCCTTCTTCAGCGAGGTGATCCCGGGCGAGGAGCCGGAGCCGGTGTCCCGCTGGAAGTTGCGCAGGTCGCAGGTGTCGGCCATGCCCTTGAGCAGCGCGTCGTCCGTGGAGCCGTGGATGTAGCGGCCGTCGAACAGCTCGGCCATCGCCTCGCCCTCATCGCCCGGCGCCTGCGCCTTCCAGAACGCGGTGTCCGGCTTCAGCCACACCTCGTCGCCCCGCTTGACGATCTCGACGCTGCCGCCGTCCGCGCCCATCTCCATCGTCCCGGCGCAGTTGCCGGACCGGTCCAGGGCCAGGTCCATCGACGTCGGCTGGGTCGTGCCGGTCTCGGTGCCCTCGCTGCGGTCCGTCAGCCTCAGACGGACCGAGTCCGCCTCACGGAGGTTCCGCTCGGCCTCGTCGGCCAGCTCCTGCGCGGTGGGGTCCTCGGCGGCGGCCGCCGGGACCGTCGGCGCCAGCAGCAGTGCCGCGCCCAGCGCGACCGGGATCAGAGCCCTTGCGGCCATGCCGTCACCTCCGTGGTGCGGGTCACCCGCGCGTCACCCACACAGCGTACGTTTCGCCTTTTTTGTCCGCATGTTCAGTGACGCGGCCCACTTTCGACGGCCCTCTGCGCATGCGGGCGGCGGGCCCGGGCAGGCGGAGCCGGTCCCCGGAGGACTCACCCGTGTGACTCAGGGGCGCCGAACAGGAACGGAAGGCAATACCGATCATGGCCAGGCAGCAGCACGACAGACGGACGATCCACGTCGACGGCGCATGGCGGGACGCGCTCTCCGGGGCCACCCGCGACGTCCTCGACCCGGCGGACGCCCGGCCCTTCGCCGTGGTCGCGGAAGGCGACGAGAAGGACGCCGATCTCGCGGTCGAGGCCGCCCGGCGCGCCTTCCAGGAGGGCGACTGGCCACGCACCCCCGTCGCCGAACGCGCGGCCCTCCTGCGCCGCGTCGCCGACCTCCTGGTCCGCGACCGCGAGGAACTCGGCCTGCTGGAGAGCCGCGACGCGGGCAAGACCCTGGAAGAGGGCCGCGTCGACATCGACTGCGTCGCCGACGCCTTCCGCTACTTCGCCGACCTCGTCGCCGCCGAGTCCCCGGGCCGTGTGGTGGACGCCGGCTCGCCCGACGTCCACAGCGTCGTCGTGCACGAGCCGGTCGGCGTCTGCGCCCTGATCACCCCCTGGAACTACCCTCTGCTCCAGGCGAGTTGGAAGATCGCGCCGGCGCTCGCCGCGGGCAACACCTTCGTCGTCAAGCCGAGCGAGATCACCCCGCTGACGACCGTCGCGCTGATCGGCCTGCTCGCCGAGGCGGGCCTGCCCGCCGGAGTCGCCAACATCGTGACCGGGCCCGGCGGTTCGGTCGGCGCCCGGCTCGCCGAGCACCCCGGCGTCGACCTCGTCTCCTTCACCGGCGGCCTGGCCAGCGGCGTCAAGGTCGCCCAGGCGGCGGCCCCTTCGGTGAAGAAGGTCGCCCTCGAACTCGGCGGCAAGAACCCCAACGTCGTCTTCGCCGACGCCTGCGCCACCGACGAGGGCTTCGACACCGCCGTCGACCAGGCCCTCAACGCGGCCTTCATCCACAGCGGTCAGGTCTGCTCGGCCGGCGGACGGCTGATCGTCGAGGAGTCCCTCCGGGACCGCTTCGTCGCCGAACTCGCCCGCCGCGCCGCGCTGATCCGCCTCGGCCGCGGCACCGACGACGGCGTCGAGTGCGGCCCCCTCGTCTCCGCCGGGCAGCGCGCCAAGGTCGAGGCGTACGTCGCCTCCGCGCTGGAGGAGGGCGCCGTCCTGCGCACCGGGGGCCGGCGCCCGGAGGGCCTCGGCGACGGCTACTTCTACGAGCCGACCGTGCTCGACGCCTGCCACCGAGGGATGCGCGTCGTCCGCGAGGAGGTGTTCGGCCCGGTCCTCACCGTGGAGACCTTCCGCACCGAGGACGAGGCCGTCGCGCTCGCCAACGACACCGAGTACGGCCTCGCCGGCGCCGTCTGGACCGCCGACGCGGGCCGCGCCCGGCGCGTGGCCGGCCGGCTGCGCCACGGCACCGTCTGGATCAACGACTTCCACCCCTACCTCCCGCAGGCGGAGTGGGGCGGCTTCGGCAGGAGCGGCACCGGCCGCGAACTGGGCCCCGCCGGACTCGCCGAGTACCGCGAGACCAAGCACGTCTACCAGAACCTCGCGCCGAAGCCCGTCCGCTGGTTCGCGGGCTGACCGCCCCGGCCCGCCCCGGCCCGCCCCGGCCCGCCCCGGCCCGCCGGTCCGACCTCCCGGCGCGCCCCGGTCGACCCCGTCCCCTCCCGCACCTCCCTGGAGCAGCCCATGACAGCAGCCACGACCGAGACCACTTCCGAGCGCCCCAGAGGCGCCGAGGACCCGCAGGTCTACGACTACGTCGTCGTCGGCGGCGGCACCGCGGGCTCCGTCATCGCCTCCCGGCTGACCGAGAACCCCGATGTCACCGTCGCCGTCATCGAGGGCGGCCCCAGCGACGTCGGCCGGGACGACGTGCTGACCCTGCGCCGCTGGATGGGCCTGCTCGGCGGCGAACTGGACTACGACTACCCCACCACCGAACAGCCGCGCGGCAACTCCCACATCCGGCACAGCCGCGCCCGCGTCCTCGGCGGCTGCTCCTCCCACAACACCCTCATCGCGTTCAAGCCGCTGCCGTCCGACTTCGACGAGTGGGAGGCCGCCGGTGCCGAGGGCTGGGGCGCCGTGCCGATGGAGGCGTACTACGCCCGGCTGCTCAACAACATCGTCCCCGTCGACGACAAGGACCGGAACGCCATCGCCCGCGACTTCGTCGACGCCGCGCGGTCGGCGCTGGGCGTCCCGCGCGTGGAGGGCTTCAACGAGAAGCCGTTCAGCGAGGGCGTCGGCTTCTTCGACCTCGCCTACCACCCGGAGGACAACAAGCGCTCCTCCGCCTCGGTGGCGTACCTGCACCCGGTGATGGACGAACGCCCCAACCTCACGGTCCTGCTGGAGACCTGGGCCTACCGGCTCCGCTTCGACGGCACCCGCGCCGAGGGCGTGCACGTACGCGCCGCGGACGGCACCGAGTTCCTCGTCCGGGCCCGCAACGAGGTCCTGCTGTGCGCCGGCGCCGTGGACTCCCCGCGCCTGCTGCTGCACTCGGGCGTCGGCCCCCGCGCCGACCTGGAGGCGCTCGGCATACCCGTGACCCTCGACCTGCCCGGCGTCGGTGAGAACCTGCTCGACCACCCCGAGTCGGTGATCGTCTGGGAGACCCACGGCCCCATCCCCGAGAACTCCGCGATGGACTCCGACGCCGGCCTCTTCGTGCGCCGCGATCCCGAACACGCGGGCCCCGACCTGATGTTCCACTTCTACCAGATCCCGTTCACCGACAACCCCGAGCGCCTCGGCTACCAACGCCCCGAGCACGGCGTCTCGATGACCCCCAACATCCCCAAGCCGAAGTCCCGCGGCCGCCTCTTCCTGACCAGCCCGGACCCCTCGGTCAAACCCGCCCTGGACTTCCGCTACTTCACCGACGAGGACGACTACGACGGCCGGACCCTGGTCGACGGCATCCGCATCGCCCGCGAGATCGCCCGGTCCGAGCCACTGGCCGGCTGGCTCAAGCGCGAGGTGTGCCCGGGCCCGGAGGTCGTCGGCGACGCCGAGCTGAGCGAGTACGCCCGCAAGGTCGCCCACACCGTCTACCACCCCGCCGGCACCTGCCGCATGGGCGCGGCCGACGACGAACTCGCCGTGGTGGATCCGCGGTTGCGGATCCGCGGACTCCAGGGCATCCGCATCGCGGACGCCTCCGTCTTCCCGACCATGCCCGCCGTGAACCCGATGATCGGCGTGCTCATGGTCGGCGAGCGCGCGGTCGACCTGATCGGCGGTGACATGCGATGACCACCCCCGTGTTCTCCGTGGAGGGCCTGTGGAAGGTCTTCGGCCCCAAGGCGGAACGGGTCCCCGCCGACCCCGGCCTCGCCGCGCTCGACCCCGCCGACCTGCGCGCCCGCACCGGCTGCACGACGGCGGTCCGGGACGTCTCCTTCGACGTCCGCAAGGGCGAGGTCTTCGTGGTCATGGGCCTGTCCGGCTCCGGCAAGTCCACCCTGGTGCGCTGTCTGACCCGGCTGATCGAACCGACGGCCGGCACGATCGCCATCGACGGCGAGGACGTCCGCGCCATGGACCGCTCCCGGCTGCGCGAACTGCGCCGCCACCGCGCCGCGATGGTCTTCCAGCACTTCGGCCTGCTCCCGCACCGCACGGTCCTCGACAACGTGGCGTACGGCCTGGAGATCCAGGGCGTCGGCCGGTCCGAGCGGCGTGCGCGCGCCGCCGAGGTGGTCGCGAAGGTCGGCCTGGAGGGCATGGAGCGGCGTCGGCCCGGCCAGCTCTCCGGCGGCCAGCGCCAACGCGTCGGCCTGGCCCGGGCGTTGGCCGCCGACCCCGAGGTGCTGCTCTTCGACGAGCCGTTCAGCGCCCTGGACCCGCTGATCCGCCGGGACATGCAGGAGGAGGTCGTCCGCCTGCACCGCGAGGAGGGCCGCACCATGGTCTTCATCACCCACGACCTGAGCGAGGCCCTGAAGCTGGGCGATCGTATCGCCCTGATGCGCGACGGCGCGGTCGTCCAGCTCGGCACCCCCGAGGAGATCGTCGCCTCCCCGGCCGACGACTACGTCCGCGCGTTCATCCGCGACGTCCCCCGCGAACAGGTCATCACCGTCCGCACCGCGATGCGCCCCGCCACCGCGGACGAGGCGGGCAGCGGCCCCGCGATCCCCCCGACCGCGACGGTCTCGGAAGCGATCGAGGCCGTCGCCCGAGCGGGCACCCCGGCCCGGGTCGTCGACAAGGGCCGCTGCCTGGGAGTGGTGGACTCCCAGGCACTGCTGGCCGTCATAGCGAACGTGACCGAAGCGACCTCCCCAGCTGCGGGCAGCCGTGCCGCTGGGACGGCACGGGTGGACGCAGCAGCACCCGCCCCGCGCGGTGAGCG
Source organism: Streptomyces sp. NPDC000983 (assembly GCF_040299205.1). Lineage (NCBI taxonomy): Bacteria > Bacillati > Actinomycetota > Actinomycetes > Kitasatosporales > Streptomycetaceae > Streptomyces > Streptomyces sp. NPDC000983. The sequence goes on along the minus strand of NZ_JBEPBM010000018.1, from coordinate 141,736 downwards.
GGTCGCGCCTGCCCAGCGCGGCGAGCCGTCCGCGCCTGCCCAGCGCGGCAAGCCGTCCGCGCCTGCCCAGCGCGGCGAGCCGTCCGCGCCCGCCCAGCGCGGCAAGCCGTCCGCACCCCACGGCGACACCACCCCGGAGTCGGTCTGATGGCGACGATCACCGCACCCACCCCCCGCACCCTGCCGCGCCTGCTGAGGAACAGGGTCGCCACCAAGCTCGCCCTGCTGATCCTGGTCGCCGCGATCCTCGTTCCCCTCGCCCACGCCCGCTGGGCCAGCGGCACCTGGCCGACCGCCCTCACCGTCGACCTCACCACCCCCCTCACGGACACCAGCACCTGGATCATCGACAACAGGGACAGCCACCCCCTGTTCCTGTACTTCCTCGGCCACGTCAGCAACGGCGTCGTGCTGGCCGTCCGCGCCGTCTACCTGTTCCTCCTCGCCGCCGGCTGGGCCGGTGTCACCGCGCTCGGCGCCCTCGTGGCCTGGCGCGTCGCCGGCCCCCGGCTCGCCCTCGGCACCGCCGCCGCCCTCCTGGCCTGCGGCACCCTCGGCATGTGGGTACCGGCCATGCAGACCCTCGCCCTGATGGCCGTCGCCGTCCTCGCGTCCGTCGCCGTCGGCGCGCTCCTCGGCCTCGCCGCCGGCCTCTCGCCCCGGACGGACCGAGCCCTGCGCCCGGTCCTGGACACCATGCAGGTCCTCCCGGCCTTCGCCTACCTCCTCCCGGTCGTCCTGGTCTTCGGCATCGGTGTCCCCGCGGCCGTCCTCGCCACCGTCGTCTACGCCGCCCCGCCCATGGCCCGCCTCACCGCCCTGGGCCTGCGCGGCGCGGACCCGGAGGTACTGGAGGCCGTCGACTCCCTCGGCGCCACCGCACGCCAGCGCCTGTTCACCGCCCGCATCCCGCTGGCCCGCAAGGAGATCCTGCTCGGCGTCAACCAGACGATCATGATGGCGCTGTCCATGGCGGTGATCGCCTCCGTCATCGGCGCCGGCGGCCTCGGCGACCGCGTCTACCAGGCCCTCGCCTCGGTGGACGTCGGCGCGGCCCTGGCGGCCGGCATCCCGATCGTGCTGATGGCGGTCGTCCTGGACCGCGTCACGGCCGCCGCGGGCGAGCGCCCCGACCGCACGCCCACGGACCACACGCCCACCGAACGCACGGGCATCGGGCGCACCGCCCGCTCGCCCTGGCCCTACGCCCTGGTCGCAGCGCTGGCCGTCGCCGTCGCCGGACGGCTCACGGACCGCCTCGACTGGCCCGAAGCCCGGGTGCTGAACATCGCCGACCCCGTCAACCGGGCCGTCGACTGGATGACTGCCCACCTCTACTCCGGAGTCCCCGTCATCGGCGGCACCGCCGACTGGGCCGGACACTTCACCACCTGGGTCCTGGACCCCCTGCGCGACGGCCTCCAATGGCTGCCGTGGTGGGCCGTCCTGCTCGTCGTCGCCGCCCTCGCCTGGCTGATCGGCACCTGGCGCACCGCGCTCACCGCGACCCTCGCCATGGCCGCGATCGGTGTCCTCGGCGTGTGGGAGCCGTCCCTGGACACCCTCTCCCAGGTGCTCGCCGCCGTCGCCGTCACCCTGGTGCTCGGTTTCGCGACCGGCGTCGCCGCGGCCCGCAGCGACCGAGTGGAACGCGCCCTGCGCCCCGTCCTGGACGTCCTCCAGACGATGCCGCAGTTCGTGTACCTCATCCCGGTCGTCGCCCTGTTCGGCGTCGGCCGCGCCCCCGCCGTCGCCGCGGCCGTCGTCTACGCGCTGCCCGCCGTCGTCCGCATCACCGCGCAGGGCCTGCGCCAGGTCGACCCCGCGGCCCTGGAATCCGCCCGCTCGCTCGGCGCGACCCCCGCCCAGCAGCTGTGGCAGGTCCAACTGCCGCTCGCCCGACGCTCCCTGCTGCTCGCCGTCAACCAGGGCGTGGTCCTGGTCCTCGCGGTCGTCATCATCGGCGGCCTGGTCGGCGGCGGTGCCCTCGGCTACGACGTCGTCTTCGGCCTCGCCCAGGGCGATCTGGCGACCGGACTGGTGGCCGGCGCGGCCATCGTCTGCCTGGGCCTGACGCTCGACCGGGTGACCCAGCCGACGAAGCAGGAGAAGGGAGCCTGACATGCGGATTCGAACCACCACCGCAGCGCTCGGCGCGCTGGTCCTCCTCACCGGTTGCGGCGCCGCCGACATGACCACCCAGGCGTCGCCCTTCGCGAACGCCCGGGGCGCCCGGACCGTCACTCTGTCCGTGCAGTCCTGGGTCGGCGCCCAGGCCAACGTCGCCGTCGCCCAGTACCTGCTGGAACACGAACTCGGCTACCGCGTCGACACCGTCCAGATCGACGAGGTCCCCGCCTGGGACGCGCTCAGCCAGGGCCGGGTCGACGCGATCCTGGAGGACTGGGGCCACCCCGACCAGGAGCAGCGCTACGTCGAGGACAAGCGGACGATCGTGAACGGCGGCGGCCTCGGCGTCACCGGCCACATCGGCTGGTACGTCCCCACGTACTTCGCGAAACAGCACCCCGACGTCACCGACTGGAAGAACCTCGACAAGTACGCCGACGCCATGCGGACCCCCGAGAGCGGCGGCAAGGGCCAGCTGATGGACGGCTCGCCCTCCTACGTCACCAACGACAAGGCACTGGTGAAGAACCTGAACCTGGACTACCAGGTGGTGTTCGCCGGTTCGGAGGCCGCCCAGATCACCCAGATCAAACAGTTCGCCAAGGAGCGCAAACCCTTCCTCACCTACTGGTACGCCCCCCAGTGGCTCTTCGAGGAGGTCCCCATGACCGAGGTGAAGCTGCCCGCCTACAAGGAGGGCTGCGACGCGGACCCGGAGAAGGTGGCCTGCGCCTACCCGCACACCCCGCTCCAGAAGTACCTCAACGCGGACTTCGCCGAGGACGGCGGCGAGGCGGCCGCCTTCCTGAAGAGGTTCAAGTGGACGACCGAGGACCAGAACGCGGTCTCCCTGATGATCGCCGACCAGAGGCTGAGCCCCGAGGAGGCCGCGAGGAAGTGGGTGGACAGCCACAAGGACACCTGGCGGCCGTGGCTGTCCTGACGCTCACCGCAGCAGCGCCGCGATCCCCTCGGCCGCCCGCCGCTGCAACCCCGGCCCGAACGTGATCCGCGTGGCCCCCCGCTCCCCGATCTCCGCGGGCGAGGGGCCCCGGCCCACCCCGGCCGCCATGTTGATCGGCCCGTCGATCCCGGCCCTCAGCAGCGGCAGCACCGCGAGGGGCGCCCCGATCGGATACACGCACTCGGCGCCCGCCGCGACATACAGCGCGGCCCGCTCCAGGGCCTCCCCAGGATCCTCGACACCGCGGATGAAGGTGTCGACGCGCGCGTTGACGAACAGCCGGCCCCCGGCGGCCGCGCACACCGCCGCCAGCCACTCGGCGTGCTCCCGCGGATCCTTCAGCGCCCCCGCCTCGGAGTCCTCCAGGTTGCACCCGACGACGCCCGCCTCCAGCAGCCGCTCCACCAGCTCCTCGGGCGCCAGCCCGTACCCGCCCTCCACGTCCGCCGACACCGGCACGTCCACCGACCGCGCGATCCGCGCGACCGCCGCGAACATCTCCCCGCCCGGCGTCCGCCCGTCCTCGTACCCGAGCGAGGCGGCGACCCCCGCGCTGGGCGTGGCCAGCGCCGGATACCCGGCCTCCTCCAGCGCCCGCGCGCTCGCCGCGTCCCAGGGCCCGGGCAGCACCAGCGGACCGTCCCCCGCCCCGCGCCGGTGCAGGGCCCGGAAGACGTCGACCGGGGCGGTCACCGGTGGCCCGGGGTGTAGTGGCCCGGCACCATCCGGCAGGTCACACCGAACCGGTTCCAGGCGTTGATCACCGTGATTGCGGCGATCAGCTGCGCCAGCTCCGGCTCCTCGAAGAGGCCGGCGGCCCGCTCGTACACCTCGTCCGGCACGAAACCGTCCGTGAGGACGGTGACGGCCTCGGTCAGGGCGATCGCCGCCAGCTCCCGCTCGGTGTAGAAGTGCGCCGACTCCTCCCAGGCGGACAGCTGGACGATCCGCTCCACGCTCTCACCGGCCGCGAGCGCGTCCTTGCTGTGCATGTCCAGGCAGAACGCGCAGTGGTTGAGCTGCGAGGCACGGATCTTGACCAGTTCCAGCAGCTTCGGGTCCAGGCCCCGCCGGGCGGCGGCGTCCAGCCGGACCATGGCCTTGTAGACCTCGGGCGCGTGCTCGGCCCACTTCATCCGGGGGGCCTCTTCGGGGGCGGTCTCAGGTGCGGCAGCAGTCGTGGCAGCGGTGGTGGCGGTGTGATCCGCGGTCGTCGTCATGCCCTCGACCCTATGAATCCAAAGGCCCAGGGGTATGGTCCATTTCCATGGCGGATACGTGGGCCACTTCGGGCGCGCTGGGCATCGACCTCCACCTGGAGCCGACGGCCGGACCCGGCCTGCGCCGGGGCCTGACCGACGCGCTGCGCGAGGCCGTCCGCACCGGCCGGCTGGGCCCGGGCACCCGGCTGCCGTCGTCCCGCTCCCTCGCCGCCGACCTCGGCATCGCCCGCAACACCGTCGCCGACGCCTACGCCGACCTCGTCGCCGAGGGCTGGCTGACCGCCCGCCGCGGCTCGGGCACCCACGTCGCCGAGGGCCGCTCCGCCCCCGCCGCGGCGACCGCCCCGATCCGCCGCCCCCGCCCCCGCCCCGCCCTCGACCTCACCGCCGGCACACCCGACCTCTCCTCCTTCCCCCGCGCCGAGTGGCTCAAGGCGGCCCGCCGCGCCCTGAACGCCGCCCCCCACGAGGTCCTCGGCTACGGCGACCCGCGCGGCCGGACCGAACTGCGCACCGCCCTGGCCGCCTACCTCTCCCGCGCCCGGGGCGTGCGCGCCGACCCCGAACGCATCGTCGTGTGCGCCGGGTTCGCCCACGGCCTGCGCCTGATCGGCACCGTCCTGCGCGCCCGCGGCGCCCGCACCGTCGCCGTCGAGTCCTACGGCCTCCCCGAGCACCGCACCGTCCTGAACCGCACCGGCCTGGCCACCGAACCCCTCCCGTTCGACGAACTCGGCACGGACCCCGCCGACATGGGGCAAGCCGGAGCCGTACTGCTCACCCCCGCCCACCAGTTCCCGATGGGCGCCGTCCTGCACCGCGACCGGCGCGCGAGCGTCGTCGACTGGGCCGTGCGCACCGGCGGACTGATCCTGGAGGACGACTACGACGGCGAGTTCCGCTACGACCGCCAGCCCGTCGGCGCCCTCCAGGGCCTGGACCCCGAGCACGTCGTCTACCTCGGCACCGCCAGCAAGTCCCTCGCCCCCGGCCTGCGGCTGGCCTGGCTGGTCCTGCCCGCCCAACTGGTGGAGGAGGTCACCGCGGCCAAGGGCGACGTGGACACCTGCGGGGTCATCGACCAGCTGACCCTGGCCGACTTCCTCACCCACGGCGCCTACGACCGCCATGTCCGAGCCGCCCGACTGCGCTACCGCCGGCGCCGGGACGCCCTGACCGCCGCCCTCGCCCAACACGCCCCCGAGGTCAGCGTCTCCGGCATCGCGGCCGGTCTGCACGCCGTGCTGCGCCTGCCGCCCGGCACCGAGACGTCCGTCGTCCAGGCCGCGCACTGGCAGGGCCTGTCCCTGCACGGCCTGGCCCACTTCCGCCACGAGCGGGCGACCGCCGAACCCCTCGACGCCCTGGTCGTCGGCTACGGAACGCCGCCCGACCATGCCTGGACAGGGGCCCTGGAAGCCCTGTGCAGGGTGCTGCCGTAAGGTGATCGCCCAGCCGAGGGACACGGGGGAGAGACCACATGGCAGAGGCGAAGCGCAGACTGCGCTCCAGCACGGTCGTGCTCGGCGGCATGGGAGTCGTCGCGGCCGCCCTGACCTCCTGCGGCTCCGAACCGGACCGCCGCTGCGTCGACCGCGACAGCTACACCTGGGACGGCTACAAGGTCATCGCCGACCGGAACTGCAACTCCGGCTCCTCGGGCAGCTCCTACGGCCAGAGCGGCAAGAAGAAGCGCGGCACGGACACCGCCGACGCCGCCTGGTACTACGAGGCCGAGGTCGACGGCGGCCGCGCCGACTACGGAACCTTCAGCCGCAGCGAGGCCGTCGACCGCGGCGGCTTCGGCTGCTCGGGGTCCGGCAGCGGCGGCGGCTGAGCCCCGCCCGGCCCGTCACGGACACCCGCCCATGGAACGCCGCACCATCGACCCCCGCCCCGACTGGCAGCGCACCGTCGAGGACCAGGGCCTGGTCTATCCCCTCACCCGCCACCCCGACGGCTCCCTGCGTCCCTACTGGGACGAGAGCGCCTACTACGTCTTCTCCCTGGAGGAGGTCGAGGCGCTGGAGGAGGTCGTCGAGGAACTCCACCGCATGTGCCTGACGGCCGCGGAGCACATCGTCACCACCGGACGCTTCGCCGACCTCGGCATCACCGACCCGCGCCTGGTGCGCGCGGTCACCGAGGCATGGCAGCGCCGCGCCGAACTCCCCTCCCTCTACGGCCGTTTCGACCTGCGGTACGACGGCCGCGGCCCGGCGAAGCTGCTGGAGTACAACGCCGACACCCCCACCTCCCTGGTCGAGGCGGCCTCCCCGCAGTGGTTCTGGATGGAGGAGCGCTTCCCCGGCGCCGACCAGTGGAACTCCCTCCACGAACGCCTCGTCGCCGCCTGGAAGAAGCAGGCCGGACTCCTCCCGCCGGGCAGCCCCCTGTACTTCGCGCACTCCTCCGCCGACGAACTCGGCGAGGACCTCATGACGGTCGCCTACCTCAAGGAGACCGCCGAACAGGCCGGACTCGACACCGACTGGATCTCCATGGAGGAGATCGGCTGGGAGCGCCTCTCGGGCCGCTTCGTCGACAACCGGCTCCGCTTCATCCGCAGTTGCTTCAAGCTCTACCCCTGGGAGTGGCTGACCACCGACCGCTTCGCCGGCCACGTCCTGGACACCCTCGACAACGGCGGCGGCACCGGCACGACCCTGTGGATCGAACCCGCCTGGAAGATGCTCCTGTCCAACAAGGCGCTGCTGGCGATCCTCTGGGAGCTCTACCCCGGCCACCCCAACCTCCTGGCCGCCCACCTCGACGGCCCCCGCGACCTCGCCCGCACCACCGGCTACGTCGCCAAACCGCTGCTGGGCCGCGAGGGCGCCGGCGTCACCGTCCACGAGCCGGGCACCGACCCCGCCGTCCGCGACGAGCCCTGCTGCTACCAGGAGCTGGCCCCGCTGCCCGACTTCGACGGCAACCGGGCCGTCCTCGGCGCCTGGGTCGTCCAGGACGAGTCGGCCGGCCTCGGCATCCGCGAGTCGGCGGGCCTGATCACCGACGAGTACGCCCGCTTCCTGCCCCACGTCATCCTCTAGGACGCCGGAGGCAGGCGGCCCTCAGTCCTCCAGCACCGCCGCGAGCTGCGCGAGACCCCAGTCCAGGTCCTCCTTGCCGATCACCAGCGGCGGCGCGATCCGGATCGTCGCACCGTGGGTGTCCTTCACCAGCACACCCCGGTCCATCAGCCGCTCCGACACCTCACGCCCCGTCCCGTACCGCGGGGCGACGTCGACACCGGCCCACAGACCGCGCCCCCGCACCGCCGTCACCCGCCCGCTGTCGGCCAGCGCGGCCAGTTCACGGTGCAGATGCGCGCCCAGCTCCGCGGAGCGCGCCTGGAACTCGCCCGTCCGCAGCATCGCGATCACCTCCAGCGCCACCGCGCAGGCGAGGGGGTTCCCGCCGAACGTCGAGCCGTGCTCCCCGGGCCGGAACACCCCCAGCACCTCCGACGACGACACCACCGCCGACACCGGTACCACCCCGCCCCCGAGCGCCTTGCCGAGCACGTACATGTCCGGCACGACCCCCTCGTGCTCGCACGCGAACGTCCGCCCCGTCCGGCCGAGCCCGGACTGGATCTCATCGGCCACGAACAGCACGTCCCGCTCCCGCGTCAGCTCCCGCACCGCGGCCAGATAGCCGGCCGGCGGCACCACGACCCCCGCCTCGCCCTGCACCGGCTCCAGCAGCACCGCCACCGTGTTCTCGCTCAGCGCCGAACGCATCGCCGTCAGATCCCCGTACGGCACGATCTCGAACCCCGGCGTGTACGGGCCGAAGTCCGCCCGTGCCTCGGCGTCCGTCGAGAAGCTGATCAGGGTCGTCGTACGCCCGTGGAAGTTGTTGCCCGCCACCACGATCTTCGCCATCTCCGCGGGCACGCCCTTGACCCGGTACCCCCACTTCCGGGCCGTCTTCACCGCGGTCTCCACCGCCTCCGCGCCCGTGTTCATCGGCAGCACCGTCTCCATGCCGCACAGCTGCGCGAGCTGCTCGCAGAAGGCCGCGTACCGGTCGTGGTGGAACGCCCGCGACGTCAGCGTCACCCGGTCCAGCTGCGCCTTCGCCGCCTCGATGATCCGCCGGTTGCGGTGCCCGAAGTTGAGCGCCGAATAGCCGGCCAGCAGATCCAGATACCGACGGCCCTCCACATCCGTCATCCACGCCCCGTCGGCGGAGGCGACGACCACGGGCAGCGGCGCGTAGTTGTGCGCGCCGTGCGCCTCGGCCGCGGCGATGAGGGTTTCCGTAGTGCTCACGGGACCTCCAGGAGTCACCGGACGACAAGCGGGGACCCCCTTCCTATCCTCGCTCGGATCGTGGACGCGGGACCTTCGCCCCGCGACGCGCCCGGTAGGCTGATCGGCGGGCCGTGACTGGCGCGCTGGGATGGGACCGACCATCGGGGAGCGGCCCGGTCGTGACTGTGTGCCGTGCGCCTGGGCCGAACCGTGAACGCTGAACGCCACGCCGTCCGGAGGCCGACTTGTCCGAGCAGCCCGTTTCCCACGAATCCACCGCCTTCCGCGCCGCCCTCGACGTCATCCGCGCCGTGGAGCCGCGGGTCGCCGACGCCATCGGCCAGGAGGTCCACGACCAGCGCGAGATGCTCAAGCTGATCGCGTCCGAGAACTACGCCTCCCCGGCCACCCTGCTGGCCATGGGCAACTGGTTCAGCGACAAGTACGCCGAGGGCACCGTCGGCCGCCGCTTCTACGCCGGCTGCCGCAACGTCGACACCGTCGAGTCGCTCGCCGCAGAGCACGCCCGGGAGCTCTTCGGCGCCCGGCACGCCTACGTCCAGCCGCACTCCGGCATCGACGCCAACCTCGTCGCCTTCTGGGCCGTCCTCGCCGACCGCGTGGAGGTCCCCTTCCTGGAGAAGACGGGCGTCCGCCAGGTCAACGACCTCTCCGACGCCGACTGGGCCGAGCTGCGCCAGGCCTTCGGCAACCAGCGCATGCTCGGTATGTCCCTGGACGCCGGCGGCCACCTCACCCACGGCTTCCGCCCGAACATCTCCGGCAAGATGTTCGACCAGCGCTCCTACGGCACCGACGCCGGGACCGGGCTCCTGGACTACGAGGCGCTGCGCGCCTCCGCCCGCGAGTTCAAGCCGCTGATCATCGTCGCCGGCTACTCCGCCTACCCCCGTCTGGTGAACTTCCGGATCATGCGGGAGATCGCCGACGAGGTCGGCGCGACCCTCATGGTCGACATGGCCCACTTCGCGGGCCTGGTCGCCGGCAAGGTCCTCACCGGCGACTTCGACCCGGTCCCGCACGCGCAGATCGTCACCACCACGACCCACAAGTCGCTGCGCGGCCCGCGCGGCGGCATGGTCCTGTGCGACGACTCCCTCAAGGACCAGGTCGACCGCGGCTGCCCGATGGTCCTCGGCGGCCCGCTCCCGCACGTCATGGCCGCCAAGGCCGTCGCCCTCGCCGAGGCCCGGCAGCCGTCCTTCCAGGACTACGCCCAGCGCATCGTCGACAACTCCCGCGCTCTGGCCGAGGGCCTGATGCGCCGGGGCGCCACCCTGGTGACGGGCGGCACGGACAACCACCTCAACCTGATCGACGTGGCCACCTCCTACGGGCTGACCGGCCGCCAGGCCGAAGCCGCCCTCCTGGACTCCGGCATCGTCACCAACCGCAACGCGATCCCCGCCGACCCCAACGGCGCCTGGTACACCTCCGGCATCCGGATCGGCACCCCCGCCCTGACCACGCGCGGGCTCGGCACCGCCGAGATGGACGAGGTCGCCGGCCTCATCGACCGGGTCCTGACCACCACGGAGCCCGGCACCACCAAGTCCGGCGCTCCCTCCAAGGCGGCCCACGTCCTCGACGCGAAGGTCGCCGAGGAGATCTCGCACCGGGCGACCGACCTGGTGGCCGGCTTCCCGCTCTACCCGGAGATCGACCTCGGCTGACCGCCGCACCGCTCGTCCACACCCTGTGCAGTTGTCAAGGAACAGTGACGCTCACAGATCGATGAGCCGCCCGCGCGGCTCCTCACGCGGCGGCCCCCCACCCGGGCGGGCCGCCGCGCCGCGTATCGCCCCGGCGCCCAGCGGCAGCCGCGCGGCGAAGGGCCGCAGGACCAGGGCCAGCACCCCGCCGACCGCCGCCCCCGGCAGCGCCCACCACCAGCCGGTGCCCCCACCCGAGCCCGACCCCGACGCCTCCGCGCCCCCGGTCACCGACGCCCCGGTCACCGGCGCCTCCGTGGCCGTCGGCTCATCGGCCGCCGGCTCGGCGGGGTCCTCCGCGACACCCCCCGCCGGGTACGTCTCCCGCAGTGGGAAGGCCGTCAGGTCCTCGCCGGTGTCCGGCTCGCCCAGCATCCCCACCTCGGTCAGCAGGGTGCGCAACGGGCCGGGGTCAGGGACGCGCTGCCAGTCGCCCCGCGCCGGTTCGGTGGTGTCCGCCGACCGGTACACCCAGATGTCCTCGCCCTCGGTGGCCGGGAAGATCCGGTCGACCTTCCAGGGGGAGGTGTCATGGATGAGCCAGGTGACGGTGATGTGCCGGTCGGCCGTCACATCCTCGGGCGGAAGCGCGGGCCTGCCCGCCGCCAGCAGGGAGTCCAGCCGGCCGTACTCCCGGTCCGAGTAGTACAGCCCCGCTGTCTCCCCGGTCTCCGGCGAGGCCAGGAACGCGCTCGTCGGCCCCCCGGCCGCTGCGGGCGCCGCACCCCACAGCAGCATCCCCAGCGTCACGGCCAGCGCCCCCGCCAGTGCCGCCGGCCGACGCGACCCGCTCTCCTCGCCGATCCCTCGTCCACGCATCCGAACCCCCAAGCAGCCGAGTACCGAGCGGCCCGCCCACGGGCCGCATGTCACTTCTGGTACACCGCCCGGCCCGCTGGGGTTCCCATCCCGGACCGACTATCCGGTCCCCTCTTCGAGTGACTCCGCGATCTCCACCGCCCGGGCCCTGGACCCCACCCCCTCCAGCCGCAGCGTGAGCGAGTCGTCCCCCGCCCCGCCCCCGCCGTGGGTCCACAGCAGCGTCGGTCCCGCGGTCCGCTCCTCACGGGTGAACCGGGAACCCTCCGCGTCCACCAGCCAGAAACCCAGCAGATGCGGCCGCGCGAACCACAGCGCCTGCCGGTCCGGCGCCCCGCCCCCGGTGCCTCCGGAACCCAGGGAGATCCACTCCGGCTGCTCCCGGACGGTCTTGGTGAAGCCGATGTCCAGCCGCGCCCGGAACTCGTCCAGCCGGATCACCCGGCCGTCCTCCTCCCAGCACAGGCTCACCAGGAACCGCCCCTTCGGCTCCGCGTCGACCGTCACCGCGTCCGGCGCCCCGAGCGCCGTCGGCACCACCGGCTCGAACCCGGCCCGCCGCGCCGCCTGCCCCGGCGACATCGACCCCGCGCGCTCGCACCGGGGCACCTCGGCGCTCGCCGACGGGCGGGCCGACGGGTCGTGGCGCACCTCGACCCCGCCGAAGCCGAACCAGTCGAGGACCACCGCCCGCACCGGGGGTGTGAGCACCAGCACGGTGAGCAGGCCGCCGCACAGCGCCGCGGTCAGCGCCCGCCTCCGCGCCCGCGCCCACGCGCGTGCCCGGCGCAGCCGCTCCCCGGCCGCCGACGGCTCGGCCACCGGCGCGGGCAGCCCCTCGGCGAGTATCTGCTGAAGCACCCGCTCGGCCATCGTCTCCGCGACGTCCGGCCCCGACCGGTCCAGGGACCGCCCCAGCGCCCGCAGCTCCCGGGGCAACCCGGAGCCGTCCCGCCCGCCCCGGCCGCCGCCGGAGCCGTCGTCACCGCCGGAGCTGCCGCGCCCGCCGCCGAAGCCGCCGGAGTTGCCGCGACCACCGTCGAGGTCACCGAGGTCACCGAGGTCACCGGAGTCACCGAAGCCGCCGCCGAAACCCCCGTGCTCGTCGTTACTCATCCTGCTCACCCCCTTCCCCGGGCTCGAAATCCGGCAGCAGCCTGCCCAGCTTGCGCAGCGCGCGGCTGAGCCGGGACTTCACCGTCCCCCGGGGCCAGCCCAGCGCCTGGGCCGTCTCCGGCTCGTCCATCTCCAGCAGATAGCGGTAGGTCACGACCAGGCGGTGCTCCTCGCTCAGCAGCTCCAGCGCGGCCAGCAGGGCCGCCCGGCGCTCCGTCCGCAGTGTCGCCACCGCCGGGTCCGCCGACTCCGGTATCAGCGGCTCGGCCTCCGCGAAGGCCGCCTCCCGGCCGGCGAGCGTGCGCTGCCGGGCCGCCGTCCGCACTGTGTTCCTCGTCTCATTGGCGACGATCGACAGCAGCCACGGCCGGAACGCCGAGTCGCCCCGGAACCGCCCCAGCGCGCAGTACGCCTTGACGAAGGCCTGCTGGACCACGTCCTCCGCGTCCGCACCGGCGCCGAGTGCCGCGGCCGCCCGCAGCGCGATGCCCGTATGGGCACGCACCAGCTCCGCGTACGCCTCCGGCTCTCCGGAGCGCACCCGGGCGATCACCACGGCCTCATCGACGATGCGGCCCCCCTCCCGCGTCCTCACACCCTTGTTACACCGCCCGAGACCGATCGGTTCCCACCCGCAGCCCACCGAATTCCCACCGGATCTCCCAAACGATCCCGACCGGATCTCCCAAACGATCCCGACCGGATCCCTCACGCGATCCCGACCGGATCTCCCATGCGATTCCGCCCCGATCCCTCACGCGATTCCGCCCCGATCCCCGCCGGTACCGGATCGCACCGAGAGCCTGAGAGAATGGTGGGCATGGCTTCTGACCGACCCCGCGTGCTCTCCGGAATCCAGCCCACCGCAGGCTCGTTCCACCTCGGCAACTACCTCGGCGCCGTGCGCCAGTGGGTGGCCCTGCAGGAGTCCCACGACGCGTTCTACATGGTCGTCGACCTGCACGCGATCACGGTCCCGCAGGACCCGGCGGAGCTGCGGGCGAACACCAGGCTGGCCGCCGCCCAGCTGCTCGCCGCGGGCCTCGACCCCGAGCGCTGCACGCTCTTCGTCCAGAGCCATGTCCCCGAACACGCCCAGCTCGCCTGGATCATGAACTGCCTGACCGGCTTCGGCGAGGCGTCCCGCATGACCCAGTTCAAGGACAAGTCCGCCAAGCAGGGCGCGGACCGGGCCTCCGTCGGCCTGTTCACGTACCCCGTCCTCCAGGTCGCCGACATCCTGCTCTACCAGGCCAACGAGGTCCCGGTCGGCGAGGACCAGCGCCAGCACATCGAGCTGACCCGCGACCTCGCCGAGCGCTTCAACGGCCGGTTCGGCGCGACCTTCACGATCCCCAAGCCGTACATCCTCAAGGAGACGGCGAAGATCTACGACCTCCAGGACCCGTCGATCAAGATGAGCAAGTCGGCGTCCACGCCGAAGGGCCTGATCAACCTCCTCGACGACCCGAAGGCCACCGCGAAGAAGGTCAGGAGCGCGGTGACCGACACCGACACCGTCATCCGCTACGACGCGGTGAACAAGCCGGGCGTCAGCAACCTGCTCACCATCTACTCGACCCTCACGGGTGCGGGAATCGCGGAACTGGAGCAGAAGTACGAGGGCAAGGGCTACGGTGCGCTCAAGACGGACCTCGCCGAGGTCATGGTCGACTTCGTGACGCCGTTCCGGGAGCGGACCCAGCAGTACCTGGACGACCCGGAGACGCTCGACTCGATCCTGGCGAAGGGCGCGGAGAAGGCGCGTGCGGTCGCCGCCGAGACGCTGGCGCAGGCCTACGACCACGTCGGTTTCCTGCCCGCCAAGCACTGAGGCGCACCCTCGCACAGACGTACCACCGGGCAGAGCGCTGCACATCACTCCGGTTGCGCCTGCCCTCGGCACAGCCGTGGCCGTACAGTCGAAAGCCGACGGCCGACACCAGCAGCCGTCACGACGACAGGGAGATGACGTGGGGACCGTAACGATCGGCGTGTCGATCGCGGTCCCGGAGCCTCACGGCAGCCTGCTCCAGGAGCGGCGCGCGGGCTTCGGCGACGCCGCCGCTCACGGCATCCCCACGCATGTCACCCTGCTGCCGCCGACCGAGGTCGACGCCGCGCTGCTGCCGGCGATCGAGGCGCATCTGGTGGAGGTCGCGGCCGCGGGGCGGCCGTTCCCCCTGCGGCTGTCCGGGACGGGCACCTTCCGCCCGCTGTCACCGGTCGTCTTCGTCCAGGTCGTCGAGGGCGCCCAGGCGTGCTCCTGGTTGCAGAAGCAGGTGCGGGACGCGTCCGGGCCCGTGGCGCGGGACCTGCAGTTCCCGTACCACCCGCATGTCACCGTCGCGCACGGCATCGACGAGGCGGCGATGGACCGGGCCTTCGCGGAACTCGCCGACTACGAGGCCGAGTGGCCCTGCACCGGCTTCGCGCTGTACGAGCAGGGCGCGGACGGGGTGTGGCGCAAGCTGCGCGAGTACGCCTTCGGCGGGGCGGTCGTCCCGCCCCAGGCCGGCCCGCTCGACCGGGGCTCGATCCCGACGGCCTAGGTCCTGCCGGGGCCGTTTCCCGCACCCCGGCAGCCGCGGAACAGCGGCCCTCAAGCCGCCGCCGGAACAGAGACCGCCCGCCGCCGGAACAACGGCCCTCAAACCGGCAGTCGCCGGAACATCGCCCTCGGCAGGTGCCGCAGCGCACCCATCACCACCCGCAGCGCGCCCGGTACCCACACCGTCTCGGCGCGGCGCCTGAGCCCCAGCTCGATCGCCGTGGCCACCGCCTCGGGCGTGGTGGCCAGCGGCGCCTCCTCCAGCCCCGCCGTCATCTTCGAGCGCACGAAGCCGGGACGTACGACCATCACATGGACGCCCGTGCCGTACAGGGCGTCGCCGAGCCCCTGCGCGAAGGCGTCCAGGCCCGCCTTGCTGGAGCCGTAGATGAAGTTGGCGCGGCGGGCGCGCTCACCGGCGACCGAGGACAGGACGACCAGCGAACCGTGGCCCTGGGACTGCAGGGCCCGCGCACAGACCAGGCCCGCCGAGACCGCGCCCGTGTAGTTCGTCTGCGCCACGCGCACCGCGGCCACCGGCTCCCGCTCGTCGTGGGCCTGGTCGCCCAGCACACCGAAGGCCAGCAGGACGAGGTCGATGTCGCCCTCGGTGAAGACCTTGCCCAGCACCCACTCGTGGGACTCGGTGTCAAGCGCGTCGAAGGCCACGGTGTGCACCGTCGCGCCCAGGGCGCGCAGTTCCTCGGCCGCGTCCTCCAGGGCGGGCGTCGGGCGGCCCGCCAGCCACACCGTGCGGGTGCGGCGGGCGATCAGCCGGCGCGCGGTGGCGAGCCCGATCTCGGACGTGCCACCGAGGACGAGCAGGGACTGGGGGAGGCCGAAGGCGTCCTTCATGACGGCTCCTTGAGGCTGGAGGGACGGAAGGGTCAGAGACCGAGGCGGCGGGAGAGGTCCGAGGCGAAGACCCCGCGCGGGTCGGTCTCGGCGCGCAGCGCGCGGAAGTCGTCCAGGCGCGGGTACATCACGGAGAGCAGCTCGGGACGGAGCCGGGAGTCCTTGGCGAGGTAGACACGGCCGCCGGCGGCGGCCACCTCCTCGTCCAGTTCGTCGAGGAACGCACCCAGACCGGGGAGGTTCGCGGGGATGTCCAGGGCCAGCGTCCAGCCCGGGACCGGGAAGGAGAGCCAGCCCGGGTCGGCGTCCCCGAAGCGCTTGAGGACGGCCAGGAAGGACGGACAGCGCCGCTGCGAGATGCGCCGCACGATCCGGCACAGGGCCTCCTCCCGCCCGTGTCCGACGACGAACTGGTACTGCACGAAGCCGCCCCGGCCGTACACGCGGTTCCAGTGCGGGACCCCGTCGAGGGGGTGGAAGAAGGTGGAGATCCGCTGGAGTTCACCGCTGCGCGCGCGGGGGGCCTTGCGGTACCAGAACTCGTTGAACAGGCCGACCGTCCGGCGGCCGAGCAGGCCCTCGGGGAAGAGGGCGGGTGGGGACGGCAGCCGGCCGGGATCGAAGGCGAGTGGGTCCCTGCGCGCGCGGGTGCCCTCGCGCAGGGCCGTCAGGGGCGCGTGGTCGCCGCGGGTCAGGACCGCCCGCCCGGTGTCGCCGCCGCGTGCCAGGAGGTCGATCCAGGCGACCGAGTAGCGGTAGCGGTGGTCGGTGGCGGTGAGCCGGGCCATGAGGTCGTCGAGGTCCCTCGCGCGTTCGGTGTCCACCGACATCAACGAGGTCTCGACCGGCAGCAGTTGCAGGGTGGCCGTCAGGATCACGCCGGTCAGGCCCATGCCGCCGGTGGTCGCGTCGAACAGCGGGGTGCCGCGTACGACGCTGCGGATCTCGCCGTCGGCGGTGAGCAGTTCGAAGGAGAGGACGTGCCGGGAGAAGGAGCCGGACACATGGTGGTTCTTGCCGTGGATGTCCGCGCCGATCGCCCCGCCGACGGTGACCTGGCGGGTCCCCGGGGTCACCGGCACGAACCAGCCGAGCGGCAGCAGCACCCGCATCAGCCGCTCCAGGGAGACGCCCGCCGCGCACAGGACGGTGCCGCCGTCCGCGTCGATGGCGTGCACCTGGTCCAGGCCCGTCATGTCGATCACGGCCCCGCCGGCGTTCTGCGCCGCGTCCCCGTACGCGCGCCCCAGGCCCCGGGGGATCCCGCCCCGGGCGCCGCAGGTGCGGACGGCCGCCGCGGCCTCCGCGTACGTCCGGGGCCGGATCAGCCGGGCGGCGGTGGGAGCGGTACGGCCCCAACCCGTGACGGAGACAGTGTCGGCAGGCATGTCGGCGACCGTAGCGCCGCTTTGCTGATGATTAGCTATGAAACATCCCTTTCCTCCCCGAAATGGGTGATTAATGGGATGTCGCTCAATATTGACGGAGTTCCAGCGGGGTCGGGGTGAACAGTGGGGCCGCATGGACCACTTGGACCACCTGGATCACCGCATCCTCAGCGCGCTGAGCGCGTACGGCCGCGACCCCCGCGTCGCCGGCGCCGCGCGCGTCCTGTCCCGGGCCGGCGAGCACGGTGCCCTGTGGCTGGCGGCGGGCCTCGCGGGCGCCGCCGCCGACCGCCCGCGACGGGCCGCCTGGCTGCGCGGGACGGCGCTCACCGCGGGTGCGCACGTCGTCAGCATGGGTGTGAAGAGGGTGGTCCGCCGCCCGCGCCCCGCACACGTCGAACCCCTGGTGCGCACCGCGGGCCGGCACTCCTTCCCCAGCTCGCACGCGACGTCCGCCGCGGCCGCCGCGGTCGCCTTCGGCATGCTGGCGGCGCGCGGAAGAAGCGAAGGGACGGCCGGCCGCACAGCCCTCACCGGGCTGCCCGCCACCGCACTCCCCGCCACCGCCCTGGCCGCCACCGCCGTCACCGCCGCCCTCCCGCCCCTCGCCGCCGCCATGTGCCTCTCCCGCCTGGTCGTCGGGGTCCACTACCCCTCGGACGTGGCGGCCGGCGCGGCCCTGGGGGCGCTCGCGGCGCGCGCCGGGGCGCGCTGGATGAACGGCGGCGCCCATGACTGAGACGGCGCCCCTGACCACCGGCGCGCGCACCAGAGAGTCCGCGCTCCACGAACAGCGCACGCCCCCGCGCGCCACCGGCGCCCCCGCTCCCCGAGGCGGCCTCCTGCGCGGCCTGATCAGGACCGCCCGCCCCAAGCAGTGGGTCAAGAACGTCCTCGTCGTCGCCGCCCCGGCAGCCGCGGGAGAGCTGTTCACCGGCCGCGCCCTCAGCCAACTCGCCCTGGTCTTCGTCCTCTTCACCGCCTGCGCCGCCGCCGTCTACCTCGTCAACGACGCCCGCGACGCCGAGGCCGACCGGGCCCACCCCACCAAACGGCACCGCCCGGTCGCCGCCGGCCAGGTCCCCGTACCCGTCGCCTACGCCGTCGGCGGCGCCCTCGCCGTCCTCGCGCCGGCCGCCGCCCTCTGGCTGAGCGACCCGCTGGTCGCCCTGCTGCTCGCCGCCTACCTGGGCATGCAACTGGCCTACTGCGTCAGCCTCAAGCACGTCCTCGTCGTCGACCTGGTCGTCGTCACGACCGGCTTCCTGATGCGGGCCATGGTCGGCGGGCTCGCGCTCGGCATCCCGCTCTCCCGCTGGTTCCTGATCACCACGGGCTTCGGCGCGCTGTTCATGGTCTCGGCCAAGCGCTACTCCGAGGCCGTGCAGATGGCCGGGAAGGCGGGCGCCACACGCGCGCTGCTCACCGAGTACACCACCGGCTACCTGCGCTTCGTCTGGCAGCTCGCGGCCGGGGTCGCCGTCCTCGGCTACTGCCTGTGGGCGCTGGAGGAGGGCGGGGTCCCGCACACCAGCGTGCTGCCCTGGCGGCAACTGTCCGTGGTCGCGTTCGTCCTCGCCATCCTCCGGTACGCCGTCTTCGCCGACCGGGGCACCGCCGGCGAACCCGAGGAGGTCGTACTGGGCGACCGCGCCCTGGCCCTGATCGGCCTGGTGTGGCTCGCCATGTACGGCCTGGCGGTGGCGAACTGGTGAGCACGCGCGCACGGGCGGAGCCTTCCGCCCCCACACCCGCCCGAGCCGACCGATCAGCGAGCACACCCGCCCGCGCGGACCGCCCCACCAGGGCGGACCGCCCCGCCCGCACCGGCCGATCCACCCGCCGCGAACTGCTCGGCTTCGCCGCCGCCGGCCTCCTCGCCTACGCCGTCGACACCGCCCTGTTCGTCGCCCTGCGCGGCCCGGCCGGCCTCGACCCGCTCACCGCCAAGGCGCTGGCCTTCGCCGCCGGCTGCACGGTCGCCTACGCCGGCAACGCCCTCGGCACCTACCGGCACACCCGACCCACCGGGCTGCGCCCCTACGCGGTCTTCTTCGCGGTGAACCTGGCCGGAGCCGCCGTACAACTGCTCTGCCTGGCCGTGAGCCACTACGGCCTCGGGTTCACCTCGCCGCGCGCGGACGTGGTCTCGGGCGCCGGAGTGGGCATGGCACTGGCGACTGTTCTGCGTTTCTGGGGAACCCGGACATGGGTGTTCCGCGACGAGGGGAGAGTTGGATCATGGACTGGCTGAAAAAGCTCCCCGTCGTAGGACCGCTCGCCACCCGGCTGATGACCACGCACGCCTGGCGGTCGTACGAACGCATGGACCGGGTGAAATGGACCCAGCTGGCCGCCGCCATGACCTTCACCAGCTTCGTCGCGCTCTTCCCGATGCTCGCCGTGGCCGCCGCCGTCGCCGCCGCGACCCTCAGCCAGGAACAGCAGGACACCCTTGAGGACAAGATCGCCGACCAGGTGCCCGGCATCTCCGACCAGTTGAACATCGACGGGCTGGTGCAGAACGCCGGCACCAT
Organism: Streptomyces sp. NPDC000983; assembly: GCF_040299205.1. Taxonomy (NCBI): domain Bacteria; kingdom Bacillati; phylum Actinomycetota; class Actinomycetes; order Kitasatosporales; family Streptomycetaceae; genus Streptomyces; species Streptomyces sp. NPDC000983. The sequence goes on along the minus strand of NZ_JBEPBM010000018.1, from coordinate 122,158 downwards.
CGGTCTCATCGCCGGAGCCCTGCTGCTGGTCACCGGCATCAGCTGGGTCGGCTCCATGCGCGAGTGCCTGCGCGCGGTGTGGGAGCTTGAGGACCCGGAGGAGAACCCCGTCCTGCGCAAGGGCAAGGACGCGGGCGTGCTGGTCGGGCTCGGCGGCGCCGTGCTGCTCACCCTCGCCATCTCCACCGTCGCCTCGGCGCTGGTCGGCAGGATCGTCAAGGAACTGGGCATCGAGGGGAGCTGGGGCAGCGTCCTGCTGTGGATCGCCGCCTTCTCGGTCGCCGTCCTCGCCGACTTCCTGCTCCTGCTGTACGTGCTGACCCTGCTGCCCGGCGTCGAGCCGTCGCGCCGGCGCCTGATGGTGGGCGCGCTGATCGGCGCGATCGGCTTCGAACTGCTGAAACTGCTGCTCAGCGGCTATATCCAGGGCGTCGCGGGCAAGAGCATGTACGGCGCCTTCGGGGTGCCGGTCGCCCTGCTGCTGTGGATCAACTTCACCGCGAAGCTCGTGGTGTTCTGCGCCGCCTGGACGGCCACCCCGAGCGCCGAGCCGCAGGACGACGACAGCGGAGTCAGCGGCGACGACGTACCAGGTCGGGCAGCGGCCAGCGACGGTTGACCAGGAACACGCCACCGGCGAGCAGCACCAGCAGCCCGCCGGTCACCGCGAGCGCCACCCCGATGCCACTGGACCCGCCCTCGGCGGCCGCGCCCGCGACCGGCTTCTCGGCGGATCCGCCGGCCTGCCCGGGACCGGAGTCCTTGCCGGAGCCCGCGCCGGAACCGGAGTCGTTGGTGGCCCCCGGCTGCGCGCTCGGCTCGGCCGCGCTCCTCGGCGCCACCAGCTCACCCACCGGCTGGACCTTGCCGGCCGCCTTGAAACCCCAGTCGAAGAGCTTCGCGGTCTCCTTGTAGACCTCGTTGTGCTCGTCCTTCTCCGGGTTCATGACGGTGACCAGCAGCACCCGGCCGTCGCGCTCGGCGACCCCGGTGAAGGTGGCGCCCGCGTTGGTGGTGTTGCCGTTCTTCACCCCGGCGATGCCCTGGTAGACGGAGATGTCGGAGTCGCCGCTCAGCAGCCGGTTGGTGTTCTGGATCTCGAAGGACTTGCGGACCTTCTTGCCCTTCTTGTTCTTCTCCGTCGCGCCCGGGAACTTCGCGGTGACCGTCGAGCAGTACTCGCGGAAGTCCTTCTTCTGCAGCCCCGAACGGGCGATCAGCGTCAGGTCGTAGGCGGAGGAGACCTGGCGGGGGGCGTCGTAGCCGTCGGGGGAGACGGCGTGGGTGTCGAGGGCCTGGAGCTCCTCGGCGTGCGCGTTCATCTCCTCGACGGTCTTGTCGATGCCGCCGTTCATCTTCGACAGCACGTGCACGGCGTCGTTGCCGGAGCGCAGGAACACCCCGAGCCACAGATCGTGGACGGTGTACTTCTCGCCCTCCTTTATCCCCACCATGCTGGAGCCGACCCCGACGTCCGCCAGGTCGGAGGGGACCACCTCGTGCTCGGTGGACGAGGGGAACTTCGGCAGCAGCGTGTCCGCGAAGAGCATCTTCAGCGTGCTCGCCGGGGCCAGCCGCCAGTGCGCGTTGTGCGCCGCGAGCACCTCGCCGGACTCGGCGTCGGCGACCACCCAGGACCGCGCCGACAGGCCCTTGGGCAGCACCGGCACGCCGTCGGCGAGCTCGACCTGCGTACCGGCCCGCCCGAGCCGCTCACCGCCCACCGTCGACATGCCCGCCGGCGGTGTGGCGGACGGTGTCGGTGACGGGCTGGGCGCCGCGTACGAGACGGGCGCGGTCAGCGCCAGGGACGACAGAACGGCGGAAATGACCAGCAGCGATCGCCTGTTGGTCTTCTGGGGTGCGGACACGGACGAGAACGTACAGGGCCCGGCGGCCGGGCTCCTACCCCGACCCCCACCCCGGCCACGGAACAAGACAGAGGGCGGTGATACTGAAGGTATGAAGCTCAGCCGCCCTGTCTCCTGGTTCCTGCTCGCCTTCGGGGTGTGGAGCTGGGTCATCTGGGTCACTTTCGTCAAAAACCTGGCCAAGGACGGCAGCGGCCTCGCGTTCGACGACGCGGGCGACCCGACCGCGTACTTCTGGGTGCACCTGACGCTCGCCGTCGTCTCCTTCGTATTGGGGACGGTCGTCGGGGTCATCGGGTTGCGCGGGCTGCGCGCATTGCGGCGTACGGCATAGGCGTACGGGCACAGGACACTGGGACACAGGGGTACGACTGCCGTGGTCTTCGTCTTCATCGTGATCGTTCTGGCCGTCCTGGTGACGGCCAACTGGTACGTGTGGCGGCGCCTGTTCCGTGACACGACCGGCGGGTCCGGGTGGGTGCGGCGCGCGGGCGCGGTACTGATCGCCGGGGGCTGGCTGATGGCGATCGCCGCCCTCGTGGGCGAGCGGACCGGCATGCCGTTCTGGCTCCAGCGGGTGCTGGCCTGGCCCGGGTTCCTGTGGCTGGCGCTCTCGATCTACCTGCTGCTGGGGCTGCTCGTGGGGGAGGCCGTACGGCCCCTGCTGCGGCGTTGGCTCGAACGGCGCGCGTCGGCCGGGGCACCGGCCCGCCGGCCGGAGCCGGAGCCGGAGGTGCAGCCGGAGACGGTGCCCGCGGGCGCGTCCGGCGCGTCCGGCGGCTCCGGGGAGTCCGCGCCGCCCGAGGACCCGGCGCCGCCCGCGGCCGGTCCCTCCCGCAGGCTCTTCGTCTCCCGGGTCATCGGCGGCGCGGCCGCCGCCGCTGCCGTCGGGACGGTCGGCGCCGGCACCTACGGCGTCCTGAACGGGCCGAGCGTCAAGCGGGTCACCGTGCCGCTCGCCCGACTGCCGCGCGCGGCGCACGGCTACCGCATCGCGGTGGTCAGCGACGTCCACCTCGGCCCGGTCCTCGGCCGGGGCTTCGCCCAGCGGGTCGTGGACACCATCAACTCGACCCAGCCCGACCTCGTCGCCGTCGTCGGCGACCTCGTCGACGGCAGTGTCGCCGACCTGCGTACGGCGGCGGGCCCGCTCTCCGGGATCAAGGCCCCCGCCTACTTCGTCACCGGCAACCACGAGTACTTCTCCGGCGCCGAGCAGTGGGTCGAGGAGGTGCGCCGGCTGGGCCTGTTGCCCCTGGAGAACGCGCGCACCGAACTGCCCTGGTTCGACCTCGCCGGGGTCAACGACATCGCCGGAGAGAGCGAGGGCCTGGGACCGGACTTCGCCAAGGCGCTCGGCGACCGGGACCCGGCGCGCGCCTGTGTGCTCCTCGCCCACCAGCCCGTACAGATCCACGACGCCGTCGAGTACGGCGTCGACCTCCAGCTCTCCGGTCACACCCACGGCGGCCAGCTCTGGCCCGGCAACCTCCTCGCCGCCGCGGCCAACCCGACGGTCGCCGGTCTGGAGCGCTACGGCGACACCCAGCTGTACGTCAGCCGGGGCGCCGGCGCGTGGGGCCCGCCGACCCGGGTGGGCGCGCCGTCCGACATCACGGTGATCCAGCTGGCCTCCCGCCAGGCCTGACGCGAACCGGCCGAGACCGACGGGCCCGACGCGAACCGGCGCCCGGCGGCGTATGTCGGCCCACGTCGACGGGCCGGACGCGAACCGGCGTCCGTCGACAGGGGCGCCGCCGGGCCCGCCCCCGGCGCTCACGCGGGCAACGTCACCGTCACCCTCAGCCCTCGCCCCGGCGCCGTGTCCACGGCGACCTCGCCGCCGTGCGCCGTGACCACGCCCTGCACGATCGCCATGCCCAGACCGCTTCCCGCGCCGCCGCCCGCCCGGAAGAAGCGGTCGAAGATCCGCAGCGCGTCCTCCTGGGCCAGCCCCGGCCCCTCGTCCGCCACGCACAGCCGGACCACACCGTCGCCGCGGTCCACGCCCAGGCGGACCGGCGCCCCGGCGGGCGTGTGGACGCGGACGTTGGTGACCAGGTTGCCGAGCACCTGGCGCAGCCCCGACTCGTCGGCGCGGATCAGCACGGCGCCCTCCGCGGCGACCGTGAGCGGACGGTCCGGCTGCTGCATCCGCAGGTCCTCGGCGGCGTCCCGGACCAGACGGCTCAGGTCCACGTTGCGGAAGCGGAGTTCGGGCTGCTGGTCCAGCCGGGCCAGACAGAGCAGCTCGTCCACCAGCCGGCCCATCCGGTCCGCCTCCGCCATGACCCGCTCCCAGGCCCGTTTGCGCTGGTCGGGGTCGCTCAGCATGCCCTTGTCGTAGAGCTGGAGGTAGCCGCGTATCGCGGAGAGCGGGGTGCGCAGTTCGTGGGAGGCGTCCGCGACGAAGCGGCGCAGCTGGGCGGCGCTGCGCTCGCGGGTGCGGTAGGCCAGTTCCACCTGGTGGAGCATGGAGTTCAGGGCCGTGCGCAACTGCTCGACCTCCAGGGTCGCCTCGCGGCTGGAGGGGACGCGGCGGGTCAGGTCGCCCTCGGCGATGGCCGAGGAGGTCTCCACCATGTCCTCCAGCGGGCGCATGTGGCGGCGCACGCTGAACAGGGTCACGCAGGCCAGCAGCGCCAGCAGCACGGTCCCGAAGGCCAGGTCCAGCTTGATGGCCTTGGCCATGCCCTCGTGCAGGGCGTCGGTGGAGGTGGCGATCAGCACCAGGGTGCCGTCGGCGAGCCGGGCCCCGATCATCCGGTACGGCGTGCCGTCCACGTCGACGTCGCGGGGCTCGGTGCGGGCGGCGACCGCACCGGGGTCCCCGGCGGCGGCGGCGATCGCGCGCTGGCGCTGCGTCGGTTCGAGCGGGCCGAGGGCCACCGGGCGGCCGGTGGCGTCCACGGCGACGAGCACCGAGGTGGCCGAGGAGGGGAAGCCCTGGTCGCCGTCCCCGACGAACTGGTCCATGGCGATGCCGAGTTCACCGAGGGACTCGACCTGCCGGAGGCTGAAGCCGGCGTTCTCCAGGGTGGTGCGGGTGGAGAGCAGCTCGGAGTCGATCTTGTCGAGGAGGTAGTGGCGGGCGGTCATCAGGCTGATCGCGGTCGCCGCTACGACCCCGAGCGCCAGCAACGCCACGTTGGCGAGCGTCAGTTTGGCGCGCAGCGAGTGGATTCCGCGGTGCCTGCGGCACCCGTGCCCGAGCATCACGCGAGTCCGTAGCCCACGCCCCGCCGGGTGGTGATGACCGGCGGTCCGAGGGTGTCGAGCTTGCGGCGCAGATAGCTGATGTAGGTCTCCACGACGGTCGACTCCGGCGGGGTGTGCTCGTACTGCCAGACATGCCTGAGCAGTTGGTCCTTGGGCACGATGCGGCCGCCGTTGCGCACCAGGAAGCGCAGCAGCGCGTACTCGGTGGGGGTCAGCTCGACCGTGCGGCCCGCGCGGTGCACGGAGTACGTCGACTCGTCCAGCTCCAGGTCGCCGTAGCGCAGCGGCGGGCGCTGGGGGAGGACGTCGGCGGAGCGGGTGCGGCGCAGGACGGCGGTGATCCGGGCGATCACCACGTCGATGTCGAAGGGCTTGGTGATGTAGTCGTCGCCGAAGCCGAGGGCGCCGACGATCTCGGCGGGCGAGTCCCGCGCGGTGAGGAAGACCAGCGCCAGGTCGGGGCGCCGGGCGCGCAGTTCGCGGCCGAGGGCGCGGCCGTCGCCGTCCGGCAGCATCACGTCCAGCAGTGCCACGTCGGGGCGGGTGCGCCCGGCGAGCGCCAGGGCCTCGCGGACGGTGCCCGCGGTCATCACCTCGAACCGGTGGTAGCGCAGGGCGATGGCGAGGACGTCCGCGATGCTCTCCTCGTCCTCCACGACCAGCACCGTGCCCGCAGCCGTTGTCATGCCCCCAGTATCGGCGCGGGTGCCGACGGCCGGGCACCTTCCGTGCTTTGGAGTTCCTTGAGAGTCGGGCCCGGCGCATGTCCGCGCCCGTACCGCGCCCACGATTGTGGTGCCAGGACCTGGGGGACCGACCGACGACCGACGAAGGAGCGTTGAGGGTGGCTGCATTGGCACGGTGGTGCTATCGGCACCGGCTGGTGGTCCTGTTGCTGTGGGTGGGGGCACTGTTCGGCCTGGGCTTCGGCGGATCCGCCGCGGGCACGGACTACGCGAACGTCTTCTCCCTGCCGAACACGGACTCCAAGAGCGCGTACGACCTGATGGAGAAGGCGTTCCCGGAGCGGGCCGGGGACACCGACACGGTGGTGTGGAAGACCGACGAGGGCTCCGTACGGGACGAGGCCGTACGCTCCCGCGTCCAGCCGGCGCTGGAGGAGATCGCCGGGATGGAGGGCGTCGGTGAGGTCACCGACCCCTACTCGGGCACCCCGGGAGCGGCGGCCGTCAGTGAGGACGGGCGGATCGCGTACGCCCAGATCACCTTCAAGGAGCAGGCCAACGCCATCCCGAAGGAGACGGTCGAGGAGATCGTCGACATCGCGCAGGCGGCCGAACGGGACGGACTCCAGGTGGAGTTGGGCGGTCAGGCGATCGCCCGCACCCAGGAGCCCCCGGCGGGCACCGCGGAGGCGGTCGGCATCCTCGCCGCGGCCGTCGTGCTGTTCCTGGCCTTCGGCTCGCTGTTCGCGATGCTGCTGCCGATCGTGGTGGCCGTCGCCGGTGTCGGCACCGGCATGCTCTCCACGATGCTGCTCAGCCATGTCACCGACGTGCCCGAAGTCGCCCCGCTGCTCGGCTCGTTGATCGGCCTCGGGGTCGGCATCGACTACGCGCTGTTCATCGTCACCCGGCACCGGCGGGGCATCCTGCGCGGGATGAGGCCGGAGGACGCCGCGGTGACGGCCCTCAACACCTCCGGGCGCGCGGTGCTGTTCGCCGGCGGCACGGTGTGCATCGCGCTCGCCGGCATGCTGGTGATGAACATGCGGTTCCTGGACGGCGTGGTCGTCGCGACCTCGCTGACCGTGGTGCTGAGCGTGCTGGCCGCGATCACCCTGCTCCCGGCGCTGCTCGGGCTGCTGGGCACCCGTGTCCTCAGCCGCAGGCAGCGGCGCCGGCTGGCCGCGACGGGACCGGAGCCGGAGGAGGCCAGCGGCCTCGCCGCCCGCTGGTCGACGTACGTGCAGAAGCGGCCGCGCACCATCGCGGCCGGTGCCCTGGTGGTCATGGCGGTGCTCGCGCTGCCGGTGCTGTCGATCCGGCTCGGCGCCACCGACCAGGGCAACCACCAGGAGACCACGACCACCCGGCAGGCGTACGACCTGCTCGCCGAGGGCTTCGGGCCCGGCGTCAACGGCCCGCTCCAGGTCGTCGTGGACGGGCCGGCGCCCGACTCGCTCGTCGCCGCGATCGGCTCGGCCGAGGGGGTCTCCCAGGCGGTCGCCGCGCCGCCCGCGAACGGCGTCTCGGTGATCAACGTGGTGCCGACCACGTCACCGCAGTCCGAGGAGACCGACCGGCTCATCGACCTGCTGCGCGACGAGGTGATCCCGCAGGCCGGCGTCGAGGCCCATGTCGGCGGTGTGACGGCCGTGTTCAAGGACTTCGCCGAGGTCACCGGCGACCGGCTGCCGTACTTCGTCGCGACCATCATCGCGCTGGGCTTCCTGCTGCTGATGATCGCGTTCCGCTCGCTGGTGGTGCCGCTGACGGCCGCGCTGATGAACCTGATCGCGGCGGCCGCCTCCTTCGGTGTGCTGGTGGCGATCTTCCAGTGGGGCTGGGGCACCGAGCTGATCGGCGTCGGCAAGGAGGGGCCGATCACCTCGTTCCTGCCGGTCATCATGCTCTCGCTGCTCTTCGGCCTCTCCATGGACTACCAGGTGTTCCTGGTCAGCCGGATGCACGAGGAGTGGGTGCACACCAAGGACAACGCGCGCGCGGTCCGGGTGGGCCTCGCGGAGACCAGCCGGGTCATCAACTGCGCGGCCCTGATCATGATCTGCGTGTTCTCCGCGTTCGTCCTCAGCGGCGACATGGAGGGCGCGATGGCGGGCGTCGGCCTGGCCGCCGCCGTGGCGCTGGACGCGTTCATCCTGCGTACGGCGCTGGTGCCGGCCGCGATGCACCTGCTCGGCAACGCCAACTGGTGGCTGCCGGCCGGCCTGGAGAAGCGGCTGCCGCACCTGGCGGTGGAGCCGGCCGAACAGCCCGCGCCGGAGCCGGCCCCCGAGGGCGGCGCCTCCGCGGTCCACGGCTACATCCGCACCGCGGACGGCGAGGCGGTGGCGGGCGCCGCGGTGACCCTGCTGACCAAGGGCGGCCGCCAGCTGGACCGGGTGACCTCCCTCGCGGACGGCTCGTACATCGTCTCGGTGCCGGCGCCGGGCACCTACCTGCTCGCGGCGACGGCCACCGGACACGGCTCACGCGCACGGCACCTGGACGTGGCGGGGGAGCCGCTGGTGTACGACGTGGAGCTCGCCGAGGACGAGGTGGACGCGGTCAACTGACCGCTCAGGGGCGCTCGTCGGACGTGTCGGGCGCCCCTTCCCTCCCGTTCGGGTCGGGCAGCACCCTGGTCATGCCCGGCAGGAAGTCCGTGAACAGCTCGTGCACCTCGCGCACCAGGGGCCGCAGCACGCGGAAGCGGGCCAGGGCCACTCCGCGCGCGGTGAGTCGCGCGCCCCGGTCGGCGAGCTTGTAGCTGCGCTCGCGGTCCGGAGTGCGGTCGAAGATCCAGTACAGCACCAGGCCCATCTGGGACAGCCACATCAACTCCGGCAGCACGTCCCGCAGTTCCTCGGGCACCTTCGTCCGCGTGGCGCCCGCGAGGACCTCGCGGTGGACCTGGACGGCCGCCACGCGCGCGTGCTCCGACTCCGGGGAGAAGGGGCTGAGCGGGGAGTCCGGGTCGGCGGCGTTCTTGAAGAACTGCACCGCGAACTCGTGGTACGGCGTGGCGATGTCCAGCCAGGCCCGCAGCACCCCGGCGAGCCGGGCCTCCAGATCCTTCTCGCGGGCCAGGACCTCCCGCACCGCCACCTGGTGCTCGGCGGCGATCCGGTCGTAGAAGCCCTGGATCAGGTGTTCCTTGCCCTCGAAGTAGTAGTAGGCGTTGCCGACGGAGACGCCCGCCTCCTGGGCGATGGCCCGCATCGTGGTTTTGTCGTAGCCGCGCTCCTGGAACAGCCGCATCGCGGTCTCCAGGATCAGCGCGCGGGTCTGCTCGGACTTGCTGGGTTCGGGGCTGCTGTCGTTCTTCGAGGGCACGCAGCGAGACTAACCAGTGCGGACGGGGGCATCACACGGCGGTCCGGCCGAGCGCGGGGCGCCTCACACGGCGGTCCGGCCGAGCGAGGGGCGCCGGGAGTAGTCGGTGAGCCCGACCACGTTCCCCCAGGGGTCGGCGACCTCGACGGTCCAGCCGGTGGCCACCGGGAACGGCGGGTCCAGCGGCACGATCCCGGCCCCGGCCAGCCGGTCGGCGGCCGCCCGGGCGTCCGGCACCTCCAGCCACACCCGGGAGGTGGGCCAGGGCGGTGGCCGGTGCCCCAGCCCCTCCTCGTGGCGCAGCAGGATCCCGGGCGTCTCGTCGCCCACCTTCAACAGGGCGATACCGGCCTCGTCGAAGCGGAACCCCACGGTGAACCCGGCGCGTTCGTAGAATCCGACCGCCTCGCCGAGATCGCCGACGGGCAGCAGCACGTTGTCGAACCCGAGCAGTTCGTACGACTCGTCATCTGACACGGTGTCAGAGTAGGCCGATGATCGTCCGGAGCGCGGGATTGTCGGTGGCGCCGCGTACGGTCGGGCGTATGGGACATGTGACCTTCGTCGACGAGACGACCTCCGGCCGCCGCGAGCCGGGCCCGCGGCTCGCCGTCACCGAGGAGCGCCTGACGGCGCGGGAGCTGATCCGGCGCCGGGTGCGCGAGGAGATCGCCGCGGGCCGCCGGCGCCGTACCGACCCCGAGGGGCAGACCGAGGCGCTCCTGCGGGCCTTCGCGGGGAACGGACTGCTGCTGCTCGTCGGCGACCGCCGGCTCACCGACCCGGACGACACCGTCGAGGTGTCCGCGGACACGGAGGTCACCTTCCTGCGCCTGATACCCCTGGCCGGCGGCTGACCGCCGAGGGAACAGGCCGACCCGGTACGGGAAAAGCCCGAGGGCCCCGCCTCCCGCGCTTACGGGAGCGAGGCCCTCGGGCCGGGACGGTGCCGTGGCTCAGAAGCGGCGCGTGATCAGCGCCTTCTTCACCTCGGCGATCGCCTTGGTGACCTCGATGCCACGCGGGCAGGCGTCCGTGCAGTTGAAGGTCGTGCGGCAGCGCCACACGCCGTCCTTGTCGTTGAGGATCTCCAGCCGCTGCTCCCCGGCCTCGTCACGCGAGTCGAAGATGAAGCGGTGCGCGTTGACGATGGCCGCCGGACCGAAGTACTGGCCGTCGTTCCAGAAGACCGGGCACGAGGAGGTGCAGGCCGCGCAGAGGATGCACTTCGTCGTGTCGTCGAAGCGCTCCCGGTCCTCGGCCGTCTGCAGACGCTCGCGCGTCGGCTCGTTGGTGTCCTTGGTGATCAGGAACGGCATGACGTCCCGGTACGCCTGGAAGAACGGCTCCATGTCCACGACCAGGTCCTTCAGGACCGTGAGGCCCTTGATGGGCTCGACCGTGATCGGCTTCTCGGGGTTGATGTCCTTGATCAGCGTCTTGCACGCCAGGCGGTTCTTGCCGTTGATCCGCATCGCGTCCGAGCCGCAGATGCCGTGGGCGCAGGAGCGGCGGAAGGTCAGCGTGCCGTCCAGGTCCCACTTGATCTTGTGGAGACCGTCGAGGACGCGCTCCTTGGGGTCGATCTCCAGCGTGAAGTCTTCCCAGACCGCCTCCGCCGAGACCTCCGGGTTGAACCGGCGGATCCGGAAGGTGACGGTGATGTAGGGCGAGGCCGCGGACTCCGCCTCCACCTTGTCCAGAACGGGGGTTGCCATCAGTACTTACGCTCCATCGGCTGGTAGCGGGTCTGGACGACCGGCTTGTAGTCGAGACGCACGGTCTCGGTGCCGTCGTCGCCCACCTCGCGGTACGCCATGGTGTGGCGCATGAAGTTGACGTCGTCGCGGTTCGGGTAGTCCTCGCGGTAGTGACCGCCGCGGGACTCCTTGCGGGCCAGCGCGGAGACCGCCATGACCTCGGCGAGGTCGAGGAGGTTGCCGAGCTCGATGGCCTCCAGGAGGTCCGTGTTGAACCTCTTGCCCTTGTCCTGGACCGACACGTTCCGGTACCGCTCGCGCAGCTCGGCGATCTTCTCGACCGCCGTCTTGATGGTCTGCTCGGTGCGGAACACCATGACGTTGGCGTCCATGGTCTCCTGGAGCTCCTTGCGCAGCACGGCCACCCGCTCGGTGCCCGTGGAGGTGCGCAGGTTCTCCACCTGGTCGACGACGAACTGCGCCGGGTTCTCCGGCAGCTCGACGAAGTCGGCCTTCTGGGAGTACTCGGCGGCGGCGATGCCCGCGCGCCGGCCGAACACGTTGATGTCCAGGAGGCTGTTGGTGCCCAGCCGGTTGGCGCCGTGCACGGACACGCACGCGACCTCGCCGGCGGCGTACAGACCCGGGACCACGGTCGTGTTGTCGGAGAGCACCTCACCCTCGACGTTGGTCGGGATGCCGCCCATCGCGTAGTGCGCGGTGGGCTGGATCGGGATCGGGTCCGTGTAGGGCTCGATGCCGAGGTAGGTGCGCGCGAACTCGGTGATGTCCGGGAGCTTGGCGTCCAGCTGCTCCGGCGGCAGGTGCGTGAGGTCGAGGTAGACGTGGTCGCCCTCGGGACCGCAGCCGCGGCCCTCACGGATCTCCGTGTAGATGGAGCGCGAGACGACGTCACGGGACGCGAGGTCCTTCATGACCGGCGCGTACTTCTCCATGAAGCGCTCGCCGTCCTTGTTGCGCAGGATGCCGCCCTCACCGCGGGCGCCCTCCGTCAGCAGGATGCCCATGCGCCAGATGCCGGTCGGGTGGAACTGGAAGAACTCCATGTCCTCCAGCGGCAGACCGCGGCGGTAGCAGGCGGCCTGCCCGTCACCGGTGAGGGTGTGCGCGTTGGAGGTCACCTTGAAGAACTTGCCGGTGCCGCCGGAGGCGTAGATGACGGCCTTCGCCTGGAAGACGTGGATCTCACCGGTGGCCAGCTCGTACGCCACCACACCGGCGGACCGCTTGACGCCGTCGACCTCGGTGATCAGCTGGTCCAGGACGTAGAACTCGTTGAAGAACTCCACGCCCTCCTTGACGCAGTTCTGGTACAGCGTCTGGAGGATCATGTGGCCGGTGCGGTCCGCGGCGTAGCAGGACCGGCGGACCGGGGCCTCGCCGTGGTTGCGGGAGTGGCCGCCGAAGCGGCGCTGGTCGATGGTGCCGTTCGGGGTCCGGTTGAACGGCAGGCCCATCTTCTCCAGGTCGAGGACGGCGTCGATGGCCTCCTTCGCCAGGATCTCGGCGGCGTCCTGGTCGACCAGGTAGTCACCGCCCTTGACCGTGTCGAAGGTGTGCCACTCCCAGTTGTCCTCCTCCACGTTGGCCAGCGCGGCGGCCATGCCGCCCTGCGCGGCGCCCGTGTGGGAGCGGGTGGGGTAGAGCTTGGTGAGCACCGCGGTACGGCTGCGCTTGGTGGACTCGATGGCCGCGCGCATGCCCGCGCCGCCGGCGCCGACGATGACGGTGTCGTACTTGTGGATCTTCATGATTCTCGCAGCCCCGTGCCTAGCGGATGTTCGGGTCGAAGGTGAAGATCACCAGCGTGCCCAGCAGGATGGTGAACACCGTGGCGGTGTAGAGCAGGCCCTTGAGCCACAGCCGGGTGTTCGCGCGCTCCGCGTAGTCGTTGATGACCGTGCGCAGGCCGTTGGAGCCGTGCAGCATCGCGAGCCAGAGCATCAGCAGGTCCCAGACCTGCCAGAACGGGGACGCCCAGCGGCCCGCCACGAAGGCGAAACCGACCTTGGACACACCGCCGTCGAGCACCAGCTGGATCAGCAGGTGGCCGATGACCAGGACGACCAGGACGACGCCGGACAGGCGCATGAACAGCCAGGCGGCCATCTCGAAGTTGCCCCGGGTGGACTTCGGGGTCTTCTTGGTGCGCTTGCGCGGGGCCTCGATGTAGGGGGCCGGGTTGTCGACGTTGTACTGGGCGTCGCCCTCGACGGGGCCGATCCCGGACGCGGTCTTCTCAGTCGTGGACATGGGCGTCAGCTCCCGAAGAGTTCACGAGCGGCGTGGCCGAGGAGGGGGTAGATCGCCCCCAGCATCAGCACCAGCCACAGACCGACGGCGGACCAGAGCATCTGCTTCTGGTAGCGCGGGCCCTTGGACCAGAAGTCGACGGCGATGATGCGCAGGCCGTTGAGCGCGTGGAAGAGGACGGCGGCGGACAGGCCGTACTCCATCAGCGCGACGATCGGCGTCTTGTACGTCGCGACGACCTCGTCGTAGGCCTCGGGGGAGACACGCACGAGAGCGGTGTCCAGCACGTGAACGAACAGGAAGAAGAAGATGAGGACGCCGGTGACTCGGTGAGCCACCCAGGACCACATTCCTTCCCGGCCGCGGTACAGCGTTCCAGCCGGCACGGAAGTCCCTCCGGGAGCGGGGATTGGGGCCGCGCCGGCTTGTGCTGTCGGTCGGGCCCGGCCGGGTACGGTCCACCGGCCCCCAGCATGTTAGCGATGTGGCTGGGTTTGGCTTACGCCGGGCCTATCTGTGTGATCAAAGTGGCACGCGAATGGGTGAGTGCCGGGGCTTGTGGGCGGGGTGTGCCGTTATGCGCCGGGTACCGGCCCGTCCTGCCTCGTGGCACGGTGTGCCGGGCCCCTGAGCAGGCCGCCCAGCCGTCCCCTCGCCAGGCGGCGCAGCTCCTCGGCCGTCACCGTCCGCTCGTCCTCCGGATCGTTTGTCAATCGTGACCGGATGGCGCAGAGGACATGGGCGGCGGATTCGCCCGGCGGGACGTCCCCGAGGTAGATGGTGAACACATGGCCGAATTTGTCCGCGTAGGCCGCATGGGCCGCGCCCAGCGCCAGGTGGGCCGCCGAGTACGAGTCCTCCGGGAGGGTCGGCAGCGCCTCGCCGGACAGGGCCTCGGTCAGTTCCGCCGGGGTCAGGTCGTAGGCGGCCTCGTCGGACGCCGCCAGCAGGGCGTCCACGGTGGGGTACGGGCGGTGCGCGGCCAGGCGGTGGGCCCAGCGCCTGCTGAACAGGCAGGTCAGCAGGGTGCGCCGGACCTCGTCGGCGGGCGCGGTGTTGAAGCGCTCCAGAGCGGTGCCGGGCTCCGGGGTGGTGCCGGGTTCCCCTGCGGTGCCGGGCTCCGGGAGGGTGCCGTGCTGCTGGTGGGGGAGGGCCACTCGGCCGGGGAGGTGTGTGGGCGTCACGTGCGTTTCGGCTGGGGAGCTGTGAGAGATGTGGCGCCACGTTATCGACCATGACCCGGAGACGTCCGAAGCATGCCCGAATTTCAGCCGAACGGGAGAGTTTCGGAACCTCTCGTGGACGCACGTCCGGCGTGTCGGTCGTACGTTGGCTCTGTGAGTCAGCACAGGCGCCGGGCGCCGGAGAAGAAGACCGGGCGACGGGCCCTCGTGGTCGGGGCCGTGGTCGCCGCCGCCGGAGTGGGCATCGGACTGTGGGCCTCGGCGGGTGACGGCGGCGCGCCCGCCGGCGACTCCGCCTCCCGCAGTGAGCGGTCCTCCCGGCCGGCCGTCGACCCGACGCCGAGCCCCACCCGGAGCTACCCGCTCTCCAGCGCCCCGCGGACCATCCCCGAGGTGCGCTCGCACACCCCCGCCCGCGGGCCCGGCTGGCGGGCGCAGAGCGGGGAGCGGGTGGTGATCGGGGACGCGGACCTGGCCGACGAGGGCCGGCTGATAGCCAAGGAGCTGGGGCTGGCCTACGCCGGCGAGAAGGACGACGTACGGGCCGGGGACGTACGGCTGTCGCTCAACGACGACGAGGGCGCGAACCCGGAGTCGTACACGCTGACCGTGCGCGGCGGGCGGGTGAACATCAGCGGGGCCGCCGACGCGGGCGTGTTCTACGGCACCCGCACCCTGAAGCAGGCCGTGCACGACGGCGGCACGGCCCCCGAGGGCGTCGTACGGGACGAGCCGGCCAAGCCGGTGCGCGGGTTCATGCTGGACATCGCGCGCAAGCATTTCACCGCCGACTGGATCGAGGACCGGGTCCGGGAGCTGGGCGACCTGAAGTACAACCAGCTCGGGCTGCACTTCTCCGACGACCAGGCGTTCCGGATCGAGTCCGACTCGCATCCCGAGATCGTCTCCGACCCGCACCTGACCAAGGCGCAGGTCCGCAGGATCGTCGACCTCGCCGCCGACCGGCACATCACCGTCGTCCCCGAGATCGACTCGCCCGGCCACCTCGGCGCGGTCATCGCGGCCCACCCCGGTCTGCAACTGCGCGACACGCGGGGCGTGGCGACCCGCGGCGCCATCGACATCTCCCAGGACGAGTCCGCCGAGATCGTCGACGACCTGCTCGACGAGTACGCCGGCCTGTTCCCCGGCGGCGAGTGGCACCTCGGCGGCGACGAGTACCAGGCGCTGACCGTCTCCGACCCCGAGGCGTCCTTCCCGCAGCTGACGGCCGCGGCCCGCGAGGAGTACGGCGCCGGGGCCGGCGTCGCCGACCTCGCCACCGGCTGGGTCAACGACCGCGCCGCGACCGTCCGCGTCCACGACCGGACCCCGCGCGCCTGGAACGACGGCTTCTTCCGCGACACATCCGTCCAGGCCGACAAGGACATCCAGGTCGCCTACTGGACCGGCAAGGAGATCGGCGCCCGGCTCCCGGTGGAGTACCTGAGCGCCGGCCGGCAGGTCGTCAACTACAACGACGAGTTCCTCTACTACGTCCTCGGCGAGCCGCAGACCTTCGTCTACCCGACGGGACAGCGCATCTACGAGCAGTGGACGCCGAGGGTGCTGCGCGGCACCGAGGCGGTCCCGGCGAAGTACGACGCCCAGATACGCGGCGGCTCCTTCGCCGTCTGGTGCGACCTCTCCGGCTCCCAGACCCAGGACCAGGTCGCGGCCGGCATCCGGATGCCGCTGCGCGCGACCGTCGAGAAGCTCTGGAACCCGGGCACGCCGGACGCCTCCTGGGCGGAGTTCCAGGCCCTGGCCGGCCGCCTCGGCTGACCCGGACGCCCCCACGCAGGGCCGCCCGATGCGCCCAATTGTCCGATACGGCTGCGAACGGGCGTGCGGCTGTGGTGTATTCGGCCCGAGTCGGACCGAACGGCCTGGGGGAACGGGACATGGGCTACTGGGGGTACTTCGTCGTCGGGCGCGAGGAGCGGCCGCTGGGGGAGCTGGCGGCACTGGCGGGCGCGCCGGGCATCACACTGCGCCGGGAGGCGCCGGACGGCTGGCAGGTGTGGGAGTACGCCAGCGGCGAGGGCGACGTCGGCAACATGCACGAACTCGCCGCGCAGACCGGGGCGCCGGCGCTCTTCGGGTACGTCATGGACAGCGACTGCGCGGTGGTGGAGGCGGCCGGCCCGCTGAGCGGGGCGTGGAGCACCTGCCTGGCCCGGGAGGCGATGGCCGCCCGGCTCGGCGCGGGCGACGGGCCCACCCTGGAGGACTACTTCCTCCAGCCGCGCGACGCCGCCGAACGGGCCGTCGCCTGGGCCGCCGAGGCGGGGCACACGGTGCCGGCCGAGCCGCTCCTCGACGTGCTCACGGCGGAGCCCGACCCACTGGCCGAAAACCTCTTCTTCCTGCTGCTCGACCGCCTCGGAGTGGTGCCCCTGTGACACTCCCGGGCCGTCGCACGCAGTAAGGGGAAATGCGGGCTCCGTAAGGAAGGTGCCCGGTGGAGCCCCACAGAGGCCCGCAGAAGGAGGCGTGGATGAGTCTGGTTGAGCTGATCGCTCAGGCCGACGAGCGCGGACTGGCCGCCAGCGGGTTGGCTTGTTTGGATCGGTGCGTACCCCTGTTGGGCGGTGACGACGAGCTGCTGCGGCCCCTGTGGGCGAGCCTCGCCGATCCGTCCGGCACCGACGACTGGGCCGACCGACTTGAACAGGTGCGCGACAAGGTCGACGACTCCGGCGCCGCTGAACTCGCCGACGACGAGGCCGTCCTGCTCACCCGGCGGATGCTGGCGGCGACCCCGGCCGACTGCTCGGCCGGCGGCATGCGGGTGTGGGCCGACGCCTGCTCGGTCGCCTCGCTGCAGATCCACCGGATGCTCGACCTGGTCGACGACGAGGCGTCCTCCGTCGACGCCCGCCGCGAGGGCCGTACGGAGGGCATGTCGCCGCTGGTCGCCGCCGAGCTCAGGCGCCAGATCACCGTCCTGGAACTGCTCGCCGGGCACGGCCCGGCCGGGGTGCGTTCCGCCCTGGAGGTGTGCACCGAGGGCCGGCGGATCCTGCGCGCGGTGGTGTCCCGCCGGGCTCGGGGGCGGGTCTGAGGGCCTGGGAGAGCCGCCGGGGCCGGGCGGGCGCCGAGGGGGCGCGGATCACTCCATCAGCCACTTGACCACCGCCTCGCCGGAGGCGGCGGTGCGCGTGTAGAAGGCGGTCAGGTCCCGGTGCGCGGCGGCGAAGGAGCCGCGCACCTCCGGCTCCGCCTCCGGCACGCCGTACGGGCGCATCACCTCCGTGCGGGCCTGCCGCCACAGCGCGTCGAAGTCGGCCCCGGCCAGGTAGCCGGCCACGCGGTGCGCCTGCGCCGCGGTGAGCACCAGGAACGGCGCCAGCGACGGGTCGGGGTGGGCGACCGGGCGGCCCCCGAGCACCACATGGGTGCGCGGGCCGTCCGGCGCCCGGTGCAGGGCGGCTCCGGCGTACAGCAACTCGTGGTGCAGGTACCGCCGGTCGAGCACCTCTTCACGGTGCCGGCCGATCCGCCGTCGTACGGCGTCCCAGTCGTCGTCGAACAGTCCGCGGAACCAGGACGCGCTGTTGCGCAGGGCCGGGGGCGGCACCGCGCGCAGATGGAAGTACAGGCTCATCACCGACTGGAGCGCACAGCGGCCACCAGACGTCACACCCCGATTCCGGGGGCTTGTGTGAGCGTCCCGCGGGGAAGGTGCGGCGATTTGGCGCCGGTCCTGGTCGGAGGCCCGGTCGCGGGTGACGAATCGCGGTCCTGCCGCGCTCTTCCCGGTGTGACGACTGAGCAGCAGACCAGGGCCTCGGCCGCGGCGAAGCCGGTGCGGTGGGCGGCGGACGCGGTCTCGACGATGCGTGAGGGCGCGCGAGTACGCCTCGACTACTCGGCACAGAGCCTGTGGCGGGTGGACCGGATGATCGACGACCTGCGCCGGGAGGGCACGCCCGCCGAGGCCGTGGACGGCGTGCTGCGCGGGCTCGGCGCGTACGCCGGTGAGGTGATCGCCCGCCAGACCGGCGCCCAGTGGTGGGCGTCCGGCGGCGACCACTGGATACGCACCCCCGACGGAAAGCTGTGGGACCCGATCGAGGAGGCCCGCCGCTGCTTCGCCGGGGAGGGCTCGCTCCGCCTGCTGTGCCGGGACGCGACCAGCGGCCGCACCTGACCCGCCCGCACCTGACCCGCCCGGACCCGGCACCGCCCGGGCGCAGTACGGCCGGACCTGACACCGGCCGGACCCGGCACGGCCGGGGCCCCTGCGCGTGAGGGGACCCCGGCCGGGCCGGTGGGACGTTACGGCGCCAGCACCTGCCCGAGGCCGCCGTCGGTCGGCGTGCCGAGCGTCGTCCTGCTGTAGATCACCGAGTCGGCGTAGGTGAGGCCCGCCGAGCCCGCCGGGACGTGCAGCAGGATGCCGTCCGTGCCGTCCTCGCCGTCGGCGCCCACGGTCACGTCGGCCCGGCCGTGGCCGGACAGGTCGGTGAGCGACACCGACGTGCCGAACAGGTCCCCCGTCTCCGCGCTGCCCGGGACGCCCGCGGTCTCCTGCGAGAGGGCCAGCGCGCCGGAGCCGGTCAGCCCCGTCGAGCCGCCCCCGACGAGGACCACGGTGCCTGCGTTGACCTGGTTGACGCCGCCGCGGGTGAGGTCCTCGTTGCGGGCGCCGGCCAGGACGTCGGCGTAGCCGTCCGCGTCGAAGTCGCCGGCCGAGACGGAGATGCCGAGGGCGTCGCCGGACTCGTTGCCGCCCGGGACGCCGGCGGTGTCCTGGTGGATCACCTTCATGCCGGTGGTGGTGAAGCCGGTCGCGGTGCCGAAGAGCATGGTGAGCTGCCCGCCGGATATCGCGCCCGACTCCGAGGCGACCGGCTGGCCGATGACGAGGTCGTCGTAGCCGTTGCCGTTGAAGTCGCCGACGGCCACGGACCGGCCGCCCCTGACCGACAGCACCCCGGCCTTGGTCAGGCCGGTCGCCGAGCCCGCGAACCGGACCACGCGGCCGATGCCGCCGGTGTCGCGGTAGTTCAGGGCCACGTCGGCGTAGCCGTCCCGGTCGAAGTCACCGGTCGCCGCGTCGAGGTACGCGACCGCGCCGGTGGCGGCGGTGAGCGAGCCGTACGTCGTCGTGCCGCCGGTCAGCCGGACGTGGAAGCTGCCGCCCTTGCCGGCGCCGGCCGAGAAGACGTCCGCCCTGCCGTCGCCGTTGAAGTCGCCGACGGTGACGGCCGAGCCGAGCCTGGCGCCGGCCGCGGTGATCCCGGTCGTGGTGTAGGAGAAGCCGGTGGTCAGGGCGGGGCCGTACATCACCGTGACCTGGCCGCGGTCGGCGTTGCCGCTGGTGTCGTCCTCGCCGGGCGAGCCGATCGCGAGGTCGGCGTGGCCGTCGCCGTTGACGTCGCCCAGCGCGGTCGAGGCGCCGAAGGAGTCACCGGACTCGGAGGTGCCGGGCACGCCGGGGCTGTTCTGGGTGAGGCCGGCCCGCAGCGCCGTGACGGGCCCGTCGACCGAGCCCGGGACCACCGTGACGCGGTTCGCCTTCGGGGTGCCGGCGACCAGGTCGCTCACCCCGTCCCGGTGGAGGTCGGCGGTGGCCAGGGCGTGCGAGATGCCCGGGGTTTTGGCGAGCGTCGCGATACCGCCGAGCTTCGGGTAGAGGTTGGCGCCCGGGCAGGCCGTGGCGTTGGTGTCCTTGTGCCCGAAGACCCGCGGCAGCACGATCTGCTGCCCCTCCGCCACCTTGTTGCCGCTCTGGTTCAGCGGGGCGCGCGAGACCAGCGTGACCTTGCTCGTCGCGTCGACGCCGTACATGCCGAACTTCCACGCGACGACCCGGGCGATGGCGTCGAGGGCGGCCTTGGAGGGCTTCGCCGACTCGAAGTTGCCGATGTAGGAGATGCCGAGGGTGTCGGTGTTGAAACCGACGTCGTGCGCGCCGATCACCGGCAGGTCCATGCCGCCGCTGCGGCCCTCGAAGATCTGGCCGCACCGGTCGACGACGAAGTTGTAGCCGACGTCGAAGTAGTCCTGGGCGAAGTGCGCCTGCTGGATGGTCCGCATCCGGGCCGCGGACTCCGCGCAGGACAGCGTGTTGTCGCTGTCGACGCCGGTGTGGTGGACGACGGCGGCCTTGATCTCGGTGCCGTAGCTCGGCGTGCCGTTGTACTCCGTCGACGCGCCCCACTCCGCCTGCGTGATGATCGGCGGCTTGGCGACGGTGGAGGGGCGGGGCTCGGGGACCGTGGGGGTGGGGGTCGGGGACTCGGTCGGGGGCTCCGTCACGGACTCCGCCGGGGACGCCGTCGTGGTCCCGGGCGCCGGGGAGACCGGCTCGCCGGTGCTCTCCTCGGGGGAGGGGCTCTCGGCCGGCGGGTCCGTCTCCGCCGTGAACGCGGCTGGCTCCGGCCCGCCCCGAGGGTCGGTGCCCGGGTCGAGCAGCTTGACGTCCAGACCGGCCGGCTGGCCCCCCGCCTCGGTGCCGTCGGCGTTCACCACCCGCACCTCGACGCCGTCGGACTCACCGGTCCACACCGACTCCGTACCGCCGCGCAGCGCGGCCCGTTCCGCCTCCGCGCCCTCGGCCTGGCCCGGCTCCAGGACCAGGTCCCGCCACGCCGACCAGTCGCCGCTGTCCACGTCCCGGGTGCGCACCTGCGGCGTGCCCTTGGTCCTCGCCTCGGGATCGTCCCAGGTCACCACCACGGCGCTGAACGGCTCGGTGCTCCGCCGGTCGAGCCCCTTGCGGCCGCCGCCCTCGCTCTGGAGCCGCAGCGTGCGCACCGACGGCTCGCGCGCCTCCGCCTTGCCGTCCGACGGCGCGGGCTGGTCCGCCATTGCATAAGTGACGACCCCCGCCCCGCTCAGGACGACCGCCCCGACCGTCAGCCAGGCTCTGCGCCTGAGACTGAGCGGTTTGTACGCATGGGTCCGACGAGGACTCAACTACCCCACCCCTATTGGTTGGACACGAACGCCACACCTGCAACAGGCGTGCTCTCCCCCAAGCGTCGGACCGCGTCGAAACATCACCCGCGCGAAAGGTTGTACACCGCCGGGCACTTTCGCTGTGTGCATGACCACAGCGGTGAACTGTGATGGTTGTGTGGCCGGATCCGCTGGGTGGTGTGGGGGAGTCGAACGCGTCCCCGAGGACCTACCGAAGGAGCGGGCCGATGGAGCGGGCCGACGCGTGCGAGCCGCACGCGGGGGAGATGCGCGGGCACGCGGCGGACTTCGTCACCCGGGTCACGGCCCGGAGCAGGCTGCCGCTGGACTACTCCGTGGCCAGCCTGCGCGTCGTCGACTTCCTCGCCGACGGCCTGCGCAAGGGCGGCGCCGACCCGGAGGCGGCCCGGGGCACGCTCCTCGGACTCGGCGCGTACGTCGGGGAGGTCCTGGTGCGCCGGGCCGGCGCGGTCTGGGTGGACCTCGACGGGACCCAGCGGGCCCTCTTCGGCCAGCCGGTCGGCGTACGGATGCCGGACGGCCGGGTCTGGAACCCGCTCGGCAAGGTCCGCAACCGCTTCGCGGCCGGCGGCCCCGAGGATTCGCTGCGGACCTTCTACCTGACCCTGCACGGCCGGACGCGCGGGGCGGTGGCCTGAGCCGGGCGGGAGGAGCGTGGCCCCTGTGACACTTCGGTGAAATCCGGCGCTGATGACCGTGGGGGGCGTGGCAAGGCGGGGTCGTGCCGTGCGGCACGGGCCCGCGAACTCGGTACGGACGAGGACAGTTCTTGGGCCAGGGAGCGGAACCCCGCCGGGTGCGCGCGTACGACGGGGAGCTGGGCGCGGCCGTCGAGCGGGCGCAGGGAGGCGACGAGGCGGCTTTCGCGGTCGCCTACCGCATCGTGCAGCCCGGGCTGCTCGGCTATCTGCGCGGCATCGTCGGCGACGACGCCGAGGACGTGGCCTCCGACGCCTGGCTGGAGATCGCCCGCGACCTCGGGCGGTTCCGGGGCGACGGGGCGGGCTTCCGCGGCTGGAGCGCGACCATAGCCCGGCACCGGGCGCTGGACCACCTGCGCCGGCAGCGGGTACGGCCCCGGGCGACCGCCACCGAGCAGGACGTGCTCGACCTGCCGGGCCCGAGCAGCACCCACGACCAGGCGCTGGAGTCGATCTCCACCGGGTTCGCCCTGGACCTGGTCCGCGGGCTGCCGCGCGACCAGGCCGAGGCCGTGCTGCTGCGGGTGGTCGTGGGCCTCGACGGCCCCTCGGCGGCCCGGGTCCTCGGCAAGCGCCCCGGCGCGGTGCGCACCGCCGCGTACCGGGGTCTGAAACACCTGGCGGACCAGCTGGGCGTGGCAGGTGTGACGGATGACGGCCCCCGGACGCTGGGGGAGTCGAAGTGAACGCTGCGGGCCCCGCGGGCGTAGCTCGGGACGAGGACCGGGCCGCCGGCGGACACCGCTCAGGTCGCGCAAGCCGTGTCGCCCCCCGGGCGCACACGGCCCGCACAGGCCCCCCGCGGGCCGCACAGGACCCCTGGGGACCATGAGTCCCGGGTCGGACAGGCCGGACAGGAACGGAAACGGACATGGGTGAACAGCTGAGCGACGGCGGCACGGCCGACCGTCGGCGGGCGCACCCTGGCGCCACCCCGTCCGACCCGCACGGGCCGGACCCCGTGCCCGGCCTGGAGGCGCTGCTGGCCGCCGCGATGCGCCCCGCCGAGGTCGACGCCGAGGGCGAGCGACGCGCCGTCGCCGCCTTCCGCGACGCCCGGAACGCGGGCGCCCTCAAGGCCCGCACCCGGCGCCGGGACGACTGGCGGCCCCGGGCGCGCCGCCGTACCGGCCGCTCGCTGCGGGCCACGCTCTCCCTGGTCGCCGGGAGCCTCGCCCTCGGCGGGGTCGCCTTCGCCGCGATCGGCTCCACGGGTTCCGCCCCGGACTCCGCCGGCGGCCGCACCGCCGCGCCGTCCGCCGCCGCCTCCCACCCGGGCGCCGCGTCCGCCTCCGGCACCGCCGGACACGGCCCGGACGACCGTCCCGACACCGCGAAGGACACCGAGGCCAAGTGCCGCGCCTACGAGCACAAGGCGGGCCGGGGCAACGCGCTGGAGGCGACGGCCTGGCAGCGGCTGGTGGAGGCCGCGGGCGGCGCCGACCGGGTCGCCGCGTACTGCGCGGAGCGGCTCGCCGAGGCGGCCCGGGGCGGCCCGGACGCCGGTGCGCCGGCCGGCCGGGGGAAGGGCAACGCCCCGACGGCCGGCGCCACGACCGGCAACGGGACCACCGGCAACGGCTCGACCGGCGGCGGCGACACCGGGAACACCGGGAACGGCAACACCGGCGGCGCGGCGGGCAACGGGAACACGGGCAAGGGCCAGGAGAAGACCGGCAAGTCGGACTGAGTCCGTGCGGTCGGGGGACCGCGCGTCGCGGGGGCCGTACGGCGTGGCCCCGCCGGCTGGGAAAGCCCTTGCCGGGCGTCGGACACCCGCCGAGGCAACGGCCGGGGCCGCCACCCCCCACAGGAGAGGCCCCGGCCGTCGCGCGGTACGGGCCGCGCGGCGGCCCGTACTTCCTACAGCGCCATGAGTGCGTTTTCTGTCACACCTCCGCCACACCTCCGCGCGATCCAATGGCATCGCACCTTGTACGGACATGGACGAGCAGCGGTTTCAGGTCGTAACGTGCCTTTCGCGCCGGACGGGGAAGTTGAATGATCACCCACTGACCGAAGGCTGATCACGGGTGATCGCCGACCGATCAACGAAACCGCCGGCCGGCCGCCGAGCCGGGGCCATCCACCGACCATCTACCGAGGTACCGAGTGCTGGGGGACGACGCGGAGCTGACGGCCGCGGTGCTTGCGGCGCAGGACGGGGACGAGACCGCGTTCCGGACTGTGTACCGCTCGGTGCATCCGCGGCTGCTCGGATACGTACGGACACTGGTCGGCGACCCGGACGCCGAGGACGTGGCGTCCGAGTCCTGGCTTCAGATAGCGCGTGACCTGGACCGCTTCAGCGGGGACGCGGACCGTTTCCGCGGCTGGGCCGCCCGGATAGCCCGCAACCGTGCGCTGGACCACATACGCATGCGCGGCCGCCGCCCCGCGATAGGCGGCGACGAGACGGAACTGACCGGCCGGCCGGCGGAGTCCGACACCGCGGGCGAGGCCATCGAGGCACTGGCCACCGACGGCACCCTCTCCCTGATCTCCCGTCTGCCGCAGGACCAGGCGGAGGCCGTCGTGCTGAGGGTGGTCGTGGGCCTGGACGCGAAGAGCGCGGCGGAGACCCTGGGCAAGCGCCCGGGCGCGGTACGCACCGCGGCGCACCGGGGACTCAAGCGCCTCGCCGAACTCCTCGGAGACCAGCCGGGGAGCGATCCGGAATCGGCCGGCGTCCTCGACGCACTGCCGCCCCAGCGAGAACCGCGCGGCCGCGCGGTGACGTCCGCCGGTGTGACGCATACGCGGGCGCGGACGCAGAAGGATGTGTGATGGCCGACGAGCAGTACAGGTGGCTGGACCCGGACACGGCGGAACGTCTGTTGAACGGGGAACCACTGGAAGCTGTCGGCACGGCCCACCGGGACCAGGCGGAACGCCTCGCCAAGACGCTTGAGGCACTGACCGCCGACCCTCCCCCCACCGAAGCCGAACTCCCCGGCGAGGCAGCCGCGTTGGCCGCGTTCCGCGCCGCCCGCACCGAACGCGCGGAACGCGCCGCGGGCACCGAACCCGCCGAACCCGCCGAGCGCGCCGCCCGCACCGAACCCGCCGGAACCCCGGCCGCCCCCGGCCACCGTGCCGCCCCCGGCCACTCCGGCACCGCACCCTCCGACGTCGGCCTCATCCGGATCGGCGCTCCCGCGCACGCCGCCCGCCGCCCTCGCCGGGCCCGCCCGGCGCGCTTCGCACTGGCCGCCGTGCTCGCCGTCGGCATGGTCGGCGGGGTCGCCCTCGCGGCCGGAACCGGAGCGCTGCCCACGCCCTTCGACGGTGAGGACCCCGCGCCCGCCGCCTCGGCATCGGCCGCCGTGCCGCCCGAGCGGCCGCTGGTGTCCCCGCCCGCCGGGAAGACCCCCGAGAGCGAGTCCGCGCCCGGCGCCGGTTCCGGTGCGCCCGAGCCGGACCCCGGCCCCTCCCGGGAGATCGCCGGGGGCGGCGCCGACCCCGGAGCGGTGGACGGTGAGCGCGTGGAGCGCCCCGGCGACAAGTGGCGCGAGGCCGCCGTGTCCGCCTGCCGCGACCTGCGCGACGGGGTCCACCTCGGCGGCGACCGCAGACGTGCCCTGGAGGGCGCGGCAGGCGGCTGGGCCCGCGTGTCGGCGTACTGCACGAGCCTGCTGCGCGACCCGGGCGACGGGACGGGCATGGGCCGGGACGAAGACGGCGGCGACGGCCACGGCTTCGGCCAGGACGAGGACGGCCGGGGCGGCGACGCCGACGGCGACCGCGGGAACGACGGCCGGGAGGACGGCCGCGACGACCGCCACGGCGGCTGGGGCACCGGGGGCGACGGCCACGGCCACGACGACGGCCACGGCCACGACGACGGCCACCGCACCGAGGTCACCGGCACCGGCACACCCGCACCCCCCGCACCGCCCCCCGGCACCGGCGACGTCGTGACCCCGGCCGCCCCGTCGGCCCCGTCCGCACCCGCCGTCCCGGGCGCCGTCGGCGTCCCGTCCGACTCCGCTGCGTGATCCCCCGCCGACCCCACCGACACGCCATCTGACCTGCTGGAACGCAAGTCGCCGAACCTTTTTTCCGTACGGGGTGTGACGTTTTCGGCGATCCCGGCGCAGTATTCAGTGAGCCGACTGGTCATCGGCCGTTGCACAGAGCCGGGGTTCCCCCCGTACCCACGGCTCGTGCACCTGGCGCGGGCGGGACACGTTCCCCCGGTCCCGCCCGCGCCCCACAGCAACTACCAGGACACGACGACCTTGTCGCCGTTGCGCACCTGGTCGAACAGGTCCGCGATCGCCCGCTCGTCCCGGACGTTGACGCAGCCGTGCGAGGCGCCGCCGTAGCCGCGGGCCGCGAAGTCCGACGAGTAGTGCACGGCCTGGCCCCCGCTGAAGAACATCGCGTACGGCATCGGCGAGTCGTAGAGCGTGGAGTGGTGGTCGCGGGACTTCCAGTACACCTGGAAGACGCCCTCCCGGGTCGGCGTGTACTGCGAGCCGAACCGCACCGACACCGTGGTCAGGGTGCGGCCGCCGACCATCCAGCGCAGGGTGCGGCTGGTCTTGTCGACGCACAGCACCCGCCCGGTCAGACAGCGCGGATCGGGCTCGGCGGCCGGCTGCCCGCCCATCAGGTACAGATCCCACTTCCCCGGCTCCCGGGTCATTTTCAGCAGCCGCTGCCAGGTGACGGAGTCCATGCGGCCCGTCTTCGGCAGTCCGCGCTTGCCCTGGAACCCCTCGACGGCCCGCTCGGTCAGGTCGTCGTACGTCCCGGTCGGCCCGTCGAAGAGCCAGGCGACCTGCCGCAGCCGGGCCTGGATCTCCCGCACGTCCCGGCCGGTGTCACCGCGCGACCAGAGCACCTCGGCCTTCTTGGGCGCCGGCTTGGCGTCGTCGCCCGGCGGTCCGGTCGTCGCCGTCGGCTCCGGCTTCGCCGAGGCCGTCCCGGACGGCTTGTCGCCGGGCTGCCCGACCCGGACCGGGGAGCCCCCCTCGCCGTCCGAGGGCTGTACGGTGCAGCCCGCGCACACCACGGCGAGCGCCGCGGCCGCCGCCAGCGCCCCGGTCGTTCTCCTCGTGCTTCTCATCCGGCCCCTCACGATGCCCCTCACGTCCACTGAGATGCTCCCCGCGGATGACTGGTTGCGAACGGCGGGGCATGGTTGTGACCGGGACCGCATCGCGGCTGTGAGGAAGGTCCCAGCGTGCTGCACTCCTCCGGGCGCGCACCACGCCGCTACAGTCCGTCGAAGGGTCGGTCTGTACCAGTGAGTCGGCAGCAGCGAGCGAATCGCTCGGCGGGAGGCAACACACCATGGCGCGCGAGTCGGAGTCCGGACTGCCCATCGAACCGGTCTACGGACCGGATGACCTCGCCGGCTGGGACGCGGCCGAGAAGCTCGGCGAGCCGGGGTCGTACCCCTTCACCCGCGGTGTGTACCCCTCGATGTACACCGGCCGCCCCTGGACCATGCGCCAGTACGCCGGCTTCGGCACCGCCACCGAGTCCAACGCCCGCTACAAGCAGCTGATCGCCAACGGCACGATGGGTCTGTCGGTCGCCTTCGACCTGCCCACCCAGATGGGCCACGACTCCGACGCGTCGATCGCGCACGGCGAGGTCGGCAAGGTCGGCGTCGCCATCGACTCGGTCGAGGACATGCGGGTGCTGTTCGGCGGCATCCCGCTGGACAAGGTCTCCACGTCGATGACGATCAACGCCCCCGCCGCCCTGCTGCTGCTCATGTACCAGCTGGTCGGCGAGGAGCAGGGCGTGCCCGCCGCGCAGCTCACCGGCACGATCCAGAACGACGTGCTGAAGGAGTACATCGCACGCGGGACGTACATCTTCCCGCCGAAGCCCTCCCTGCGCCTGATCGCCGACATCTTCAAGTACTGCAAGGCCGAGATCCCGAAGTGGAACACCATCTCGATCTCCGGCTACCACATGGCGGAGGCGGGCGCGTCCCCGGCGCAGGAGATCGCCTTCACCCTCGCCGACGGCATCGAATACGTCCGGACCGCGGTCGCCGCGGGCATGGACGTCGACGACTTCGCCCCCCGCCTGTCGTTCTTCTTCGTGGCCCGCACCACGATCCTGGAGGAGGTCGCCAAGTTCCGCGCGGCCCGCCGGATCTGGGCCCGGGTGATGCGCGAGGAGTTCGGCGCCAAGAACCCCAAGTCGCTGATGCTGCGCTTCCACACGCAGACGGCGGGCGTCCAGCTCACCGCCCAGCAGCCCGAGGTGAACCTGGTCCGGGTGGCCGTCCAGGGCCTGGCCGCGGTGCTCGGCGGCACCCAGTCCCTGCACACCAACTCCTTCGACGAGGCCATCGCGCTGCCCACCGACAAGTCGGCCCGGCTCGCCCTGCGCACCCAGCAGGTGCTGGCCTACGAGACGGACGTGACCGCCACCGTCGACCCCTTCGCCGGCTCCTACGTCATCGAGAAAATGACGGACGAGGTGGAGACCGCGGCGCTGGAGCTGATGCGCAAGGTGGAGGACCTCGGCGGCGCGGTCACCGCCATCGAGCACGGCTTCCAGAAGAACGAGATCGAGCGCAGCGCCTACCGGATCGCCCAGGAGACCGACTCCGGCGAGCGGGTCGTCGTCGGCGTCAACCGCTTCCAGCTGGACGCGGAGGAGCCCTACGAGCCCCTGCGGGTGGACCCGGCGATCGAGGCCCAGCAGGCGGAGCGGCTGGCGAAGCTGCGCGCCGAGCGCGACCAGGACGCGGTGGACGCGGCCCTGGCGGCCCTGAAGAAGGCGGCCGAGGGCGAGGACAACGTCCTGTACCCGATGAAGGACGCCCTGCGCGCCCGCGCCACGGTCGGCGAGGTCTGCAACGCGCTGCGGGAGATCTGGGGCACTTACGTGCCATCGGACGCCTTCTGACGGTCTGACCGTCCCGCCCTGCGGGACCCGGAATCGGAGTGTCGTACCCGCGTGCGACACTCCTTTCCATGTTCGGTGTCATCGACCTCCCCACCTATCTCGCGGGCCTGATCCTGATCGTCCTGCTGCCCGGCCCCAACTCGCTCTACGTGCTGTCCGTGGCCGCCCGCCGGGGCGTACGGGCCGGGTACACCGCGGCGGCCGGGGTCTGGTGCGGGGACACCGTGCTGATGACCCTGTCCGCGGCCGGAGTCGCCTCGCTGCTCCAGACCAACGCCCTGCTGTTCGGGATCGTGAAGTACGCCGGCGCCGGCTACCTCACCTGGCTGGCGGTCGGGATGCTGCGGGCGGCCCTCGGGATGTGGCGCTCGCGCCGGGAGCTGACGGTCGAGGACGCCCCCGAGGCCGCCGCCGACGAGCGGCCCTACCGCAGGGCGTTCGTGATCAGCCTGCTGAACCCCAAGGCGATCCTGTTCTTCGTCGCCTTCTTCGTTCAGTTCGTGGACCCCGGCTACGCCTACCCGGCGCTGTCCTTCGTCGTCCTCGGCACCTTCGCGCAGCTCGCGAGCTTCCTCTACCTCAGCGCGCTGATATTCGGCGGCACCCGGCTCGCGGCCGCCTTCCGGCGCCGCAAGCGGCTGTCGGCGGGTGCCACGTCCGCGGCCGGCGCGCTCTTCCTCGGCTTCGCGGCGAAGCTGTCCCTCGCCAGCGCCGCCTGACCCCCGGCCGGAGGCCCAGCGCCGCCCGACCGCGGCCGCAGGCCCGCGCGTGCCTACACCCCGAGCGGGGTGAGGTACGCGCGCAGGCCCTCGGCGCTGTCGCCGGCCCAGCCCACGTAGCCGTCCGGCCGCACCAGGAACAGCCCCGTGCCGTACGAGGCCTGCTCCGTGCCGCGGGCCAGGCGCACCGCGCCGGGGAGCTCCGGGGCCTCGGTGCCCACCGCCACCAGCGTCCAGTGCGGACCCCGGAACGCGTCGAACAGCCGTACTCCGCCCAGGCGTCCGTCCGGCGCCCGGTCGCCCGCCCGCAGCGCGCCCGGCGCGGTGCGCGTCTCCCGGGTGAGGGACGAGTCGCGGTAGCCGAGCCCCAGCTGGCGGGTGGCGTCGCCGCGGCGGATCTCCCCGCGGTGGACGCCCGTGGACAGCCCCAGCATCTGCGCGGCGACCGGCCTGCGCTCCTCCTCGTAGGTGTCCAGCAGGGCCGCGTCCGCCCCGCCGCGCAGCACCGCCCCCAGCTTCCAGCCCAGGTTGTACGCGTCCTGCACGCTGGTGTTGAGACCCTGGCCGCCCGCCGGGGAGTGGATGTGCGCCGCGTCCCCGGCGAGGAAGACCCGTCCGGCGCGGAAGGCGTCGGCGAGTGCCGCCCGGGGGCGGAAGTCGGAGGCCCAGCGGACCTCGGTGATGTCCTCGGGGGCCAGATGGGAGCGGGCGGCGACGGTCTCGCGGATGCCCCCGGGGGAGAGGTCCACGGCGGTGTCCGCCGGGAACCGGGCCACCACCTGGAAGTCCTCGGTGCCCGCGAGCGGGCAGACGGCCAGGAAGTCCTCGCCCTCCCCGGCGGGCGGGAACACGTGCCAGTTGTCGCGGTCGAGTCCGCGGATCCGTACGTCGGCCACCAGCATCGGATGCGGGTCCACGGTCTCCCCGGTCATCTCGATCCCCAGCGACCGCCGTACCGTCGAGCGGCCTCCGTCGGCGGCGACCGCGTACCGGGCGCGGACCCGCTCACCGGTCCCGAGCAGGGCCGTGACCCCGTCCGCGTCCTGGTCCAGCGAGACCACCTCGCGCCCGAAGGAGACCTTCCCGCCCAGCTCCTCCAGCCGGGCCAGGAGGATCTCCTGGGTCCGCCACTGCGGGACCATCCACGGCTCGTTGTAGGGCGAGTCCTCGCTCGGCTCGGCCGGATCGAACATGTGGTGCTCGCCGGCCCGGCGGCCGTCCTGCCAGATCATCCCGACCGGATAGGTGCCGCCCGCCGCCCGGATCGCCTCCCGTACGCCCAGGTCGTCGAAGACCTCCATGGTGCGCGGCTGGATGCCCTTGCCGCGCGAGCCGGGGAACAGCGCGTCGGCCCGCTCCACGACCAGCGCGGAGACCCCGCGCCGGGCGAGGTCGACGCCGAGGGCGAGCCCGGTCGGCCCGGCGCCCACGATCAGAACGTCTGAATCCATGACATATCTCCTTAACGCTGTTAAGTGCCCGTCGCTTCCGAGGATGGCCTTAACGCCGTTAAGCTGTCAACCGTGAACACGGAACGCCGAGCCCCCCTCGACCGCCGCCGGGTCGCCGCCACCGCCCTGGAGCTGCTGAACGAGACCGGTCTCGACGGCCTGACCCTGCGCGCCATCGCCAAGGAGCTGGACGTCAAGGCACCGGCCCTGTACTGGCACTTCAAGGACAAACAGGCGCTGCTGGACGAGATGGCGACCGAGATGTACCGGCGGATGGTCGCGGGGGCCGAACCCGACCCGGCCGACACCTGGCAGGAGCGCCTGCTCAAGGCCAACCGGGGACTGCGCACGGCCCTGCTCGGCTACCGGGACGGCGCCCGGGTCTTCAGCGGCTCACGCTTCACCGGCATCGAGCACGCCGAGCAGATGGAGGCGATGCTGACCCTGCTCACGGCCGCCGGACTGGAGCTGTCCCAGGCGGTCCGCGCGACGACGACGACGTACACGTACACCCTCGGCTTCGTCATCGAGGAGCAGGGCGTCAAACCGCTGCCGGACGAGCGCAGGGAGGGCTACGACATGGCGGAACGCGCCCGCGCGCTGGCCGACTTCCCGCTGTCGGCGGCGGCCGGCGCGGAGATCTTCGAGGACCACGACCGGCACTACGAGGAGGGCCTCGCCCTGGTGATCGCGGGAGTCGAGGCCCGCTACGGAACCGCCTGACCGGCGGGATCGCCCCCCGAACCACCCGGCCAGCCCGGCCCGACTACCTCCCTGGGCCGCCCGGCTCGACCGGCCAGGTTCGACCGACCGACCGACCGGCCCGGCCCAACCGCCTGGCTCGATTGCCCGCCCCGACTACCTGGATCGCCCAGCCCGACTACCCGGCTCGGCCGGCCAGCCGCCTCGCCGCCCGGCCGCCTCGCCGCCCGGCCGGCTCGGGGTGACCGCTCGGGTCTCAGGCCCGGCTCGTCATGCGCCGGCGCACCGCCCTGGTGACGACCGGCGGCAGCAGGTCCGCCGCGATCCGCCGCGACCTCGACCGCCGGGGCCGTCCGGCCGGGGCGGAGGCCATGGGCTCCGGGGCCGGCGCGGGCTCCACCCGGTGCCGGGACGGCGGGAACGGCGGCGGCTGCATGCCGCGGGCCCGTACCCGGACCAGCCGGTGTCCCGCCGCCCGCTGCACGCTCAGCCCGCAGTCCTCGCGGGCCCGCAGCATCGCCAGCAGCTCCTCCTGGACCGGCTCGGGGTCGCCCCAGGTTCCGTACAGCTTCTGGGTGCTCAGGCACACCGGCCGCAGGCCCCGGTTGAGCACCGCCTCCCAGGTGGCGACCGAGACGCCCGGGGTGTGCTCGGAGCGGAAGTCGTCGAGCACCACGATCCCGTCGGGCACCAGCAGCTCGCGGGCCGCGCCGATGTCGTCGCGCACGTGCTCGTACAGATGCGAGGCGTCGATGTGGACGAAGCGGCAGCTGCCGGGCCTCACCTCGTGCGCCACGACCGAGCTGGGCGCCTGGATCACCCGGGGGAGGGCGTCGTGGAAGGCGAGGTAGTTCCGCTCGAACGCCTGCCGGGTCAGCGAGGCGTACGACTTCGACGTCTCGGCCCGGTTCGCGCCGTCCGGGGCGTCGCTCTCGAACAGGTCGCAGACGGTGAGGGTCTCGCCGGGCCGCAGATGCCGGCCCAGCAGGATGGCGCTCTTGCCCAGATAGGCCCCCAGCTCCAGCAGGTCGCCGGGGAGTCCGAGGGCGCGCCGGCGGTCGAGGAACCAGGTGAACAGCGTCTGGTCGAGTGCGGGGAACCAGCCCGGCACATCGCCGAGCTCGGCGGGGAGGACGGGGGTCTGCTGTGCGTCGACCATGCGGAGAGCCTGCTCACTTGCGTCCGGGCGATCCGTCACCGGGCACCTCCGGTGAACAGCGGCTGTTCAGCAGCCTCGCCCGGCCCCCGGGTCAGCGCACCCTGGTGAGGGCCGTTCGGAGGCGCGGGGTCAGCGGCTTCTCGACGTAACGGTTCAGCAGCCAGGCCAGGAGCAGCATCGAGGCGATCGTCAGGGCGAAGGTGGCCCACGAGGACAGGCCGAGGTCCTGGTGGAGGGTCTCGATGACGACCCAGCCCAGATGCTCGTGGACCAGGTAGAAGGGGTACGTCAGCGCCCCGGCCACGGTCAGCCACCGCCAGTTCACCCGCTTCAGCAGGCCCAGCGCGATGGCCGCGACGGCCAGGAAGCCCAGGGTGACCACCAGGACGATCCCGTACGAGGTCCGGTTGGCGAAGGCGTCCTCGCTCGCCGGGCGCCACAGGTTCCGCACCGCGTAGTGCTGCCCGATCAGCCAGCTGACCCCGACGATGCCCCAGGCGTAGGCGTCCCGGCGGTTGCGGTGGACGAGGTACAGGCCGACGCCGCCGATGAAGAAGGGCGCGTACTCGGGCATCAGCACCAGGTCGAGCAGCGGCTCGTTCGCGGCCTCGGCGATCACCGCGGCCAGCGTCCACAGGCCGCAGAACATGATGACCCGCTGCCGGTTCGCGCCGGGCAGGACGACGCAGAGCGCGAACAGCGCGTAGAAGCGGACCTCGGCCCACAGCGTCCAGCACACCCCGAGCACCCGGTCGGCGCCCAGCGGCTGCTGAAGCATCGTCAGGTTGAGCAGGGCGTCGCTCGGCGACACCGCCCGGTACGCCACCACCGGCAGCGCGAACACCGCGGTGACCAGCAGCACCGCCACCCAGTAGGCGGGCAGCAGCCGGGAGGCGCGGGAGGCGAAGAACGACTTCAGCGGCCGCCCCCAGCCGCTCATGCAGATCACGAACCCGCTGATGACGAAGAAGACCTGGACGCCGAGACAGCCGTAGGCGAAGTACTCGTGCAGCGTGGGGAACTGGACCGCCGGCGAGCTGCCCCAGGCGGCGGTGACCTCGCCGCCCCGGCCGCCGTAGTGGTACGCGGCCACCATCAGCGCCGCCACCAGCCGCAGTCCGTCCAGGGCCCGCAGCCGGGTCTCCCTCGGCGCCGTCCGCTCCGCCCGCCGGGGCGGCTCGATCACCGGTCGGACGGTCATGCTGGTCACAGAAATTCCCCTTGCCGGGTTTTCATCGGGGTGGAGGTAGGCACGTTAGTCCGAATCGCAGGCTTGTTCCGGGCGCCGGGCCAACGATTGGTCCCGTAGTACCTATGAGTTCACCTGAAAGTCGTCTTGCCTTCCTAACTTTTCTCAGCGTCCCCCCACGGATATGCGAAAACGGTTTCAAGATCCCCCACCGCCGGAAAACCGCGGCGAAACACAGCATTGGCTTGGCAGAACCAGGAGTGCCATGACGAGGGTCCAGAACAGACGGGCACGTGCGCGCGGAGGGGAGCTGGACGACTGTCTGCGTGCCTGCGCGGTGCACAGCGGCAAAGTGGTCGGCAGCGTCGACCGCAGGCGCGTCGAACTCGCCGAACAGCTCAGAAAGCTGCTCGTCGTATGGGGAACCACCGCCGCCGCCCCCGCGCCCGCCCCGGCGACCGGCGCGACCGCGCTGCTCAAGCGCGCCGTGAAGGGCGCCGCGGCCCCCGCCACGGGGATCGGCAACGAACTGCTCGACGCCCTGCTCGCCGTCGCCAACCAGGCGCTCAAGTGCGGCTACGACGACGAGCTGAACCTCGCCCTGGTGATCAGCGACACCGTGCTCGCCCAGCGCAAGAACTCCCGGGCCGGCTGGCGGCTGCGCGCCCGGCTGCTGGAGGCGCTCGGCGAGGAGGCCGAGGCGCTGGAGGCGTACGAGAAGTACCTCGGGCTCACCGACGACGACGGCTTCGGCGTGCGCGCCCGGATCGCCGGACTGCGCGCCGCGGGCGACGGCGAGCGCGAACTGCTCGCCCTGCTGCGCCGCCAGTGCCCGCGGGCCGAGGAGTTCACCCGCGGCGACGCCACCGCGGTCTGGGCCGAGGGCCTCGCCGCGCACGCCGCCAGCGACTGGGAGGCGGCCGAACCCCGCCTGGTCGGCGCCCTGCTGACGCTCGACGACGCCCCCGTCCAGGACCGCCAGGAACTCCTCGGCCAGTACCTCGACCTGCGGCTCGCCGCCGGCACCGAGGTCACCGAAGGACTCACCGAGGTGCTCGCGCTCTACGCCGAGCAGCGCCGCAACCGGATGCGCGGGCCGGTCGACGACCCCACCGTCGGCGGGGTGCGGTGGATCAGCCTCGGCGAGTTCCGCAACCGGATCGCCGGCAAGTCGATCTGCCTGATCGCCAACTCCGGCCGGGTGGGCGCCAGTTCGATGGGCGCCGAGATCGACGCCTACGACCTCGTGGTGCGCTTCAACTCCTTCAAGATCGACCCGAAGCACACCGGCGGCCGGACCGACATCCACGCCACCATCCACAAACACGGCTTCAACTGGGAGAAGCAGGTCGACACCCGGCTCGTCTTCGGCGGTGTCTCCGGCGACTGGAAGTGGTCGCTGCGCAACCGCCTGGTGCCCGGCGCCCAGACCCACCTGGGCGACGAATCGCTGCGCTGGCCCGTCCGCAACATCGGCAGGCTCTCCACCGACGTCTGGTCGGGCATCCCGACCACCGGCTTCAACATGCTCTACCTGCTGGACTTCCTCGACGTCAGCCCGAAGCTCGACCTCATCGGCTTCGACTTCTACGAGAGCGGCGCCTACCGCGTGCAGGAGGCCATGAAGCTCGCCATCACCTCCGTGCACGAGTACACCAGCGAGAAGGCATGGGTCATGGACCGGGCCCGGAGCGTGACCGACATGAGGATATCCCTGCGATGACCACGACCACCCTGCCCGCGGCCCCCGTCACCGACGCCGCCGCGCTCACCGGCAAGCGGCGCACGGCCTTCGCCTCCTATGTCGACGAGAACTACCTCCCCGGCTTCCTCGCCCTGCTGCGCAGCCTCGCCCTGTCCAACCCGGCCGTCTGCGAGGACTTCGTCGTCCTCTACGACGACCTGCGCCCCGCCTCGATCGCCCGCATCCGCGCCCTGCACCCGCGCATCGTGCTGCGCCGCGTCGACGACACGCACTACGACGCGTACAAGAAGGGCGACCAGGACAACTACCTGGTCCGCAAGGCGTACTTCATCCTCGACGTCTTCCGGCTGCGCGAGTACGACACCGTCATCACCCTCGACACCGACATGGTCGTCCTCGGCGACCTCGGTGAACTCCTCCAGCTGCGCGAGGGACTCGCCGCCGTCCCGCAGTTCTTCTACGGGCAGCACAAGCTCAACTCCGGTCTGCTGGTCATCCAGCGCGAGTACCTGAGCGACGAGTTCTGCGCCCGGCTCGACGCCACCGGCCGCAGCGGCGACTACGAACTCGACAAGCACGACCAGGGCATCCTCAACGCCGTCCTGGAAGGCGACTTCGTGCGCCTCGACCCCCGCTACAACTTCGTCAAGCGGCGCCTGTCCGGCGACCTCCCGGTCCCCGAGGACACCGCGATCCTGCACTTCACCGGCCGTCACAAGCCGTGGCAGGGCGGCGAGAGCGGCTACGGCCTCGCCGAGGACAAGTGGCGCGAGTACGAGCTGTCCGACGCCGACTTCCACGCCGAGTACCTCGCCCGGCCCGGCGGTCTGCACCACGACCTGATCGTGCACTACGGCACCCCGCACGTCGCCCGCACCGGCGACGTGGAGACCGCCCGCAAGGTGGCCGCCGCGCACATCGCGAACGGCGACTACCAGGACGCCGTGGACATCCTCCACAGCGTCCGCATCCCGCTCGACGAGGCGTGGCCGCACGAGGTCCTCGGCCACGCCCTGATGAGCGTCTCCCGCTACGACGAGGCCAGGGCCCAGCTGCTGCTGGCCACGGCCGCCCCCAACCGAGCCGCCACCGCCTACGCCCGCCTCGCCCAGATGTCCTGGGTGCACGGCGACAACGCCGCCGCCCTGAAGTACGCGAACGCCGGGATGTCCGTGGACATCACCCACCGCTCCAGCCGGCTGTGGGCCCAGCGTGCCGCCGCCGTCCCGGCCCAGGAACTCGGCGCCCCCGAGGACCAGCTGGCGCACGTCGCCTTCTACATGGACCGCCAGGGCAACGCGGGCGACAAGCTGCTCCCGGAGAGCGTGCGCAGCGCCTTCGGCCCCGACACCACCTCCCGCCGCTGGCACTCCGTGCACGCCCACCGGCTGTTCGACGAGGCGGCCCTGGAGCGGGTCAACGCCCGCCGCGGACTGGTCATCGGCGGCGGCGGCCTGTTCATCCCGGACACCATGCCCAACGGCAACAGCGCCTGGCAGTGGAACGTCCCGGACGAGCTGATGCGCCGGATCGACGTGCCGATCGCGGTCTACGCCGTCGGCTTCAACGCCTTCGACGGCCAGTCCTACCGGGCGGGCCGGTTCCGGGAGTCGCTGCGGCTGCTGGTGGAGAAGTCCGCCTTCTTCGGGCTGCGCAACCACGGCTCCATCGAGAAGGTGCGCGCGATGATCCCGGCGCACCTGCACGACAGGGTCCGCTTCCAGCCCTGCCCGACGACCGTCACCCGCCAGTTGGTCCCCGGCTGGCAGGACCCGGCCCACCGTGAGGACACCATCCTCGTCAACGCGGCCTACGACCGCGCGGGCCTGCGCTTCGGCCACGACTACGGCCACTTCCTGGCCCAGATGGCACAGGCGGTCCGGGACCTCGGCAAGCTCGCCGAGGTGCGGTGCGTGGCGCACTCGCTGGACGACGAGAAGATCGTCTTCGATCTGCGGCGCGAGCACGGCATCTCGCTGCCCGTCATCCCGATGTACGACTTCGAGAACGACGAGATCCGCGACCTGTACGCGCGCACCAAGCTGGTCATCGGCATGCGCGGCCACGCGGGAATGATCCCGTTCGGCTGCGGCACACCGATCATCAGCCTGATCTCGCACCCGAAGATGGCGTACTTCCTGCGGGACATCGAGCGCCCCGAGTGGGGCGTCTCCGTCCACGACCGCCACCTCGCCGACCGCCTGGTGGAGCGCTCGGCGGACCTGCTGCGCGACCACGCGGCGACCGTCGCCGACGTCCACGGCCGCCAGCAGGAACTGTGGAAGGTCACCGAGGCGAACGCCGCCGACCTGCGGGTCCTCCTGGGCGGTTGACCGCAAGGCCGGGCCCCGGTGCGGGGCCCGGCCTCACCTCAGCGCCGGGCGGCCTTCCTGGCCAGCCTGGTGATCAGCGAGCCCGAGCCGCCGCCGTCCTTCTCGTAGGCCGTCCTGAGCTGCTTGAAGTGGTCGGCCCGGGTCCGGGCGAGGTACTCGTCGCCGGTCAGTTTCCTGGCGATGGACCAGGCCCGCCGGTGCCGGCCCTCGTAGTGCGCGGCGTACGCCTTCGCCAGCTCCAGCACCGACCCGAAGGGGATGCCGCCGGTGTGGTCGCGGTCGACGCGCTCCTGCACGGCCGAGATCAGTCTCAGCTTCTCGTCGAGGGTGAAGGCGTCCTCGGAGACCGTCTTCAGCACGTCCCCGGGGATCGGCCGGACGACCTCGAAGGCGAGCGTGGAGCGGATCGGCGGCCCCGCGATCTCGATGTACGGCAGCAGCGCGCCCGTGCTGTAGTGCAGCCACGGCAGCCGGGGGCCGGCGAAGTCCTGGTGCAGCACCACCGATCCGGGCCGCAGCCGGGTCAGGAAGCGCTCCGAGACACAGCGGAAGACCCGGGCGGTCTTGGCGATGTCGATGTGCAGGAACTCGATCGGGCTGGTGTCCGCCGGGTCGGAGGTCTGCCAGATGTCACCGGCGTGGATCTCCAGGAACGGCAGGAACGGACCGAGCCGGTCGCGGAAGTCGTCCAGGAACGAGGAGTCGCCGTCGCTCGGCCTGGTCCCGGCGGTGAAGAACTTCTCGGTGGCGAAGGTGCCCTTGCCGACGTGGAAGAAGTCGTAGGCGTGCAGCCGCCCCGACCTCTCGTCGAACACCGGGCTGTCCCGCAGCCCGAGGGCGAGCGCGTACGTCGATCCGCCGCCGCCCGAGCCCAGTTCGACCAGCCGGTCCTCGCCGGTCAGGCGGTGGCGGCCGAGGAGGTAGAGGAAGCGCAGCTCCCAGGAGCTCACCTGGGAGTAGGGCAGGTCGTCCGGCAGGGTGACGCCGTCGAGCAGGGAGTACAGCCGGCCGAGGTTCGTCATGAGGGCCTCACGGGGTGGGATGGGGCGGCGTTCCGTGATCCTAGGGATTCGAACGCCACCCCCACCATCGATTCATCGGTCTAACCGGATGATGCCCCACCGTTTCCATGGCCTTTCCCGGTGGTTCACCGGGTATTGGCTCAGCGGCATCGACTCAGCGGCGGACCGACTTCCGCAGCGCCTTCGCCCGGCGCACCATCCGGCGGGCGGTCGCGTTGCGCGGCAGGAACGACAGCCGCTCCGGGATACCGCCCGGCAGGCCCAGCGCGGTCAGCCGCTTGCGCTTGAAGTAGCGCTGGGTGCGCGGCCCGAGGTGCGCCGAGAGATAGCCCTCGGCCTCGGCGCGCAGCCCCGGATAGATCTGCGGCTGCATGGTGAACCCTATGGCCGCGACCAGCGCGCCCAGGGTCCCTGCGGGCACCGGCTCCTCGCCGACGCGGTTCTCCAGGTCCGGCAGCACCGCGTCGGCCAGCACCGCGGGCAGCCGGTTGCTGTTCTGGTACGGCGTCAGCCGCTCCAGCAGCGGCTCGGTGCCGATCCGGGCGACCGGGAGGTCGTAGAAGGCGGACGCCGTGAACAGGGCGGTCGAGAAGCAGCCGACGACCAGCGCGGGCCGCGACTTCTCGAACAGCACCTCGGCCAGCACGGGCGAGTCCAGCACGGTCAGGTCCACACCGAGCCTGTCGGCCTCGGTCTCCAGGGCGCGGCTGTAGCGGGCCGGTGCCGTCGGGTGCGGCTTGAACACGATCGAGCGGTGCCCGCGCTCCACCGCCCCGCGCATCATCCGGACGTGCAGCTCCTCCTCGGCCTGCGGGGTGAGGATGTTCAGCGCCGACAGGTACTGGCCGAGCAGCAGCGCCGAGTCGTCCGGCAGCCGCGGCAACTCCTCGACCGCGCCCGCGAGTTCGCCCATGACCTTCAGGAACGCCTCGACCGGCACGACCTCGGCGGGCACGTCGAACTCGGTGAGCAGCGTCGGCCTCAGCCCCGGCACCAGATCCAGGTGGAGCAGGCGCCGCACCCGGGTGCCGACCAGCGGGTCGAGCTTGTTGCGGGTGGGGCCGTAGCTCATCAGGCCGTCGGCGTAGACGTGGACGGGGGCGCCGGTGAAGATCTGCGCCAGCCCGAGCGCCGGGTTGACCTGGATGGACTCCAGGACCAGCTCCACCCGGTCGTCGCCGAGCCCCCACAGCAGCCGCAGATAGCGCTCGAAGAGCGGCAGGTCGTCCGGGCGCGGCGCCCAGGCGCCGGGGTGGAAGGGGCGGATGGCCTCGTTGAAGGAGACCACCCCGTCGAAGTGGTCGCGCAGGGGCGCGAACCCCGGCATCTCGTCGACGGCCGGGGTGGTCTCGGGGGTGGTGGAGTTGTTGAACACCAGCAGCAGCCGGCGGTCCGCCCCGGCGAAGCACTCCGAGTCCAGCGCGGCGGCCAGGGTGGCGGCGCCGTAGAGCGTGGAGACGCAGAAGATCTGGGTGGTCCTAAGGGGCATCACGCGGCCGCCTTCGCAGTGGTGACCCGGCGCCGCAGCCGCCGGAGCTTGCCGGCGCGGCGCAGGTCCATGGTGTCGAGGACGTCGCCGAGCGCGTCCTGGGGCATCCGCTGTATGGCCGCCGCGCTCCTCGCGCGCAGCTGCTTGGCGACGGCCGGTTCCCACTTGGACTCGTCCGACAGGTGGTGGGCGATGATCGCGCAGTAGGTGCGCACCGCCTTGGGCAGCAGCCGCTCCGCGTCCCGGTCGGCGGCCGTCTCCTCGACGACCTGGTCGAAGGCGCGGATGAAGTCGAGTTGGCGGACATCACCGATCTGGGTCAGCGAACCGGCCACCCCGCGGCGGTAGAAGACGCCGAGCAGGCCCACCACGGCGAACGACTCCGCCTCGCGGTGCAGTCGCCAGATCCAGGGCCGGTCCTCGGCCGTGCGCAGCCCGTCGGTGAAGTGCAGCAGCCCCTTGTCCAGCAGCCGGCGGTGGTAGACGCCGGCCCAGGCGTAGGCGTAGTCGACGGAGGTCGTGCGGTCGGCGGGCAGGATCGCCGCGCGCGGGTCGAGGACCTCGTCGCGGCGGCCGACCGGCACCCGGTGCACGGACCGGGCGCGGGCGTTGGTCTGGACGTGGTCGGTACGGACGAAGTCGCAGCCCAGCCCCTCGGCGGCGGCGACCAGTTCGGCGCAGTGGCCGGGCGCGAACCAGTCGTCGCCGTCGAGGAAGGTGATGTACTCCCCGGTCGCCGCGTCCAGGCCGGTGTTGCGGGCGGTGGCCAGCCCTCCGTTCACCTCGTGACGGATGTAGCGCACCTGTGCGACATCCGAAAGCTCGTCGGCCGCCCGCTCGAGAATGGCGGGCGTTTCATCCTTTGATTGGTCGTCCACCAGGATGAATTCGAAGTCGCTCCGCGCGTTCGCGCGAAGA
The DNA here is from genome assembly GCF_040299205.1 of Streptomyces sp. NPDC000983. Classification (NCBI taxonomy): domain Bacteria; kingdom Bacillati; phylum Actinomycetota; class Actinomycetes; order Kitasatosporales; family Streptomycetaceae; genus Streptomyces; species Streptomyces sp. NPDC000983. The sequence goes on along the minus strand of NZ_JBEPBM010000018.1, from coordinate 80,667 downwards.
CTTCGAAGCGTGTCCTGGGCGTATTGCTGCACGTTGTAGAACGGCACGATCACGGAAAGCTTGGGCACCCGCGAAATCTTAGAAGGATGCCCGGCGGTGAAACTAGCCGGTGTCGGTACTACGGGTGAACTCCATGTGTCGGAATGGTGCATCCCATGTGCTTCCCGGGCTTTGACGGGCCAGTTCGGTTCGCTGTGGTGTGTTGTTAACTTTTCGTTGATTCGAGGTTGGGCCATACCTTGGAATTGCTTCCTAGCGTCGTCTCCGTGCCAGCAAGTACAACGAAGCCGACCCGCATAGCGGTTCTCGCGGACTCCGACACCCGATGGAAATGGGGCGCCCTGACGGCGGCCCGTATCGCCCCGGGACCGTCCATGGAAGCCGCAGCCGAAGGGAGCGCGCAAGTCGCCCCCGTCCTCGGCGGATTCCTGCTGCGAGGCCGGGCCACGCCCACCGCCCGCCAGCTGGAGGAGGTCGGCGTCCGCGCCGACTCCCTGCGCGAGGTGACCGCGGTGGAGTTCCTGCGCGCCATGGCCGAGGAGGAGTACGACATCGTCGTACTGGCCCTCGTCGGCGGCGGAGTACAGGCCGTGCTGCACGGACTCGGCCGCGTCTGGCAGGGCCGCGAACGGCGTCCCGTGGTCGTCACCGGCTATGTCGGCGTCGTCTACGAGAAGCTCGCCGACGGCCTCCTGCTCCGCCACGGAGCCGACCTCGTCCTCGCCAACTCCCGTCAGGACGCCGAGCGGTTCCGCGCGGTCTACGAGGGCGTCGGCGCCGACGCCTCGGCCGTGACCGAGGTGGCGCTGCCGTTCCTCGGCGGCGCGCCCCACACCGGCGGACACGACCCGTACACCGTCGTCTTCGCCGCCCAGCCCTCGGTGCCCGAGAACCGCAAGGACCGCACCTACCTGCTCGACCGGCTGGTCCGGCACGCCCGGCTGCACCCGGAGCGCGAGGTCCTGCTCAAACTCCGCTCCAAGCCCGGCGAACACACCACCCACATCGAGGAACTGCCCTACCAGAAGCTGGCGCAGAAGCTGGACCTGCCGCCCAACTTCCGCCTGGTCTACGGCCACATGGGTGAAGTCCTCGACCGCACCGACCTGTTGGTGACGATCAGCTCGACGGCGGCGCTGGAGTCCCTGCACCGCCGGATCCCCACCGTCGTCCTCACCGACCTCGGCGTGCGCGAGACGCTCGGCAACCACCACTTCGTCGGCTCCGGCTGCCTCGCCTCCTGGGACCAGCTCGACGCGGGACACCGCCCCACCCCCGACCGGGAGTGGGTGGCCCGCCAGGGCGTCGCCGCCGACGGCGGCTACGACAACGCCTTCGACGCCGCCCGCGAGCGGATCACCGAGCTGCTCGGCCGGCCCGGCGGACTCGCCCCGCTCGCCCCGTACTACACACCCGAGACGGCGCCCGGCTACCTGCCCGGCATCCTCGCCCGCCACCACCTCGGCCCCGACGGCTCCGTACTGCCGGGCGCGCCCACCGCCGACAAGGAGCCGGGCCCGGTACGGCAGATCGTGCGCCGCGCCGCCCGCGGCGCCTACCGGCACGGGGTGCAGCGCGTCGCCCCGGTGATCCGCCGGATGGGGGAGCTGTGACCGGCCCCGCCGCCCCTCCCACCGTGAACCCTGCGCAAGGAGTGCAACCCATGTCCGACTCCCCGGCAGGCACGGGCGCTCCGGTGCGCCGCGTGCTCGCCGTCATCCCCGCCCGCGGCGGCTCCAAGGGCGTGCCCGCCAAGAACCTCGCGCCCGTCGGCGGGGTCCCGCTGGTCGCCCGCGCCGTCCGCGAGTGCCTGGCCACCCGGCTCGTCACCGACGTCGTGGTCTCCACCGACGACCACGCCATCGCCGAGGCCGCCCGCTCGGCCGGCGCCGAGGTCGTCCTGCGGCCCGCCGCGATCGCCGGCGACACCGCCACCTCCGAGGCCGCCGTACGGCACGCCATGGACGCCCACGAGACCCTGCACGGCGCGTCCGTCGACGCGGTGCTGCTCGTGCAGTGCACCAGCCCCTTCGTGATCCGCGAGGACATCGACTCGGTCGCCGCCGCGGTCGTCGAGCACGGCGCCGACACCGCGGTCACCGTGGCCCCCTTCCACGGGTTCGTCTGGCGCGACGCCGAGGAGCCCACCGACGGTGGCGCCGGCGTCAACCACGACAAGGCCTACCGCCCCCGCCGCCAGGACCGCCCCCAGGACTACCTGGAGACCGGCGCAGCCTACGCGATGGACGCCGCCGGCTTCCGCGAGCACCACCACCGCTTCTTCGGCCGCACCGAACTGGTCCGCACCGACCCGGCGCGCGTCCTGGAGATCGACGACCCGCACGACCTCGCCCGCGCCCGCGCCCTGGCGCCCCTCTTCGACGCGGACCGCCCCGGCGCGCTGCCCGCCGCCGAGGACGTCGACGCGGTCGTCCTGGACTTCGACGGCACCCAGACCGACGACCGGGTGCTGATCGACGCCGACGGAAAGGAGTCCGTCTCCGTGCACCGCGGGGACGGCCTCGGCATCGCCGCCCTGCGCGACAGCGGCCTGAAGATGCTGATCCTCTCCACGGAACAGAACCCCGTGGTCGCCGCCCGGGCCCGGAAGCTGCGCCTTCCGGTCCTGCACGGCATCGACCGCAAGGACCTCGCACTGAAGCAGTGGTGCGAGGAGCAGGGCATCGCGCCCGAGCGCGTGCTCTACGTCGGCAACGACGTCAACGACCTCCCGTGCTTCGCCCTCGTGGGCTGGCCCGTGGCGGTCGCGAGCGCCCACGACGTCGTGCGCGGCGCCGCACGCGCGGTCACCACCGTCCCCGGTGGCGACGGCGCGATCCGAGAGATCGCCAGCTGGATCCTCGGCCCCTCTCTCGACTCCCTCACCAAGTAAGGACAGTTCCTGCCATGAGCACCAACTCCCGTCTCCGTACGTTCGGTTCCTCCCGCGAGGCCGGCCCCGGCCGCCCCGTCTACATCTGCGGCGAGATCGGCATCAACCACAACGGCGAGCTGGAGAACGCCTTCAAGCTGATCGACGTGGCCGCCGAGGCCGGTTGTGACGCGGTGAAGTTCCAGAAGCGCACCCCCGAGATCTGCACCCCGCGCGACCAGTGGGACATCGAGCGCGACACCCCCTGGGGCCGGATGACCTACATCGACTACCGCCACCGCGTGGAGTTCGGCGAGGACGAGTACCGCCAGATCGACGAGTACTGCAAGTCCCGCGAGATCGACTGGTTCGCCTCTCCGTGGGACACCGAGGCCGTCGCCTTCCTGGAGAAGTTCGACGTCCCCGCCCACAAGGTCGCCTCCGCCTCGCTCACCGACGACGAGCTGCTCCGCTCGCTGCGCGCCACCGGCCGCACCGTCATCCTCTCCACCGGCATGTCCACCCCGCGCCAGATCCGCCACGCGGTGGAGGTCCTCGGCTCGGACAACATCCTGCTCTGCCACGCCACCTCCACCTATCCGGCGAAGGCGGAGGAGCTCAACCTCCGGGTGATCAACACCCTCCAGGCCGAGTACCCGAACGTCCCGATCGGCTACTCCGGCCACGAGACGGGCCTGCAGACCACCCTCGCCGCGGTCGCCCTCGGCGCCACCTTCGTCGAGCGCCACATCACCCTCGACCGCGCCATGTGGGGCTCGGACCAGGCGGCCTCCGTCGAGCCGCAGGGCCTGACCCGCCTCGTCCGCGACATCCGCACCATCGAGGCCTCCCTCGGCGACGGCGTCAAGAAGGTCTACGACTCCGAGCTCGGCCCGATGAAGAAGCTGCGCCGCGTCTCCGGCATCGTCGCCGAGGCGGAGATCGCCGCCGCCGCGGGCGAGCCCCTCACGGTCTGACCCCACCCCCACCCCGGTCCTCCTCACGACGGGACGGTCGTACGCAGATGAGCCCCCGCGCCGGGAACGCCGGCCCCCGCACTCTCGCGTTCGTCGAGAGTCCGGTACAGCTGCTGAACGTGCTGGAGTGGGCGCATGCCCAGGAGCAGGCGCTCGGCGCGGGGCTCACCCTCGTGGTCCTGTCCCCGATCGACCCGATGACCCGGGGCCAGCTGCGCCGCATGGCCGAGCTGGCCCGCGAGGAGGGCCACGAGGTCCGCTGGGAGGAGGCGCGGGGAGGCGCCACGGCGCCGTTCCACACGATCGGGGGCCTCGCGGGCATGCTCCGCCGGGCCCCCCGGGTCGTCCTCGGCGACCCCTTCTCCCGCTACGTCCAGCTCCTGCTGACCATCACCCGGGCCCGGGACCTGGTGGTCGTCGACGACGGCACCGCCACCATGGAGTTCGTCGCCCAGCTGGCCGACGGCGAGCGCCTGGTGCGCTGGCACCGCAAGGGCGGCCGCCCCGGCCCCCGGGACCTGGTCTTCGCCCCGGTGGCCTCCTCGGCCCGCCGCCGGCTGACCCCGGGCGCCGGCCGCGGCGTCGAGATCTTCTCCTCCATGCCGATGGAGCGGACACCCCCCGGCGTGGTGGTCACCGCCAACGACTTCTCCTGGACCCGCGCCCGCTTCGGCCCGCCCCGCATCGGCAAGGGCGCGGACATGGTCGGCACCTCCCTGGTGGAGACCGGGGTGGTCGACGCCGACCACTATCTGGAAGCGGTCCGCTCCCTGGCCAAGACCCACGGCGCGACCCGCTACTTCGCGCACCGCCGCGAGAGCACCGAGAAACTCCACCGCCTCGCGGTCGAGACCGGGCTGGAGATAGTCCGCCCGGACCTCCCCCTGGAACTCATCGCCCGCCGGGGCCCCATAGGGCGCACCATCCTCAGCTTCCCCTCCACGGTCGTCCACACCCTGCCGCTCGCGCTGGCCGGCACGGACGTCCGGGTCGCGGTCTGCGACATCGACCCGGCCTGGCTGACCGACCACGCCTCCCCCCGCGCCCAGGGCTTCCTCTCCGGCGTGACCGGCTCGGCCCGGGACGTCCACCGGCTGGCGGCGGTGACGACGGCGTAGCGGCCGCTCAGCCCGGCCGGTGGGCCAGGACGAACCCGCGGCGGTACTTCTCGTCCCCCGCGGGTTCGCGCACCAGCCGGGCCTGGATCCGGAAGCCGGCCTCCCGCAGATGGTCCGCGACCGCCTCCGGCGTGCGGAACCAGTAGTGCAGGCTGACCTCCTCGCCGAACCGTTCCGTCAGGTGCATCAGCTCCTCGGTCTCCGTGGTCTGGAAGGACAGCAGCACCTGTCCGCCGGGCACCAGCACCCGGCGGAACTCGGCGAACACCGCCGTCAGATGCTCCGTCGGCACGTGGATGACCGAGTAGAGGGCGGCGACCCCGCCCAGCGTCTCGTCCGGCAGGTCCAGGTCCGTCATCGTGCCGACGTGGAAGCGCAGCCCCGGATGGGCCTCACGGGCCAGCGCGACCATGCGCGGGGAGACGTCGACCCCGAAGACCGGGACGCCCAGCTCGTGCAGGCGGGCCGTCACGTGCCCCGGGCCGCTGCCCAGGTCGCCCACGGGAGCCGCGCTGTTGGCGCGGACCTGCTCGGCGAAGGCCGCGAGGAGGGCCAGCTCCAGCGGCTGCCCGGCCAGGCTGTCGGGATGGCGGGCGGAGTAGGCGGGAGCGATCGCGTCGTACGACGTGCTCGCGGCCCGTATGAAGTCCGTGTCTGCGCTCGGTTCCGTCACGCGGGCGCAGCCTACCGACGGCCCGGGTGCCGGGTCGGCAGGTTCACCGACCCGAAAGCTGCCGGACACCGGACGGGACCGCGCCCGGCGCGCACGCCAGGACGGCGGGCGTGAGCGGAGCCGCGGACATCGAACTCAGGGCGCCCCTGCGCCGGTCCGAGGTGCGCGCCGACGCCGCCGGGCTGCACGTCCGTACGCCGCTGCGGCGCCGCAGCGTGCCCTGGGCCGACATCGCCGACCTGCGCCCGCGGGTCACGGCGCTGCCCCGCGGCGGGCAGTCCCGGCGCCTGGTCCTCGTACCGCGCGAGGGGCGCCCCTGGACGCTGCCGCTGCCCGCGGCCCCGGACCCCGGGTTCGACGCCGCCGTGGAGGGCCTGCGCGCCCTGCACCGCCGCCACGGCAGCCCCGACTCCGACCGCCTCGTCGTGCTCACCGAGCGGGACCGCGGACGGCCGGGGCTCGGCCTGGCCGCCGGTGCTGTGCGTGCTGTTCCTGCTGGGCGCCGGGCTCGCCGCCTGGATGGTGCCGCGGGCCGACGGCCACTACCGGGACTGGCGGGCCGCCGTCCCCTGCCCGGCCGCGGACCGGTGGGCGTGCCTGGACGTCCTGCCCGCCGTGGTCGAACGGACGGAGCAGCGGCGCAAACAGCGCGGCCTGCTGCACTTCACCGGCGGCCGGCCGGTGGACCGGGCCCTGGTCCCGCGCGAGGCAGCGCTGGAGTTCCGCCCCGGTGACCGGGGCGAGCTGACCGTGTGGCGCGGCGCCGTCATGAAGGTCTCCGGCAGCCGCTTCGTATGGCGGGAGCACGTCGCCCCGCCGGGCGACCCGGCCGTCGTCTCGGCCGGGCCGACGCTCGCCGCCGGATACCCGGCCGCCCGCATGCTGATCCGCGCGACCGGCCGCCGACGGCTCGCCGCCGAGGAGGTCCTGCCGTCCGCCCTGCCCTGGGCGGCCGTCCTCGTCGGCACCGGGGCCTGGCTCCTCCCCCTCTGCCACCGGCACCCCACCACCCTCGCCTCGGCCGAGGCGGCCCCCTGGTGGCTCGCGGGCGCCACCGCCACCCTCGCCATGACCGCCTGGGCCGTACGCGCGACCCGGGTCCGCCGCCCCGCCGCGACCGGCGCCCCCGCCGCGGAGGACATCGAGGCCTTCCTCCCCGCCCGCTTCCTGGACGCCACCGACTGCAACCCCCACCACTTCGGCACCCACATCGCCATCGGCGGCGGCGAACCGCCCGCGGTCACCCCCGGCCCCGGCCGGTACGCCGCCCGGACGGTCCCGGCGCGCCGGCTCACCGTGCGCGAGGTCCGCCGGGCCCGCGGCTCCGACGGCGACACCGTGCCCCGGAGCCGGCACGTCGCCGACCTCGACGACGCCGGCACCCCGGTCCGGCCGGCTGCCGCTCCGGCCGACCTGCCCCGCATCCTGCGGGCCCTCGGGGCTGAAGGGACACTGGAGGAAGCCTCGACTCCGCGTTCCGAAAGGTGAACAGAACCGACGCCGCCGTGCGGGGCGTGGTAAGGGTTGAGGAGGAGAACGGACGGGTAGTCATGATCGACTCGCTCGAAAAGTGAGTGAGTTTACCCGTCTCAGACCACGCCTATGCGTCTGGCGGCCAGATTTTCTTCCCCTAACGGGCTGAACTTTTGTTGATCGTGGGTCAGTTGGCCACCCGGGCGTCCTACCCTTCAGAGGGTGAAGCAATTGATGTCCGTAGAGTCCGAGGCCGACCTTCCGGGGGAAGCGTTGCTTCCCGGCGCGCTGCCCGAGTCGCTGCGCGCCGAACTCGTCGCGTTCCGTCGCGACTTGCACATGCACCCCGAGCTCGGCAACCAGGAGTTCCGCACGACCGCCGCGATCAAGGAGCGCCTGGAGCGGGCGGGGCTCCGTCCGCGGGTGCTCGCCGTCGGCACCGGCCTCCTCTGTGACATCGGCAACTGGGAGGACGGGCTGCCCGCGCTCGCCCTGCGGGCCGACATCGACGCGCTGCCCATCCCGGACGCCAAGACGGACTGCGCCTACCGCTCGACCGTGCCGGACCGCGCCCACGCCTGCGGCCACGACGTCCACACCACCGTGGTGCTCGGCGCCGGACTGGTCCTCGCCGAACTGCACCGGCAGGGCCGGCTGCCGCGCCCGGTGCGGCTGATCTTCCAGCCCGCCGAGGAGGTGCTGCCCGGCGGTGCCGCGGACGCCATCGGGTGCGGGGCGCTGGAGGGCGTCGGCCGGATCGTCGCCGTGCACTGCGACCCCCGGGTGGACGCCGGGAGGATCGGCATCCGCGAGGGCGCCATCACCTCCGCCTGCGACCGGCTGGAGATCGCGCTGGACGGCCCCGGCGGCCACACCGCGCGCCCCCACCTGACCACCGACCTGGTCACCGCCGTCGCCCGGGTGGTCACCGACGTGCCCGCGCTGGTCGCCCGCCGGGTGGACACCCGCAGCGGACTCGCCGTGACCTGGGGCCGCATCGAGTCCGGGCACGCCCCGAACGTCATCCCGCAGCACGCCGAGCTCTCCGGCACCGTGCGCTGCCTCGACCTCGACGCCTGGCGGCAGGCGCCCGACATCGTGGTCGGCGCGATCGACGAGGTCGCCAACCTGCACCGGGCCAAGTCCGAGATCAACTACGTCCGCGGGGTGCCGCCCGTGGTCAACGACCCCGGCGTCACCGAACTGCTGCGCGACGCGATGATCGCCCGCCGCGGCGCCGACGCCGTGGAGGGCACCGAGCAGAGCCTGGGCGGCGAGGACTTCTCCTGGTACCTGGAGCGCGTCCCCGGCGCCATGGCCCGCCTGGGCGTCCGCACCCCCGGCGAGCGCACGGTCCGCGACCTCCACCAGGGCGACTTCGACGTGGACGAACACGCCATCACGGTCGGCGTGGAACTCTTCACGGCAGCAGCCCTGATCGACCTGTAACCGCCGACCCGCGCCCCGCAAGGGGCGCGGGGAACTGCGCGCCCAGCCCCAACAAACCCGCACAGCCCCACCAACCTCTTAGGGGCGCGAGGAACTGCGCGACCAGCCCAGACGAACCCGCACAGCCCCGACAACCCGATAGGGGCGCGGGGAACTGCGCGATCAACCCCACCGGCCGGCACCGGCAACGCACCGCACCCCCTCCGGTTGCGCCACCCCGCCCCCGGGTGGAGTCTGGCCCCATGGCGGCGCCCACACCCACGCCCCAACGTCCCGATTCACACCTTTCGGGACGGTGGTTCACGGGGACGTAACCGGCCATCGGCACGAATGGATAACGGCCAAGCGGTACCCCGTTCCCAAGGGTGTCTACGCGCGTTAATGTGCGCCGAACTGAGGCACCCACTGCGGGGCTTTTGGAGAATGGGGAACTTCACGATGCGTCGGACATCCAAACTGGCCCGTGTCGCGGTGGGGGTCGCGTCGATCGCGCTCGCCGCCACGGCGTGCGGTGGCACCAGCAGCGACAGCGACAGCAGCAGCTCCACCAAGGAGGAGCTGGGCCTGGCGATCGCGTACGACATCGGCGGCAAGGGCGACCAGTCCTTCAACGACGCCGCGTACGCCGGTCTGGAGAAGGCCCAGAAGGAGTTCGGCTACAAGACCGCCGACATCGAGCCCACCGAGGGCGAGACGGACGCCGACAAGGAACAGCGTCTGTCCTCCCTCGCCAAGCAGGGCTACAACCCGGTCATCGGCGTCGGCTTCGCCTACGGTCCCGCGATGGAGGCCGTCGCCGCGAAGTACCCGAAGACCACCTTCGGCATCGTCGACTCCGTCGTCGAGGGCGACAACGTCGCCTCCCTGGTCTTCGCCGAGCAGGAGGCCTCCTACCTCGCCGGTGTCGCCGCCGCCAAGGCCACCAAGACCAACACGGTCGGCTTCGTGGGCGGTGTGGACATCCCGCTGATCCACAAGTTCGAGGCCGGCTACAAGCAGGGCGTCGAGGACACCAACCCGAAGGTCAAGGTCGTCTCGCAGTACCTGACGCAGACCGCCGAGGAGGGTGGCTTCTCCAGCCCCGACAAGGGCAAGGCCGCCGCCGAGGGCCAGATCGAGAAGAACGCCGACGTCGTCTACCAGGCGGCCGGTCTGTCCGGCCAGGGCGTCATCGAGGCCGCCGCCAAGGCGAAGGTCTGGGCGATCGGTGTCGACTCCGACCAGTACCAGCAGGAAGCCCTGTCGGCGTACAAGGACTACATCCTCACCTCCGCGCTCAAGGACGTCGGCGGTGCGGTGTTCACCCTCGCCGAGTCCGTGCAGGACGACAAGCCGCTGACCGGTGTGCAGACCTTCGACCTCAAGGTCGACGGCGTGGGCCTGGCCGAGAGCAACCCGAAGATGGCCGAGATCCCGGGTCTGACCGACGCCGTGGCCAAGGCCAAGGAGGACATCATCGCGGGGACCATCAAGGTCAACACGGAGTGAGTGCCACTCCGACGGCGCAATGCGGTCGGAGTACCGAAGTCGCATGAGGCGGGCGGGTGTCCTGGACACCCGCCCGCTTCGGCGTTCCGCGCGGGACACCCGCCGCGCCCCCGGCCGATCGATCCCCACGGCCCTCGAAGATCACCCACCGCCACCTTCCGTTAGCGGTCGGCGAGCCCCCGGCCCGCCGGGCAGTGGCGTTGGGCACGGCCGCATAACAAGGTGGACAGAAGGGGTTTTCAGGCAGGTCTACGCGCGTTAATCTGCGGCGAAGCCAGCGTCGAAGCTGTGAACCGTCCGGCGCTGGGCGAACCCGGAGAAGTGCGGGAGACCCCCACGCGCATTTCTCCGGCCACGTCAGCACGACTAGGAGCACTTCACATGCGCCGGATTTCCCGGATCACGGTCGCAGGCGCAGCGACCGCCTCTCTGGCCCTCGCTCTCTCCGCCTGCGGCGGCACCTCGTCCGAGAGCGGCTCGTCCGAGTCCAAGGGCGACAAGGGCCTGGCCATCGCGTACGACGTCGGCGGCAAGGGCGACCAGTCCTTCAACGACGCGGCGTTCGCGGGCCTGGAGCAGGCGAAGAAGGAGTTCGGCTACGAGACGCAGGACGTCGAGCCCACCGAGGGCGAGACCGACGCGGACAAGCAGCAGCGCCTGGAGTCCCTCGCCAAGCAGGGCTACAACCCGGTCGTGGGTGTCGGCTACGCCTACGCCGCCGCCGTGAAGGGCGCCGCGGAGAAGTTCCCGGACACCACCTTCGGCATCGTGGACGACTCCACGGTCGAGGCGGAGAACGTCGCCGACCTGGTCTTCTCCGAGGAGGAGGCGTCCTACCTGGCCGGTGTCGCCGCCGCCAAGAGCACCAAGACCAACACGGTCGGCTTCGTGGGCGGCGTGGACATCCCGCTGATCCACAAGTTCCAGGCGGGCTTCGAGCAGGGCGTCAAGGACACCAACCCCAAGGCGACGGTCCTCTCCCAGTACCTCACGCAGACCGCGGAGGAGGGTGGCTTCTCCAGCCCCGACAAGGGCAAGACGGCCGCCGAGGGCCAGATCGAGAAGAAGGCGGACGTCGTCTACGCGGCCGCCGGTCTCTCCGGCCAGGGTGTCATCGAGGCCGCCGCCGCCAACCAGGTGTGGGCCATCGGCGTCGACTCCGACCAGTACAGCCAGGAAGCCCTCGCCAAGTACAAGGACTCGATCCTGACCTCGGCGATGAAGGATGTCGCCAAGGCGGTCTACAACCTGGCGAAGTCGGTCGAGAACGGAAAGCCCGAGACCGGTATCGTTCGTGGCGATCTGAAGTCCGGCGAGGTGAGCCTGGCGAACTCCAACCCGAAGTTCGCCGACGACGCCAAGCTCCAGGAAGCCATCGACACGGCCAAGGAGAAGATCATCAACGGCGAGATCAAGGTCAAGAGCAGCTGAACAGCAACACCCTGAGCAGCGTGTAACCGCGGGGTTACGTCCGCTCAACGGGGTACGGGGAGGCTGTCTCCCCGTACCCCGTTGTCAGCGATGCGTCACCCCTTTGTATGCCGTAGGGGCGCTACGCGCGTAGACGACCCCCGTCCCCAGGAGAGTGCGCCATCAACGCGTCCAGCAGCCCTCCGGCCGGCGCGGCGGTCAACGGTCAGGTGACCGCCGTCGAGCTCGCCGGGATCACGAAGCGATTCCCGGGCGTCGTGGCCAACCACGACATCCACCTCACCGTCCGCAAGGGCACCGTGCACGCCCTCGTCGGCGAGAACGGCGCCGGCAAGTCGACCCTGATGAAGATCCTCTACGGCATGCAGAAGCCGGACGAGGGGACCATCGCGGTCGACGGCGAGCAGGTCACCTTCTCGTCCCCGGCCGACGCCATCGTCCGTGGCATCGGCATGGTCCACCAGCACTTCATGCTCGCCGACAACCTCACGGTCCTGGAGAACGTGGCGCTCGGCAGCGAGCAGCTCTACGGCATCGGCGCCAAGGCCCGCCGCAAGATCAAGGAGCTCTCCGACCGCTACGGCCTCGGGGTGCGCCCCGACGTCCTGGTCGAGGAGCTCGGCGTCGCCGCCCGCCAGCGCGTGGAGATCCTCAAGGTCCTCTACCGCGGCGCCACCACGCTGATCCTCGACGAGCCCACGGCCGTGCTCGTGCCGCAGGAGGTCGACGCGCTCTTCGACAACCTGCGCGAGCTGAAGTCCGAGGGCCTGTCGGTCATCTTCATCTCCCACAAGCTCGGCGAGGTGCTCTCCGTCGCCGACGAGATCACCGTCATCCGCCGCGGCACCACCGTCGGCACGGCCGTCCCGGCCGAGACGACGCCCCGTCAGCTCGCCGAGATGATGGTCGGCAGCGAGCTGCCCACCCCTCAGACCGCCGAGTCCACGGTCACCGACCGCCCGGTCCTCACCGTCGACAAGCTGCGCCTGGCGGCGCCCGGCGGCAAGGCCCTGCTGGACGACATCACCTTCACCATCCACGCGGGCGAGATCCTGGGCATCGCCGGCGTCGAGGGCAACGGCCAGACCGAGCTGGTGGACGCCCTCATCGGCCTCAAGGGCGCCGACTCCGGCACCATCACGCTGGCCGAGGAGGAGATCACCTCCTGGGCCACCCGCAAGCGCCGCGAGCAGGGCATCGGCTACATCCCCGAGGACCGCCACCGCCACGGCCTGCTCCTGGAGGCACCCCTCTGGGAGAACCGCATCCTCGGTCACGTCACCGAGAAGCCCAACGCCAAGGGCGTCTGGCTGGACCCGAAGGCCGCACAGGCCGACACCCGCCGCATCGTCGAGACGTACGACGTCCGCACCCCGGGCATCGACGTCACCGCGGCCTCGCTGTCCGGCGGCAACCAGCAGAAGCTGATCGTCGGCCGCGAGATGAGCCACAAGCCGCGCTTCCTGATCGCCGCACACCCCACCCGCGGTGTCGACGTCGGCGCGCAGGCCGCGATCTGGGACCACATCCGCGAGGCCCGCCGCGAGGGCCTGGCCGTGCTGCTGATCTCCGCCGACCTCGACGAGCTCATCGGCCTGTCCGACACGCTCCGGGTGATCTACAACGGCAAGCTGGTCGCGGACGCCGACCCGGCCACCGTCACCCCGGAGGAGCTGGGTTCGGCGATGACCGGCGCCGCGACCGGCCACCTGGAGCACGAAGAAACCCCTGAGCCCGGCGAAGACGAGGCCCGCTGATGAAGAAGTTCGACAAGGAGCGCCTGCTCCTCGCGGTGGCCGGCCCGGTCATCGCGCTCGCCGTGGCCTTCGCGCTGAGCTCGATCGTGCTCATCGCCTCGGGCAAGAACCCGGTCGAGCCGTACACCCTGATGTTCGAGCAGGCCACCTACTCCGACATCCAGGTGCTGATCGTCAACCAGGCCTCGATGTACTACATCGCGGCCCTCGCGGTGGCCATCGGCTTCCGGATGAACCTGTTCAACATCGGTGTCGACGGCCAGTACCAGCTCGCCGCCATGATGACCGCCATCGTGGGCGCGCACGCCGACCTCCCCGCCGCGCTCCAGGTGCCGCTGCTGATCCTGACCGCGCTGTGCACCGGCGCCTTCTGGTCCGGCATCGCCGGCGTCCTGAAGGTCACCCGGGGGGTCAGCGAGGTCGTCGCGACGATCATGCTCAACGCGATCGCGACCTCCGTCATCGCCTACCTGTGGCTGCCCGACGTCTTCGGTGTGAAGGTCGGCAACAACAACACCACCGGCGAGATGCACGAGTCCGGCTGGATCCCCGGCTTCGACATGGGCGACGCCGGCGAGATCTACGGCCTGGTCCTGCTCGCCGTCCTGCTCGGCATCGGCTACTGGGTCACCCTCAACCGCACCCGCTTCGGCTTCGACCTGCGCGCCTCCGGCGCCTCGGAGTCCGCCGCGGCGGCCAGCGGTGTCGACCCCAAGCGCATGGTGCTCACCGCCATGCTGATCTCGGGTGCCATCGCCGGTCTGGCCGGCCTGCCCATCCTGATGGGCGACACCCACACGTACAGCCTGAACTTCCCCACCGGCATCGGCTTCCTGGGCATCGGCATCGCCCTGCTCGGCCGCAACAGCCCGGTCGGCATCGCGTTCGCCGCCCTCCTGTGGGCCTGGCTCGACAAGGCATCGCCCGAGCTGGACTTCCACGACTACGACAAGGAGATCGCGGTCATCATGCAGGGCCTGATCGTCCTCTCGGTCGTCGTCTCCTACGAGGCCGTCCGCGAATGGGGCCTGCGCCGCCAGCAGCGCCGGGTCGGCGCCGAACTGGCCGCCGGTCACGTCCTCGGCGCCGACAACAACACGAAGGAGGTGGCCGGCCGATGACCAGCCCGCAGACCTCGGCGGTCGACGTCAACCAGCCCACGCTGCAGCCCACGGCGCCCACCGGCCGCCGCCTGTCGTGGCCCGTCCTGCTGCTGATCATCGCCGGAGCCCTGGCGCTGGTCTCCGTCGTCCGCATCATCACCGGCGCCGACGGCATCACCAACGTCAGCCAGATGTCCACCGCGCTCCAGCTCGCCGTGCCGATCGGCCTCGCCGGTCTCGGCGGTCTGTGGGCCGAACGGGCCGGCGTCGTCAACATCGGCCTCGAAGGCATGATGATCTTCGGCACCTGGTTCGGCGCCTGGGCCGGCTTCCAGTGGGGCCCGTGGACCGGTGTCGCCGTCGGCATCATCGGCGGCTGCGTCGGCGGCGTCCTGCACGCCATCGCCACCGTCACCTTCCGGGTCAACCACATCGTCTCCGGTGTGGCGATCAACATCCTCGCCCTCGGCATCACCCGCTACCTCGCGCCCCTCGCCTTCGAGGGCCACGCGGGCGGCTCCGCCAAGCAGTCCCCGGCGGTCGAATCCCTCGGCCACTTCACCGTGCCGGGCCTGTCCGACGGGCTGCGCGACCTCAACGACCAGGGCTGGTTCTTCGTCTCCGACGTCGCCGGCCTGCTCGGCGGCCTGGTCACCAACGTCTCCTGGCTGACCCTGATCGCCATCGCGCTGATCCCGGCCACCTGGTGGATCCTGTGGCGCACCGCGTTCGGTCTGCGGCTGCGCTCCTGCGGCGAGAACCCGGTCGCGGCCGAGTCCCTCGGCGTGAACGTCTACAAGTACAAGTACATCGCCGTGATCATCTCCGGCGGCCTGGCCGGCCTCGGCGGCGTCTTCCTCTCCATCGTGGCCAACCCGTTCTACCTGGAGGGCCAGGTCAGCGGCCGCGGTTACATCGGTCTCGCGGCGATGATCTTCGGCAACTGGATGCCGGGCGGACTCGCCCTCGGCGCGGGCCTGTTCGGCTACACCGACAGCCTCAACCTGCGCGGCGGCTCCGAGAACGTCCACGCGCTGCTGCTGCTCGGCGCGATGCTGCTGATCATCGGCGCGATCTGGCTGGTGGTCAGGAAGAAGTACGCCTCGTCGATGATCACCGCGGTGATCGGCGCCCTGGTGTACGCCTGGTACGCCGGCACCAACGAGGTCCCCAACCAGGTCGTCTCGGCCACGCCGTACGTCATCACGCTGATCGTCCTCGCCCTGTCCGCGCAGCGGCTGCGGATGCCCAAGGCGGACGGACTGCCCTACCGCAAGGGCCAGGGCAAGTGACGGGCGAGCCCGACTGGCACGCGCTGCGGGAGCTGGCGCGGGAGGCGATGGGCCGTGCCTACGCCCCCTACTCCGGCTTCCCGGTCGGCGCCGCCGCCCTGGTCGACGACGGCCGCACGGTCTCCGGCTGCAACGTGGAGAACGCCTCCTACGGGCTCGGCCTGTGTGCCGAGTGCGGTCTGGTCTCGGAGCTCCAGCGCACCGGGGGCGGGCGTCTGACGCACTTCACCTGCGTGGACGGCCGGGGCGAGATCCTCGTCCCGTGCGGCCGCTGCCGGCAGCTGCTGTACGAGTTCGGCGGCCCGGAACTCCTGCTGGAGACCCCGGCGGGGATCGTGCCGCTGTCGCGGATGCTGCCGCAGGCCTTCGGCCCGGACCACCTCTCTCAGTAACTCCCGTACGGCCCCTCCGAGTCGGTTCGGAGGGGCCGTGCACTTCCCTGTACCTCTGGAAGGACACCATCGCCATGGATGCCATCTCCGTCATCCGCACCAAGCGGGACCGCGGTGAGCTCAGCGACGAGCAGATCGACTGGGTGATCGACGCGTACACCCGCGGGGAGGTCGCCGACTACCAGATGGCCGCCCTCAACATGGCGATCCTGCTCAACGGCATGAACCGGGGCGAGATCGCCCGCTGGACGGCCGCGATGATCGCCTCCGGCGAGCGCATGGACTTCTCCTCGCTGTCCCGCCCGACCGCCGACAAGCACTCCACCGGCGGCGTCGGCGACAAGATCACCCTCCCGCTGGCGCCCCTGGTCGCCGCCTGCGGCGCGGCCGTCCCGCAGCTCTCCGGCCGCGGCCTCGGCCACACCGGCGGCACCCTGGACAAGCTGGAGTCGATCCCCGGCTGGCGCGCCCTGCTCTCCAACGAGGAGATGCTGGACGTCCTGGACACCACCGGCGCGGTCATCTGCGCGGCCGGCGACGGCCTCGCCCCCGCCGACAAGAAGCTCTACGCCCTGCGGGACGTCACCGGCACGGTCGAGGCGATCCCGCTGATCGCCTCCTCGATCATGTCCAAGAAGATCGCCGAGGGCACCGGTTCCCTGGTCCTGGACGTCAAGGTCGGCACCGGCGCCTTCATGAAGACGATCGAGGACGCGCGCGAGCTGGCGTCGACGATGGTGGGCCTCGGCACCGACCACGGCGTGAAGACGGTGGCCCTGCTCACCGACATGTCCACCCCCCTCGGCCTCACCGCGGGCAACGCGCTGGAGGTCCGCGAGTCGGTGGAGGTCCTGGCGGGCGGCGGCCCGGCGGACGTCGTGGAGCTGACGGTCGCCCTGGCCCGCGAGATGCTGGCGGCGGCCGGCATCCACGACGCCGACCCGGCGAAGGCCCTCGCCGACGGCTCCGCGATGGACGTCTGGCGCCGCATGATCGCGGCCCAGGGCGGCGACCCGGACGCCGAGCTGCCCGTCGCCCGCGAGCAGCATGTGATCAAGGCGCCCTCCTCGGGCGTCCTGACCCGCCTCGACGCCTACGACATCGGCGTCGGCGCCTGGCGCCTCGGCGCCGGCCGCGCCCGCAAGGAGGACCCGGTCCAGGCGGGCGCCGGCATCGAACTCCACGCCAAGCCCGGCGACACGGTGACGGAGGGCCAGCCCCTGCTCACCCTCCACACGGACACCCCCGAGCGCTTCGAGTACGCCCTGAAGTCGGTCGAGGGTTCCTACGACATCGCCGCCCCGGGCACGGCCTTCACCGCCTCGCCGGTGGTGCTGGAACGAATCGCCTGACCTGCGGTTTCCCCCTTCGGGTGAACGGGATCGGTGGACCTGCGCCGGTCCCGTTCGGCATGCTGGGATCGGTGACGTACCGATAGGAGACCGCCATGAGCGCACTCGCCTCCGAGTCCGGTGCCTCCGGGGGCGCCGACTGGGACGAGATCGTCCGTGTCTGGGAGGAGACGGACGCCCCTCAGGGGAGCAAGGTGGAGATCATCGAAGGGATCGTCACCGTGCCGCCGCCGCCGTCAGAGGAACACAACGACACTGCCGAGCTGCTTCACGAACTCCTGTACGGTGCACGGCCACCTGGCAGCGACTGGGGCATCTACCAGACCCTTGGGCTCACATGTCCCGAGACCGGCGGCCTGTTCGTTCCCGACCTCTGCGTCGTGCCGAGGCCTGCGTTGCGCCGCGGTACGCGCGTGCATGCGGGCGAGGCGGAGCTGGTCGTCGAGGTCACGTCCCGGAGCAATGCGAACCACGATCGCATCAAGAAGGCTCACGGTTACGCCGTGGCAGGCGTGCCGCTCTACCTTCTCCTCGACGCCTGGCAGTCGGGGCGCCCGACTGCGACGCTCTACGGAGAACCCCGGAGCGGCACCTACCGAGTCCTCGCGTCCGTGGAGTACGGAGAGGGACTGACGCTACCGGCACCGTTCAAGCTGGTCCTCGACACCGGCATCTTCCCGCTGAGCTGAGGCGCTCACCCCAGCACCGCCGCCACGGCCACCAGGACCGGCACCGAGACCACCGTCGACAGCAGGATCGAGTCGCGGGCCAGCCGTTCACCCACGCCGTAGCGCGACGCGTACGTGTAGAGGTTCTGGGCGGCGGGGAGGGCCGAGGTCACCACCACGTCCAGGAGTGGGGCGCCGCGCAGACCGAAGACGCCTGCCGCCAGGGCCCAGGCCGCCGCGGGCTGGCCCAGGGACTTCAGGGCGACCGAGAGCAGGACCGGGCCGCGGTCCGGGCCCCGGCCGGGCAGCGTGCTGCCGCACAGGGAGATGCCGAAGGCCAGCAGCACCGCCGGGACCGACATGCCGCCGATCAGCGTCAGCGGGTCCAGGACCGGCGCGGGGACCCGCACCCCGGTCGCCGAGACCAGCACCCCGGCCAGTGACCCCGCCGCGATCGGATTGCGCAGCGGGGTGATCAGGCGGCGCCACAACGGGCCCTTGGCGCCCCCGCCCGACAGATCGAGGATGGTCAGCGCGACCGGGGTGACCCCCACCAGCTGGAACAACAGCACCGGCGCCACGAGCGAGGCGTCGCCGAGGACGTACACCGCGATCGGGATGCCCAGGTTGCCGGAGTTGACGTAGCTGGAGCACAGCGCGCCGATCGTGGTGCGGCCGACGCCCCAGCCGCGTGCGGCGCCCACCGCGACGAAGACGCCGGCCGCGGCCGCCGTGCTCAGGGCCGTGACCAGCAGGCGGCTGGAGAAGATCACCGAGAGGTCGGTGCCGGCGAGGGTGGTGAAGAGCAGGGCGGGGGAGGCGACGTGGAAGGCCAGCTTGGTGAGGACCTCGCGGCCGTGTTCGCCGAGATGACCGCGCCGGCCGATGCCGTACCCCACGAGGATCACCACCGCGATGACGGCGAAGCCCGTCAGCACCCCCTGCACGGCACCCCCTCGGCGGCGGACTGCGACGGCGCGGGCGCTGATTCATGGGGCATACACCCAACCCTCCGGTGAAGGGGGGAGGCAGGTCAATGTGATCTTCGGCGGGGCTGCGATGAGTTCCGCCCGCCCGCCCGGTCTACCGCTCGTGGACGCCATGACACCCGCGGTACTCGTGCTGACCGGCCCCTTCACCAGAGATGAGCTGACGGGGTGGTGCGACGCCGTGCGCGCGCTGCTGGAGGCGACCGGCGCCGGCGTCGTGGTGTGCGACGTCGCGGGGCTGGGCCCGCCGGGGCTCGCCGGCGTCGACCTGCTGGCCCGGCTCCAGCTGGCCGCCCGGCGCTCGGGCGGCCGGATACGCCTGCGCGATCCCGACCCGGCCCTGCCCGGCCTACTGGACCTGGTCGGCCTCCGCTTCGAGGTGGAGGGGCAGCCCGAACAGCGGGAACCAGCGCTGGGTGTCCAGGAAGCAGTGGAACCCGGTGATCCGGTCGTCTGAGATCTCCAGCACCTGCACCGCCCACGCGGTGTAGCCGCCGTTCTCCTCGTCCGGCTTGTACTGGGCGAAGCCAGGCAGACCGTTGGCCCGGACCGGCAGCAGCCGGGAGTTGGCGCAGGCCGCGCCCAGGGTCGTCATGAAGCCGGTGATGTCCGAAGGTCCCGTCAGCCACAGGTCGAACGGCGGCATCGTCATGATGGCGTCCTCGTGCAGCAGCGCCGTCAGCGCGGTCATGTCGTACCCCTCGAACGCGGCGACATACCGCTCCAGGAGCTTCTGCTGCTCCTCGTCCAGCGGATCCGACACGGCGGCGTCGGCGCCCCGCTGCTCCCGCTCGGCGAGCGTGGCGCGGGCCCGCTGGAGGGCGCTGTTGACCGAGGCGACCGAGGTGCCGAGCAGTTCGGCGACCTCGCTGGCCCGCCACGCCAGCACCTCACGCAGGATCAGCACCGCCCGCTGCTTGGGCGGCAGTTGCTGGAGCGCGGCCATGAACGCCAGCCGCACCGACTCCTTGGCGACGGCCGCCTCCGCCGGGTCCTGCACGGTCGGCAGCACTCTGGCGTCCGGCATCGGCTCCAGCCAGGTGTGGTCGGGGCGCGGGGAGAGCGCGGCGCGGGCCAGCGGCGTGGACTCGGTCAGGTCCATCGGCCGGGCGCGCTTGTTGCCCGCGTTGAGCATGTCCAGGCACACGTTGGTCGCGATGCGGTACAGCCAGGAGCGGACGCTGGAGCGGCCCTCGAACTTGTCGTAGCTGCGCCACGCCCGGACCAGCGTGTCCTGCACCGCGTCCTCGGCCTCGAAGGAGGAGCCGAGCATGCGATAGCAGTACCCGGTC
The DNA here is from genome assembly GCF_040299205.1 of Streptomyces sp. NPDC000983. NCBI lineage: Bacteria > Bacillati > Actinomycetota > Actinomycetes > Kitasatosporales > Streptomycetaceae > Streptomyces > Streptomyces sp. NPDC000983. Next base: position 60,341 of record NZ_JBEPBM010000018.1, on the reverse strand, counting down.
AGTTCCACCCGGTACCGCTCCAGCGTGGCGTCCAGATCCGTCGTAGTCGCCGTGTCGCTCATCGTCGTCCACCCACCCCTGTGGCCGTTCCTGTGTCGTACGCCTCATTGCGTCCAGCACTTCGGAAGCTACCGCAGCCCACTGACAATGGCCCCCGGAGCCGAGGAACAGGCAGGTCACAGGCGGTGCTTCGGCGGGCGGGGGCCCGGCGGCTCAGGCCGCCGCGGCCAGCCGCTCCTGCCGCACGCGCGCCGCCAGGCTGCCGGCCACGGTGATCGCGACGACCCCGGACACCGCCAGCAGGCCCACGCCCACCGTGCCGGCCCAGCCGCTCGCGTGGAAGGCCAGCGCCCCGACCGTGCTGCCCACGCTGGAGCCGATGTAGTACGCCGACTGGTACAGCGCCGCCGCCTGGGCGCGGCCGTGCGTCGCCGTCCTGCTCACCGCCGACGAGGCCACCGCGTGGCCCGCGAAGAACCCGGCGGTGATCAGCACCAGCCCCAGCAGCACCAGCGGCAGCGAGTCGGCCAGCGACAGCAGCAGACCGGCCGCCGTGGTGCCGCCCGCCGCGTACAGGGCGCCCCGGCGGCCGAGGCGGCCCACCAGACGGCCCGCCGTCGACGCCGACACCGTGCCCACCAGGTACACCAGGAAGATCGAGCCCATCACGCCCTGCGCCAGTCCGAACGGCGCCTCCGTCAGCCGGTAGCCGATCGCCGTGTACACCCCGCCGAACACCGTCATGAACAGCGCGCCGATCGCGTACAGACGCCGCAGCAGCGGGTCCGCGAGGTGGTCGCGGACGGTCCGGACGAGGACCCGCGGCCGCAGCGAGCCGGCCTCGAAGTGCCGGGGCGCCGGCAGCAGCAGCCGGAACGCCACCGCGCAGCCCACCGCCAGTACGCCGATCACACCGACGGCCACCCGCCAGCCCCACTCCTGCGCGACCCAGCCGGTGATGACCCGGCCGCTCATCCCGCCCACGCTGTTGCCCGCCACGAACAGACCGATCGCGGTGATCAGCGCCTTCGGACGGACCTCCTCGGCCAGGTACGCCGTCGCCGAGGCTGGCAGCCCGGCCAGCGCCGCGCCCTGCACCGCCCGCAGCACGACCAGGGCCGTCAGGTTCGGCGCGAAGGGGACCAGCAGTCCGACGGTCACCGCGACCGCGAGCGAGCCGGTCATCACCGTACGGCGGCCGAAACGCTCCGACAGCGCGCTCATCGGCAGCACGAACAGGGCCAGACCGCCGGTCGCCGCCGCCACGGTCCAGCTCGCCTCGCCGGCCGTCACCCCGAAGTCGCCGGAGATCAGCGGCAGCAGCGCCTGGGTGGAGTAGAGCAGGGCGAAGGTCGCCACACCGGCGAGGAAGAGGGCGAAGCTCATCCGGCGGTAGCCGGGGCCGCCGGGGGTCAGACGGGAGTCGGGGGCAGGGACGGAAGGTGCGGCGCCCACGGTGGTGGACGCCCCGGTACTGGCGGGAGACATGCTTCGAAGTTACGGACGGCGTCACTGATCCGTCCAATGCATGGAATCGTCATAATCGTTCCCATGGAGCATCAGCAGAGGTCAGTGGGGCGGCTGTCACCATCCAGTGACACAGAAGACATGGCGATGTTGCTGGCCCCTCGGCTCGCCTACTTCGCCGGGGTCGCCCGCACCGAGCACGTCACGCGGGCCGCGCAGGAGATGGGGGTCCCGCAGTCGACGCTGTCGCGGGCCATGGTCCGCCTCGAACAGGACCTGGGGGTCGAACTGTTCGCCCGGCGTGGGCGGACCGTCTCGCTCACCCCGGCCGGGCGGTCCTTCCTCGGCTCCGTCGAACGCGCCCTCGCGGAGGTGGAGCGGGCCGCCGACGAGGTCCGCGCGGACGCGGACCCCGCCACCGGGAAGGTCGCCTTCGGCTTCCTGCACACCATGGGGTGGGAGACCGTGCCCGGGCTCATCAGCGCGTTCCGGGCGGACCATCCGCGGATCCGGTTCAGCCTCGTCCAGAACTACGGCGAGGCGATGATCGAGCGGCTGCGGGCGGGGGAGCTGGACCTGTGTCTGACCTCGCCCGTCCCGGACGCGCCGGATCTGGTCGGCCGGCGGCTCGACGAGCAGAAGCTGCGGCTGGTCGTGCCGGCCGATCACCGGCTGTCGGGGCGGCGGCGGATCCGGCTGGCGGAGGCCGCGGAGGAAACGTTCGTGACGCTGGAGCCGGGGTACGGGTTGCGGCGGATCACCGACGACCTCTGCCGGGAGGCGGGGTTCAAGCCGCGGATCGCGTTCGAGGGGGAGGAGGCGGAGACGTTGCGGGGGCTGGTCGCGGCGGGGCTGGGGGTGGCGTTGCTGCCGCCGCCGGCGGTGGCTCGGCCGGGGGTCGTCGAACTCACGGTCACGGCGCCGCGGGCGGTGCGGGAGATCGGGGTGGCCTGGTTGGACGGCCACCCGGACACGCCACCGGTCGCCGCCTTCAAAAAGTTCCTCCTCTCCAAAAGAGGCACCCTCCTACCCGCCTAGACCCACACCCGCGGCGCCCGATCGCACCCTGGCCCGCTGCCCATCCGCGACCCGACGAGGTCTGCTCGCGCAGTTCCCCGCGCCCCTGGGGCGTTGCCCGTCCGCGACCCGGCGGGGGCTGGTCGCGCAGTTCCCCGCGCCCCTGAGAGGTGGGTGGTGGCGGTTGTCCTGTGACTGCGGCGCCGTGGGGGTTGTTCGCGCAGTTCCCCGCGCCCCATGAACAGGCCCCCACTCCCAAGACGCCACGGGCGCCACACCCGAACAACACCCCCACCCCAGGGCACGAGGCCCCGCACACCCAGCCACCACCTCACAGGCACGAGAACCCGCACGCCCAGCCCCCCAGGGGCGCGAGGAACTGCGCGATCAACCCCCACCGGGCCGCACC
>NZ_JBEPBM010000018.1:0-57349 GCF_040299205.1 Streptomyces sp. NPDC000983 | reverse complement strand
CCGGCCAACCACCCCAGGGGCGCGAGGAACTGCGCGATCAACCCCCACCGGGCCGCACCCGGCCAACCACCCCAGGGGCGCGGGGAACTGCGCGATCAACCCCCACCGGGCCGCACCCGGCCAACCACCCCAGGGGCGCGGGGAACTGCGCGACCGGCCCAGGCGGTGCCGGAGTCGAAACGTGTGCCCCGGTAGGGGTTAGTGGTGGCCGAAGCCGGAGGCCAGCGGCATTCTCAGGCCCAGCGGCGGCGGCGCCGCGAGCGCGTCCTCCAGAGGCCGGGCGAAGGAACGCCCGAACAACGCACCCATCACGAAGTTCTCGGCCAGCGCATGCACTTCGTCCCGATGCTGATGCAACCCGTGCCCATCGGAGTGGACTTCGAACCGGCACACCTTCCGGTTCGCCTTCTTAGCCCGCGCAGCCAGCCGGAACGACAACTCGGGATCGGCCCGCTGGTCGTTCGTGCCATGCACGATCAACACCTGCCGCCCCACCAACTGCTTCACCGGTTCGGGCGACGCAGCCACATCCTCCTCCGGCAGCCAAGGAGCTATCGCCAGAACGGAGTTGACGCCCTGATGGCCCCCCGCCCGGAGCGCCGCCCGCCCGCCCATGCCGAGCCCTACCAGGCACACGGGCACGTCGCCGTAGCGCCGTACCGCCTCCTCGGCCGCCCACTCGGCGTCCCGGGCAAGGTTCGCCTCGTTGCCGTTCCAGCCGCGCAGACGGTAGTGCACGGTGTGCGCCGCGAGCCCCTCGTGCCGCGCCGCGCGGGTCAGCCGGCGCCCGAGCGCGCGGACCGAGGCCGCCGCGAACACCGGGGAGGGGCGGCGATGTGACGTCTCGTCACCCGCGGGGAGCAGCAGAACCACCCCGCTGACCGTCGCCGGTTCCGGGCCGAGCGGTCTCCCCAACCGGGCCGTACGAACCGGCGTAGCTTGCTGTGCCATGACAGAACAGTGTCAGAAGCGCTGGTGTACGCCACCCGTCCGTGCGGTCACCGTTACGTATCGACGGAAACCATCAACAGGCGATCTACGCGCGTAGGAGTTAGAGTGCGGAAATGACGAGCCAGACCATCGCGAACACCCCGTCGCCGGAGCAGATCCGCCGGGCGCCCAAGGTTCTGCTGCACGACCACCTCGACGGCGGACTGCGCCCCGGGACCATCGTCGAACTCGCCCGCGACAGCGGGTACTCCCAGCTCCCCGAGACCGACCCGGACAAGCTCGGCATCTGGTTCCGCGAGGCCGCCGACTCCGGCTCGCTGGAGCGGTATCTGGAGACCTTCTCCCACACCGTCGGCGTGATGCAGACCCGCGACGCCCTCGTCCGGGTCGCCCGCGAGTGCGCCGAGGACCTCGCGGCGGACGGCGTCGTCTACGCCGAGGTGCGCTACGCCCCGGAGCAGCACCTCGAAGGCGGGCTCAGCCTCGAAGAGGTCGTCGAGGCCGTCAACGAGGGCTTCCGGGAAGGGGAACGGCTCGCCCGCGAGAGCGGCCACCGCATCCGCGTCGGCGCCCTGCTCACCGCCATGCGGCACGCCGCCCGGGCCCTGGAGATCGCCGAACTCGCCAACCGCCACCGGGATCTCGGCGTGGTGGGCTTCGACATCGCCGGCGCCGAGGCCGGCTTCCCGCCCACCCGGCACCTCGACGCCTTCGAGTACCTCAAGCGCGAGAACAACCACTTCACCATCCACGCCGGCGAGGCGTTCGGCCTGCCCTCCATCTGGCAGGCCCTGCAGTGGTGCGGTGCCGACCGGCTCGGACACGGGGTGCGCATCATCGACGACATCGAGGTCAAGGACGACGGCACCGTCCACCTCGGCCGGCTCGCCTCCTACGTCCGCGACAAGCGCATCCCGCTGGAGATGTGCCCCAGCTCCAACCTCCAGACCGGCGCCGCCGCCTCCTACGCCGAGCACCCGATCGGACTGCTGCGGCGGCTCCACTTCAGGACCACCGTGAACACCGACAACCGGCTGATGTCGCACACCAGCATGAGCCGGGAATTCGAGCACCTTGTCGATGCATTCGGTTACACGCTCGACGACATGCAGTGGTTCTCCGTCAATGCGATGAAATCAGCGTTCATTCCTTTCGATGAACGACTCGCGATGATCAATGACGTCATCAAGCCCGGCTACGCCGAACTGAAATCCGAGTGGCTGTTCCAGCAGACCGCCTCCACCAGCGGTTCTGCGGTCGAAGAGAGCTGATTGCGGGCTTTGTGGGGCAAGAAATGCGGGCGGGCGTTCACCATCCGTCCGCATTTCGATGTTTGCGGCGGGCGGCCGGACATGTTTACGGTCGTGGACCGCTCAAATCCCCGTCACCCCATTTCGAGGACGCATTCAATGAAGCAGTCTGCTGCCAAGACCCTCGGTGTCGCCGCCCTCGGGGCCGCCTTCGCCGCCGCCGGTGCGGGCGCCGCGAACGCGGCCCCGGCCCTGCCGGACACCGGCTCGGCGCTGGACACAGTGACCCGGACGCTGCCCGCGGAGAACGTCACCAAGGCGCTCCCGGGTGCCGGCGAGGCCGTGGCCCAGGGGCAGAGCGCACTCGGCACGAGCGTCGCCGCCGCGCAGCCGATCGCCGAGAAGATGCTCGCCGACGGCCCCACCAAGCCGGTCGCCGGCCTCCTCGGCGGACTGCCCGTGCAGGGCCTGCCCACCAAGGGCCTGCCCGTGAACGGCGTGCCGCTCGGCTGAGCCGTCCCCGAACGCGCCGACGGGGCGCACCCCCCGGACCCGGGAGGTGCGCCCCGTCGCCGTGTGCGCGGCCCGCGGGCTACCAGGCGGTGCGCGCCTTGTCCTCCGCGGGCAGGAAGATCCACAGCGCTATGTAGAGCAGGAACTGCGGGCCCGGCAGCAGACAGGACACCAGGAACAGCACCCGCATCGTGTTCGCGGACATACCGAAGCGTCGCGCCAGCGCGGCGCACACTCCGCCGATCATGCGGCCGTTGGCGGGTCGGGCGAGGCGGGACATCTGCGGCTCCTTCGTGAGCGTCGGTCGGAGGCGGCCACCGGGGGCTGCCTCATCTGCCGTCCACGCTACGGAGACGAAGGGGGCGAAGCGTCGCTCTACGGGGCGATCCCGACCCTGGGAATCGTCGGGGTCCTCCCCTGAAGGGCCTCCTCCTTCAGGGCCGTCGTCACCCGCTCCCGCTCACCCCTGCGGCGGAGCCAGTGCCGGGCCGCCGGCACCACCACCGCGTGCGCCAGGGCCACGCCGACCGTGTTGAGCAGCAGCGAGTCCACGTCCACGACCTGACCGGGCACCGCGGTCTGGAGCAGCTCGATCCCCAGCGAGATCAGGGCGCCCGCGGCCACCGTACGGATCAGCGACGCGAGCGGGGAGACGGCGATCCTGCCGTGCACGGCGGGCAGCAGCACCCCCAGCGGGGCCAGCAGCGCGAGCCCCTCGACGATCCGCCGCGCGCCCTCCCGCCAGCCCAGCGCCAGCTCGGCCTCGATCCCGGCGAACGGACGCAGGTTGGGTGGCAGCACCCAGGGGACGTCCAGCGGACGCAGTGTGAGCCAGGCGACAAACACGAGGTGGGCGGCCAGGAGGCCGCCGGCTGTCACACGGGTGCGAAAGGCGGCGCTGCCGCCGTCGCTGGAGCCTTGACGCTGCACGACCCCCTAGACGCGGTCCTCGGTGCGGTTGGTTCCGGGCACCCGCCGCCGGTCCGCGTCAGTCGCCCCTGACCACCGAGGAAGGCGGCTCCTCGGTCGCCGGCCGCGCCCGTACCTCGTCCGTGCACTCGTAGCGCCGCAGTGGGCTGTTGTCCGGGCCGCCCAGCACCACCGAGCCGTCACCCTCGCCGGCCTCGGAGTCGGAGAAGGTGCACACGATCTGCGAGAGGGCCGCCGGTGCGAGCGCGTCGGGCGGCGTGCTCAGCCGGAGGGTCTCCTCGGGGTCGCCCGAGCGCGGGCCGGTCACGGACAGGCCGCCGCGCACCTCGGTCGTGTACCCGGCCTCCAGCTCCTCCTCCGACGGGGGCGCCTCCAACTGGTCCAGCAGCCCCTCGGCGACCAGCACCCGCCGCTGCGAGTCCGGCGCGCCCTCGGGCACCCGTACCGTCCGGTCGACGGCCACCAGCGAGGAGCGGCACAGCAGGAACACCTGGGCGGGCACCCCGCGCGACGCCTGCGTCGACACCTCGGGCTCCACCATCGAGCACCGCACCCGCGACGGGGCCGGCCCGAAGTCGGTGGGCACCTCGGTGGCCCGGATACCGCACCCGGCGAGCAGCCCGGCGAGCAGCGGGAGCGCCAGCAGACGGCGAACGGTCATCAGGCGTCACCCTTCGATTCCGCGCCCTTGTGCTCCTCGGCCTCCGTCAGCGCCGAGACGTCCCGGGGCAGCCGCAGCGTGAACACCGCACCGCCCTCGGGGGAGTTGGCGGCGGTGATCTCCCCGCCGTGGATATGGGCGTTCTCCAGGGCGATGGACAGGCCCAGACCGCTGCCCTCGGAGCGGGGACGGGAGGCGCTCGCCTTGTAGAAGCGGTCGAAGACGTGCGGCAGGACGTCCTCGGGGATACCGGGGCCGTGGTCCCGCACCGCGATGACGATCTCGGCGTCCTGGGCGTCCTGCGGCTCGGAGACGCGCACCGAGACCCGCACCGGGGAGCCGCCGTGCTTGAGGGCGTTGCCGATGAGGTTGGCCAGGATGACGTCCAGCCGGCGCGGGTCGAGCCGGGCGTGCACACCGCGCTCCGCGTCCAGGTCGACGGCGTCCAGCCAGGCGCGCGCGTCGATGCAGGCGGTGATCTGGTCGGCGAGGTCCACGTCGTCCAGGACGAGACGGGCGGTGCCCGCGTCGAAGCGGGTGACCTCCATCAGGTTCTCCACCAGGTCGTTCAGTCGCCGGGTCTCGCTGACCACCAGCCGCACCGCGGGCTCGATCATCGGGTCCATCGACCCGGTCTCCGCCTCCAGCTCCTCCTCCAGCACCTCCGTCACGGCGGTGATCGCGGTGAGCGGGGTACGCAGCTCATGGCTCATGTCGGCGACGAACCGGCGCGAGGCGTCGTCCCGCGAGGCCATGTCCGCGACACGCTTCTCCAGCGCCGCGGCGGCGTTGTTGAACGTCCGCGAAAGATCGGCCAGTTCATCGGTCCCGGACACCCTGAGCCGGGTGTCCAGCTTGCCCTCGCCCAGCCGGCGGGCGGCCACCCCGAGCCGGTGCACGGGCTTGAGCACGGTCGTGGCGGCGGCCTGCGCCAGCAGCGCGGAACCGATCAGCGCCAGACCGGTGGCGATCCCCAGCGACCAGGCCAGCGAGTTGAGGTCCTTGGCCTCCGGCTCAAGGGACTTGAGCATGTAGCCGGTCGGCCCGCCGCCGATCACCCGCGTCCCGGCGACCAGGTACGGGGTGTCGTCCTCGGCGACCATCCGCTGCCAGTACAGGTGGTACGCGTACTTGTTGGCGGAGGTGATCTCCTGCTCCTCGTTCACCGCCTCGCGCAGCGACTCGGGCACGTCTTCCAGCGTGAAGCCGCTCAGACCGCCCGAACTGCCCGACACGTTACGGCCGTCGGGGTTCTCGGCGACGAGCAGCACACTGAAGCGCTGGCTGCTGTTGGCCATCTGCCCCGCGGTGCGCTGGAGTTCGTCCTGCGTCGGCCGCTCGGGCAGCACCCCCGCCCGGTTCTGCATCTCCTGCTCGAAGTCCCGCAGCACCGCGTCCTGGGTACGGGTCAGCACGGCCTCACGGTTGAGCCAGTACGCGATCCCGGACGCCGACACCGCCGCGGTCAGCGCCACCGCGCCGAACACGACGACGAGACGCAGCCGCAGGCTGGTGAACCGCAGCCGTGACCAGACTCCCCTGCGACCCGCGAACCAGCCGCGGACCCCCCCTTGCGCCTGTGTCACTGAGGCGTGTCCAGCCGGTAGCCGACACCACGGACCGTACGGATCAGCGTCGGCGACGAGGGCACGTCCTCCACCTTGGCGCGCAGCCGCTGCACACAGGCGTCGACCAGCCGCGAGTCACCGAGGTAGTCGTGCTCCCACACCAGCCGCAGCAACTGCTGCCGCGACAGCGCCTGCCCGGGCCGTCGGCTCAGCTCCAGCAGCAACCGCAGCTCGGTCGGGGTGAGTTGGAGGTCCTCGCCGTTCTTCGTCACCGTCATCGCCGCGCGGTCGATGACGAGACTGCCGAAGGCGGCCGCGTCGTTGGACTCCCGCTCCCCGCGCCGCAGTACGGCCCGGATCCGGGCGTCGAGGACGCGGCCCTGCACCGGCTTGACGACGTAGTCGTCCGCACCGGACTCCAGACCGACCACCACGTCGATGTCGTCGCTGCGCGCGGTGAGCAGGATGATCGGCAACTGGTCGGTGCGCCGGATACGACGGCACACCTCGAAGCCGTCGATGCCGGGCAGCATCACATCCAGCACGATCAGGTCCGGCCGTTGCTCGCGCAGCAGCTTCAGGCCGTCCTCGCCGGTGGCAGCCGTGGCAACCCGATGACCCTGGCGCGTAAGAGACAGCTCCAGGGCCGTGCGGATGGCGTCGTCGTCCTCGATCAGCAACAGGGAAGGCACGGGCTCATTCTGGCCCATGGCAGGCCCGTGTTTCGACACCTGTACAGGTACGTGGCCGGACCGCTGCGCTCCGTGACCATCGCGGTGCCGCGCGGCACGGACCCCTGTGACAGGTCTGTGACAGTCGGCGGACACGGCCATGAAGTGGCCCCGGCAGAGTTCTCGGCACAGCAGGAAAACAGACCGAAGTCCGGAAGTCCACGACGGGGGGCGCGAGATGAACACGCTGCACAGCTCAAGCACCAGCGCGGTTGTCACGCGTCTGCACGACGTGCACGGGGGCCGGGGTTCGGAGAAGTCCGGTGCCGTGAGCGGGCGGGGGTGCGCTCGCGGCACCGGACGTCAGCACACCGCGTACATGACGGTGGTTGACGGCTTCACGGGGGAAGCACACGGGGGAAGCGCGTACAGGGAGGACACGGGGGAGCGTCGTTCGCTGTCGGAGGCGGAGTTCACCGCCTACGTCCAGGAGCGCCGCGCCTCCCTGTACGCCACCGCCTACCACCTCACCGGTGACCGCTTCGAGGCCGAGGACCTGCTCCAGAGCGCGCTGTTCTCGACGTACCGGGCCTGGGACCGGATCAGCGACAAGGCCGCCGTCGGGGGTTACCTGCGGCGGACGATGACCAATCTGCACATCAGCGCGTGGCGCCGCCGCAAGCTGAACGAGTACCCGACCGAGGAACTGCCGGAGACGCCCGGCGACACGGACGCGATGCGCGGCACCGAACTGCGCGCGGTCCTGTGGCAGGCGCTGGCCCGGCTGCCCGAACTCCAGCGGACGATGCTGGTCCTGCGTTACTACGAGGGCCGCACCGACCCGGAGATCGCGGACATCCTCGACATCAGTGTCGGCACGGTGAAGTCCAGCATCTGGCGGTCGCTCCGCCGGCTGCGCGAGGACGAGGTCCTCAGCTTCGGCCGTGACGAGGAGGACGCCTTCGGCGAGCTGGTCGCCTGAGGCTGGGGGGAACGAGTAACGGGGGAGCGGTAACCGGGGGGCTCACGGGGGATCTCGGGGGAGAGCGCCACGGGGGAAGCAAGTACGGGGGAAGCACCGAAGGAAGCGGGACCGGAGGGCCGGGGGGTCCGTCCGGTCCCGCTTTCTTTTCGTGCGTTCGGAGTGCTTCTAGGCCGGTGTCCTGGCCGTCGTGCGGCGTCCGGCGGCCGCGTCGGCCAGGCGGCCCACCGCCTCGTCCCGGTCGCAGGCGTACGCGCCGAGCGCCGTCTGCCGGGCCACGATCGCCCGCTCCGCGCGCATCAGGCGCCAGCCGCGGCGCAGCAGGAACGGCACCGATTTGCGGCCCTCCCGCAGGTCGCGCAGGAAACGGCGGCGGAACGTCGTCACCGGGCCGCGGCTCAGGCACAGCGCGTCGGCCAGCAGCCCCAGCTCACGGCAGCGGGTGACGATCTCCGCCGCGAAGATGCCCTCGGCGATGAAGAGCGGGGTCCGCCCGATGTCGACGGGCTTGCCGCCGGTGCGGGCGCTCAGTGAGAGGTCGTAGACGGGGACGTCCGTACGGCCCGTGCGGCACAGCTCCTCGATCGCCGCCACCGCCTTGTCGGCGTCCCAGGACTCCGGGTGGTCCCAGTCGATGTCGGAGCTCGCCAGGACCAGAGGCAGCGTCGGGTCGTCGCCCTCCTTGTAGAAGTCGTCGAGCCGCAGCACCGGGAGACCGGAGCGGGCCGCGACGAGGGACTTGCCGGAGCCGGACGGGCCGCAGAGCAGCACGACGCGCGTGGGAATGGGCGGATGGGAGCTCACGGGACACCAGTCTGAGGCATTCACGCGCCGTTCACCCCCTCGCGGGTCGCCTTTGAAGCCCGCATCACACCTCAACTACCCTTCGTGTCGAACCGATTACCTTGCGCAGCAGAAGGTGGCAGCGATGGCCCGACACGGCAGGACCGAAAAGACCGGCGACGCCGAGAGGAATCCGCACTCCGCCGGACGGCGGGCGCTGGCCGTACTGGCGACGGCCGGTGTGGCGCTCGGCGCGTCCGCGGCGACGGCCGCGGCGGCGGACGGCGACGCCGTGGGGGACGCGGGGCGGGCGGCCCCGTCCGCGCTCGGTCAGATCGACCCGCGGGCGGGGGTGGACGCGCTGACGCTGTCCCTGCGGTATGCGACCGGGACGGTGTCCTCTCTCAAGCCGAATCCGCTGGCCGGGACGGGGGCGGATCCGTTGGACAACGGGATCGGGACGCAGTTGGCGGACTTTCGGCCGTTGACGTCGAAGATGCTGACCGGGCCGGTGGCTCAGGCGGAGTCGATCGGGTCGATTCCGCTGGTGGGTCAGGCGGTGGATCTGCTCGGCGAGTGAGCGGCGGGGGTTGTGGGGGGCTTGTCGCGCAGTTCCCCGCGCCCCTGTTCGGGGTGGCTTGGGTCTTGTTTGGCTGCGGGCCGTGTGTGGCTGGTCGCGCAGTTCCCCGCGCCCCTAGGGGAGTTCCCCGCGCCCTTTGAAGGGCGGTTCCCTGTGCCTCTGGAGGGCGGCCCGCTGTGCCTCCGGAGGTTGCCCGCGCCCCTTGGGGAGTTCCCCGCGCCCCCTTTGGGGGTGCGGGGAACTTGTGTTCTGGGTTAGTAGGCGGAGCCCGAGGCGCCGAGGCTGCCTGTGGGGTGCCAGACCGTCTTGGTTTCCAGGAAGGCCGTCATGCGGTCCGTGCCCGCCGGGGCGGACCAGTTGTCCACAGGCTGTGGACGGAGGACGCGCTTGAGGTTGTCGGCCGCGGCGATCTCCAGCTCCTTGGCGAGCACCTCGTCGGCGCCGGCCAGGTCGATCGCGTTGACGTCCTGGTGCGCGGCCAGCGGGGCGGAGATCTCCGCCGTACGGCCGGACAGGATGTTGACCACGCCGCCGGGGACGTCGGAGGTGGCCAGGACCTCGCCCAGGGAGAGGGCGGGGAGCGGGGCGTTCTCCGAGGCGACGACCACGGCCGTGTTGCCCGTGGCGATCACCGGGGCGAGCACCGAGACCAGGCCCAGGAAGGACGACTCCTGCGGGGCCAGGATCGCGACCACGCCGGTCGGTTCGGGGCTCGACAGGTTGAAGTACGGGCCCGCGACCGGGTTTCCGCCGCCCACCACCTGGGCGATCTTGTCGGTCCAGCCCGCGTACCAGACCCAGCGGTCGATCGCCGCGTCCACCTGCGCCGCGGCCTTCGACTTCGACAGGCCCTCGGCGTCGGCGACTTCGCGCACGAACTGCTCGCGGCGGCCCTCCAGCATCTCGGCGACGCGGTAGAGGATCTGCCCGCGGTTGTACGCGGTCGCGCCCGACCAGGGCCCGACGGCCTTGCGGGCGGCGACCACCGCGTCACGGGCGTCCTTGCGGGACGAAAGGGGCGCGTTGGCCAGCCAGTTGCCCTTGGAGTCGGTCACTTCGTACACCCGGCCGCTTTCGGAACGGGGGAACTTGCCCCCCACGAACAGCTTGTAGGTCTTGAAGACGGAGAGTCGAGAGACATCAGACATCGAGGTACGCCTCCAGGCCGTGGCGACCGCCCTCGCGGCCGAAGCCCGACTCCTTGTAACCGCCGAACGGCGAGGTCGGGTCGAACTTGTTGAACGTGTTGGACCAGACGACACCGGCCCGGAGCCTGTTCGCCACCGCGAGGATGCGGGAGCCCTTCTCCGACCAGATGCCCGCCGACAGGCCGTACGGCGTGTTGTTGGCCTTGGCGACGGCCTCGTCGGGCGTACGGAAGGTCAGCACCGACAGGACCGGGCCGAAGATCTCGTCCCGGGCGACGGTGTGCGCCTGGCTGACGTTGGTGAACAGCGTCGGGGCGAACCAGTAGCCGCTCTCGGGCAGTTCGCACGCCGGGGACCAGCGCTCGGCGCCCTCCGCCTCGCCGCGCTCGACGAGCGAGGTGATACGGCTCAGCTGCTCCTCGGAGTTGATCGCGCCGATGTCGGTGTTCTTGTCCAGCGGGTCGCCGAGCCGGAGGGTGGACAGCCGCCGCTTGAGCGAGTCCAGCAGCTCGTCCTGGATCGACTCCTGGACCAGCAGGCGCGAGCCCGCGCAGCAGACCTGGCCCTGGTTGAAGAAGATGCCGTTGACGATGCCCTCGACGGCCTGGTCGATCGGGGCGTCGTCGAAGACGATGTTGGCGCCCTTGCCGCCCAGTTCGAGGGTGACCTTCTTGTGGGTGCCCGCGACCGAGCGCGCGATCTGCTTGCCGACCGCGGTGGAGCCGGTGAAGGCGACCTTGTTGACGTCCGGGTGCGCGACGAGCGCGGCGCCCGCGTCGCCGTAGCCGGTGAGGATGTTGACGACACCCCTGGGCAGGCCCGCCTGGCGGCAGATGTCCGCGAAGAACAGGGCGGACAGCGGGGTCGTCTCGGCGGGCTTGAGGACGACCGTGTTGCCGGTCGCCAGCGCCGGGGCGATCTTCCACGCCAGCATCAGCAGCGGGAAGTTCCACGGGATGACCTGACCCGCCACGCCCAGCGGGCGCGGGTCCGCGCCGTACCCGGCGTGGCCGAGCTTGTCGGCCCAGCCCGCGTAGTAGAAGAAGTGCGCGGCGACCAGGGGGAGGTCCGCGTCGCGGGTCTCCTTGATCGGCTTGCCGTTGTCCAGGGTCTCCAGGACCGCCAGCTCGCGGCTGCGCTCCTGGATGATCCGGGCGATGCGGAAGAGGTACTTGGCGCGCTCGGAGCCGGGCAGCGCCGACCACTTCTCGAACGCCTTGCGGGCGGCCCGGACCGCCCGGTCCACGTCCGCCTCGCCGGCCTGGGCGATCTCCGAGAGGACCTCCTCGGTGGCGGGGCTGACGGTCTTGAAGACCTTGCCCTCGGCCGCCTCGGTGAACTCGCCGTCGATGAACAGGCCGTAGGACGGGGCGATGTCGACGACCGAGCGGGACTCGGGTGCCGGTGCGTACTCAAAAGTCATGTCGATCAGTCCACCGTCACGTAGTCGGGGCCGGAGTAGCGGCCGGTGGCCAGCTTCTGGCGCTGCATCAGCAGATCGTTCAGCAGCGAGGAGGCGCCGAAGCGGAACCAGTGGTTGTCCAGCCAGTCCGCGCCCGCGGTCTCGTTGACCAGCACCAGGAACTTGATCGCGTCCTTGGTGGTGCGGATGCCGCCGGCCGGCTTCACACCGACCTGCACCCCGGTCTGGGCGCGGAAGTCACGGACCGCCTCCAGCATCAGGAGGGTGTTCGCGGGGGTCGCGTTGACGGCGACCTTGCCGGTCGAGGTCTTGATGAAGTCGGCGCCGGCCAGCATGCCGAGCCAGCTGGCGCGGCGGATGTTGTCGTACGTCGAGAGCTCGCCGGTCTCGAAGATGACCTTCAGGCGGGCGGCGCCGGAGGCCTCCTTCACGGCGACGATCTCGTCGTACACCTTCAGGTACTTGCCCGCGAGGAAGGCCCCGCGGTCGATGACCATGTCGATCTCGTCCGCACCCGCGGCGACGGCGTCGCGCACGTCGGCCAGCTTCACGTCCAGCGCTGCACGGCCGGCCGGGAAGGCGGTGGCGACCGAGGCGACCTTGACGCCGGAACCGGCGACGGCCTCCTTGGCGACGGCCACCATGTCGGGGTAGACGCAGACCGCGGCCGTGGTGGGCGTGGAGCGGTCGGTCGGGTCGGGGAGGACCGCCTTGGCGCCGAGCGCCCGGACCTTGCCCGGGGTGTCCGCGCCTTCCAGCGTCGTCAGGTCGACCATCGAGATGGCGAGGTCGATCGCGTACGCCTTGGCGGTCGTCTTGATGGAACGGGTGCCGAGGGAAGCGGCGCGTGCCTCCAGGCCGACCGCGTCTACGCCGGGCAGCCCGTGGAGGAAGCGGCGCAGCGTGGTGTCGGACGCGGTCACGTCCGAGAGGGCCTCGGCTGCGGTAGGTGCATTGGTGGGCATGGTCACCAGACGAGCATATCTACGCGCGTAGCTGCTGTACACCCCCGCGTGCTCTTCCTCGGAGCCGCCACCACGGATGAGCGCCGGCGGGCGCGTCGGGCACAATCGGGGCCATGACGACCCCGGAACCCTCCTCATCAGCGCCGCGATCCCCGTACCCGGACCGCGTGTACCGGTCGCCCATGGGCTTCGTGGGCGGGGTGCTGCTGATCGGGATTGTGCTGTGGCTGGGCATCGACGCGCTGACGCAGGGCTCGGGGCGGGTGCCCTGGCTGGCGCTGGCCACGATGATCCTGCTGGTGCCCGTGGTGGCCGCGTTCACCCTGCGGCCGGCCGTCTACGCCAACGAGGAGCGGCTGCGCGTCCGCAACCCGCTGCGGACCGTCGTCCTGCCCTGGGAGCGGGTCGCGTCCCTGCGCTCCGGCTACTCCAACGAGGTCGTCGCCGACTCCGAGGCGAAGTACTCGCTGTGGGCCGTCCCCGTGTCCCTGCGGGCCCGGAAGAAGGCGGCGAGGCGCACCGCGCGGGCGGAGGCCGAGCGCAAGGGCGGCGGCCGCGGCCGGGGCGGCGGCCTCGGCTTCGGCATCGGCTTCGGCCAGGGCGGCTTCGACGCCGACGCCGAGGGACCCGTCCGCGCCGAGACCGACAAGGCGATGGACGAACTGCGGGAACTGTGGGAGGCCGCGCAGAAGAACGGCACCGGCTCCGACTCCGCGCCGGCCGAGGTGACCGTGCGGTGGGCGTACGAGGTGATCGCGCCTGTGGTGGCGGGAGCGGTGCTGTTGCTGGTGCTGCTCGCCGTGGGCTGAGCGGGAACCGCGCCGCCGGTCCTGCCGGCTGTCACTCCGGCTGGTTCCCGTGCCGCCGACGGCACCGGTGAGCCGCGTCTCCTTCGCAACCAATTCGTTCGTACGGGTGTCTGACCAGCGATGAGTACTCAAGTTCAGCCGCCGTTGCCCCGGACCCTGCCCGGCTCCGCCGTGCCCGACGGCTGTCTGCCCTGGAGCGGCGAGCAGGCCCGCCGGTGGACCCGGGCACTGCCGCCCCGCTGGGTCCCCGCCCGGGTGTACGGGCGCCACGGCGAGCTCGTCACCTTCGCCCTGGTCGGAGTGTCGCTCGCCCTCGGGCTCGCCGGGGTGGAGCCGTATCTCGCCGCGCTGCTGCCGCTCCAGGTCCTGTGGGTGGTGCTGCGGCCCGAACTGCTGCGGCTCGCCGCGCCCGGACTGGTGACCGTCGCCGTGCTGGAGGAGGCGGGCCGGCCCGCCCTCGTGGCGGCCGTACTGTTCGCCGCCGTCACCCTCGCCCTCGCCGAGACCCGGCTGTGGACGCGCCGACGCCAGCGGGCGGCCGCGCTGACCGCCGCCGGGGACGTCACCGCGCCCGTGCCCGGCGCGCACCTGTCGCTGCGACGGGGGGTGTGGCTCGGCACGGGCGGCCTGCTGGCGCTGGCCGTCGGCTGGGCGGCGGCCGCCCTCGGCGGGGTCTGGGCCGCCCCGGGATTCCTGCTGGCGGGCCTCGGGCTCACCGCGCTCGCCTCCGCCGCGCTCGGACGGAGCCGGGCCGCACGGCTGCGGTCGCGACCTGCGCCGGTGCTGCGCGTGCTCGTACGGGACGACCCGGCGGCCCGTACCGAGGTGTTCGCCGCCGACGACGTGGACGCGCTGCGCCCGCTGTTCATCGTGTCCGCGATGCCGCTGGACCTCGACGAGGACGAAGCGGAACCCGGCGAGGCCGACGAGGCCGACGAGGGCGAGCTCGACGAGGACACCGCCGAGGCCCTCCTCGACGCGCTCGACGACGACGAGCCCGGTCCGCTGCGGGAGGCCGTGCTCTACGGGGCGCCCTACGACGGCGCCGAGATCGTGATCGTCAGCGCCGACGAGGACCCCGACGGGCCGCCCGTCGTGGAGCGCTCCAGCGGCCCCGTACGACCGCTGGCGGACCGGTCCGCGTCCGAGTCACCGGTGGCCGGCGAGGGTGTGACGGCCGCCCCCGGTCACCGGATGTCCGGCGAGGGTGTGACGGCCGCACCCGGGGACCGGGCGGCCGTCCAGGACGTGACGATCGCCCCGAAGGCCGTGCTGACCTGGCGTGCGGGGTGGCTGGACCTGCTCGCGGCGCTGCTGCTCGCGCAGTGGGCTGTCTGGCTGGGCTGGGGCACCTTCACGGACCCCGGGACCCCGCTCTGGGAGACGGCGCTGGTGGTCCTGGTGGGTGTGGCCGGAGCGGCCCGGCTGCCCGTGAAGGTGGGCTGGCGCATCACCGCCGACCGGACCGGGCTGTGGATCAACGGGCTGTTCAGCGCGACCCACGTCCCCTGGGACGACTTCCGCCTGGCCCGGGCCCAGTCGCTGGAGCTGCGGCTGCGATGGCGGGGCGGGGGCCACTGGGCGGTCTCCGCGCCCCGCTGGAAGTGGCTGGAGCGGCGGCGCGGGCTGACCCACCCCTACGTCCGGACGGCGGCCCGGCTCACCGCCCTGCGCACCGACCCGGAACTGCGGCCCACGGCCGAAAGCGACGAGCGGGGGCGCGGACGCGCGCTGTGGCCCTGGGCGCTGCTCCTCGCGGCAGGCTGGACCGCGGCGGTCGTCGTGGCGCGGGCGGGGATGTAGGCGGGGCGCGCCTTCTCAAGGAAGCGGCGGGGCGCGCCTGATCAAGGATGGGGCGGGGCCGCCGAGGGGTGGGTGGTCGCGGCCAGCAGGAGCTTGGCGGCGCCGCGTACCGCCGCGGTGTGCGGGGCCGGCACGGGGCTGACGGGGGCGTGCAGCCGGTCGGCGAGGCGGTAGGTCAGGTCGGGGCGCAGGGCGCCGCCGCCGGCCAGCAGCGCGCCCGCCCGCAGGGCGTCGAAGACCTGGGACGTGGAGTCCTCCGCCAGCATCGCGGTCACCATGGCGACCACCGCGTCGACGATCCGGGCGGGCGGGGTGGAGCCGTCCAGGTCCCCGGTACCCAGCGCGGTGTGCCGGGCGTCGGTCACCGCGCCGTCGACGAGGAGCGCCACCTCGGTGAGGTGGGCTCCGAGGTCGACGACGAGCAGGGGACGGGACTGGTCGGCGCCGGCCGCCATGGCCACGGCGCGCGGGGCCGGGACGGTCAGCACGGTCCGCGGCCCGAGGACCTCCACCGCGGCGCGGGCCGCGGCCCGGAAGGCGTTCCCGCCGAGCACCGGAGCGGTCAGCACGATCACGCGCCGGCCGAACCGGGGCATGCGGTGGCCGAGCATCCGGTCGAGCATGAGGGCCGTACCCGGGGTGTCGACGATCACCCCGCGCCGGACCGGGTGGATGTCACCGTCGCCGGGGAACGTCACCGTGGGCATGTCGAGGACACCCCGCCGGCCCGCGATCCAGGCCCGCGTGCGGGAGCTGCCCAGGTCGAGGGCGAGGCCCGAACACCCGAGCCGCCGGGGCCGGGGGAGGTGCCAGGAGGCCGGTGCCGTGGTCATCGGTCGGCCTCCCGCACCTGCTGGCAGCGGGCGCAGTAGCGGGCCTGCGGCACGATCATCAGCCGTTCCCGGGCGACGGGCCGCCGGCACAGCCGACAGGCCCCGTACCGGCCCTGGTCCATCCGGGAGAGCGCGGCCTCCACATCGGCCAGGACCATACGGGCCGACGCGGCGAGCTTCTCCCGTACCTCGGTCAGGGACGCGGCCCCCTCGTCGGACGGCCCCTCCGCGCGGCCCGCGGCGACGCACGCGGCACCGGCGATCTGCCGCAACTGCTCCTGGCGGAACAGCCGCTGCTCGTGCAGGTTCTCGCGGAGCGCGGCGAGGTCCTCGGCGGACAGGGACGACGTGCCGTGGTCGGCGACGGTACGGCGGTTCATCACTTCACCCCTCGGGACGCGGGAGACGGCGGAACGGGCGGGCGGGGCCCGGAGGTCAGACCCCGGTCCGCTGGCAGGGCACGCAGAACCGGGTGTACGGCAGGATCTCCAGCCGCTCCACCGGGATGGTCCGCTCGCAGCCCCGGCAGACCCCGTAGCTGCCGTCCTCGACGCGCGTGAACGCGTCGTCGATCTCCTTGAGGACCCGCTCGATGGTCTCCCGCTGCGCCGACATCATGTGCTCGTCGGCGCTCGGCCCGGCCTCACCGACGGCCCGCAGCTGCGTCAGCCGCGCGTTCCGCTCGTGTTCGAGGCGCTGGTGGACGTCGTGCGCGGGCAGACGCTCGGGACGGGCTTCGGCGCGCGGCGTGTCGAGCGACATGGTGCGACCTTCCTTCTCTCCGCAACGGGGGCGTACGGCACCACAGGGGCGTACGTCGAGGGCGCGGCACGGGAGGCCCCGGCCGTCGCCCTCGACGGGCCGACCGGGGGGAACGGCCGGCCCGCTGCTCCCACCGTGGCCGAAGCGCCGCGCGAATCCCATCGGGTCCGATACCCATCTGTGCCGGGTCCCGCCGCCCATCCGGCCCTGGGCACGACACGCCCCGGAAATGGGGCCTGCGCCCCATCGACGGCCCTGTGCGGGGCAGGGCAGCCTGGAGCCGCGAGCCGGTCGGGACCGGCGACAGCGGTTCACGCCAGGAGTGCGCGGTGACCGACAGTGGAGACACAGAGCCGTGTCACATAGGAAGGCGTCACCCCGGTGTCCTTGTTCTGGCGGATCTTCGCTCTCAACGCGGTGGTGCTGAGCACCGCCACCGCGCTGCTGCTGTGGGCTCCGGTGACCGTCTCCGTACCGGTCGTGCTCACCGAGGCGGTCATCCTCGTGGCGGGCCTCGCCGTGATGCTGGTCGCCAACGCCGCCCTGCTGCGGATCGGACTGGCCCCACTGGACCGGCTCACCAAGCTGATGACCACCGTCGATCTGCTGCGCCCCGGACACCGGCTGCCCGAGAACGGCCGCGGGGAGATCGCCGAACTGGTCCGCACCTTCAACGCCATGCTCGCCCGCCTGGAGCACGAACGGGCCACCAGCAGCGCACGCGTCCTGCTCGCCCAGGAGGGCGAACGCCGCCGTATCGCCCAGGACCTCCACGACGAGGTCGGCCAGAGCATGACCGCGATCCTGCTCGGCCTGGAGCGCGCGGCCGACGAGGCGCACGAGCCCCTGCGCGGTGAGCTGAGACAGGCCCAGGAGATCACCCGGGAGAGCCTGGACGAGGTCCGCCGCCTGGTCCGCCGGCTCCGCCCGGGCGTCCTGGACGACCTCGGGCTGATCAGCGCCCTCACCTCGCTGACCACCGAGTTCGCCACCCACGCCGGCCTGCGGGTGCGGCGCAGCTTCGACACCGACCTGCCCGCCCTGGACGACCAGACGGAGCTGGTGCTCTACCGCGTGGCCCAGGAGGCGCTCACCAACGCCGCCCGGCACGCCGAGGCGGGCCATGTCGAGGTGAGCCTGCACCACGGCACGGGAACGGTGGTCCTCTCGGTCGTCGACGACGGCCGCGGCACCGGCGTCCCGCGCGAGGGCGCCGGCATCCGCGGCATGCGTGAGCGGGCCCTGCTGGTCGGGGCCACGCTGGAGATCACCTCCCGACCCGGGGCCGGCACACGGATCCGACTGACCGTGCCCGTCCCCAGAAAGCCGTCACCATGACCCAGCCGCCCAAGGTCCGCATCCTCCTCGCCGACGACCACGCGCTGGTCCGCCGCGGGGTGCGCCTCATCCTCGAACGCGAACCGGATCTGGAGGTCGTCGCCGAGGCCGGTGACGGCGCCGAGGCCGTCGGCCTGGCCCGCACCCACGACGTCGACCTCGCCGTGCTGGACGTCGCCATGCCCCGTATGACCGGCCTCCAGGCCGCGCGGGAACTCGTCGGCATCAGGCCGGGCCTGAAGGTGCTGATGCTGACCATGCACGACAACGAGCAGTACTTCTTCCAGGCGCTCAAGGCCGGCGCCAGCGGATACGTACTGAAGTCCGTGGCCGACCGCGACCTGGTCGCCGCCTGCCGGTCGGCCATGCGCGACGAGCCGTTCCTCTACCCGGGCGCGGTCACCGCCCTCATCCGCAACTACCTCGACCGGGTCCGCCACGGCGAGGAACCCCCCGACCGGGTGCTGACCGTCCGCGAGGAGGAGGTGCTCAAGCTGGTGGCGGAGGGCCACTCCTCCAAGGAGATCGCCGAGATGCTCTTCATCAGCATCAAGACCGTCCACCGGCACCGGGCGAACCTCCTGCACAAGCTCGGCCTGCGCGACCGGCTGGAACTCACCCGCTACGCGATCCGGGCCGGCCTGATCGAGCCCTGATCCTCCCGACCGCCTCAAGGCCCCGGCTGCCCACTCCCCGGCCGGGGCCTTGAGGCTCATCACGCCCATCACGCCCATCACCGCACCGGCACCGGCACGCACCGAGGAGGGGACGGCCCGGCATGACACGCTCCACGCACACCGCCCCCGGCCTGCGCGCCGCAGCGGCGATCACCGCACTCCTCGCCCTGCTGACGGCCCTGCTCGCCGCCCCGGCCCACGCCGGACGGCACGAACGCTCCCCGTCGTGGGCCGGGGCCGCTCCCTACGCCGACCAGGCCCTCCGCGCCGACGACACCGCCGCCGCACTCCGAAGCCTCACCGCCCTCACCGCCCGCGACACCGGTGAGCGCCCCTCCCCGCCCGGCCCCGCCACGGTCCCCGCCCGCCGCACGACCGCCGGCCCGCACGCGCCCGCCGTCACACCCTCCCAGCAGCCCCCGGCACCCCGCCCCACGCGGAAGGCGGCCCGGCACCCGCTGCGGGCACCCCCTCCACCTCCAGGCACCGAAGTCACCACCACCCCCTTCCCCTGACCGCGGTCACCCACCTGGCCGCGGCGTGCCTGCCGGAGGCCCGTGTGAAACGACGTCCGCGCGTACGGGGGCTGCTCGCCCTCGTCGCCGTAGCCCTGTCCCTCTACGTCACCCTGACCGTCCCCGTCGACCTCGGGCTCGACCTGCGGGGCGGTACCCGCATCGTGCTGGAGACCCGGCCCGCCGACACCGCGGCGACGGACGGCGAGGTCACCGACCGCACCGCCGAAGTGCTGCGCGGCCGCATCGACGCCCTCGGCGTCACCGAACCCACCGTCACCCGCTCCGGGGACGACCGGATCGTCGTCGACCTGCCCGGCGTCCAGGACCCGGCCGAGGCCGCCGCCGTCCTCGGCCGCACCGCCCAGCTCTCCTTCCACCAGGTGCTCGGCACGGGCGACGACCCGCAGCACCCCCTGCCCAAGCGGCCCCGCGCACAGGTCCTCCCCGACGAGACCGGCCGCCCCCTGCGTCTCCAGGCGCCCCTCCTGACCGGCGACGACGTCGAGGAGGCGGCCGCCCGCCTCGACCCCGCCGGCGGCGCCGGCTGGCACGTCACCCTCGACTTCAAGGACTCCGGCCGGTCCGGCTGGGCCCGCCTCACCGGAGAGGCCGCCTGCCAACCGGTGGGAGACCCGGCCCGCCGCGTCGCCATCGCCCTCGACGACCGGATCATCTCCTCGCCGCAGGTCGACCCCTCGGTCGGCTGCCGCACCGGCATCGGCGGCGGCTCCACCCTGATCACCGGCTCCTTCGACGCCGACGAGGCACGCGAACTGGCCCTGCTCATCAACGGCGGGGCCCTGCCGGTACCGGTCGAGACCGTCGAACAGCGCACCGTCGGCGCCACCCTGGGGGAGCGGGCCATCGAGGCGAGCGCCTGGGCCGCCGCCGTCGGCACCGCCCTGACCGCCCTGTTCGTCATCGCCGTCTACCGGCTCGTCGGCGTCCTCGCCACCGTCGCCCTGGCCTGCTACGGCCTGATCTCCTACGCCGCCCTGGCCGCCCTCGGCGCCACCCTCACCCTGCCCGGACTCGCCGGGTTCGTGCTGGCCATCGGCATGGCCGTGGACGCCAACGTCCTCGTCTTCGAACGCGCCCGCGAGGAGTACGCCGTACGCCACCGGCCCACCGCGCGCTCGTCCCTGGCCGCCGGGTTCCGCGGCGCCTTCGGGGCGATCGCCGACTCCAACGTCACCACCCTCATCGCCGCCGGCCTGCTGTTCCTGCTGGCCTCCGGGCCCGTGAAGGGCTTCGGCGTCACCCTGGGCATCGGCGTCCTCGCCTCCATGTTCAGCGCGCTGGTGGTCACCCGCGCACTCGCCGAGTACGCCGTGGCACGCCCCGCGCTGCGCCGCCGGCCCCGTCTCACCGGCATCGCGCACACCGGCGCCGTCCGCGCCCGCCTCGCCCGGGCCCGCCCCCGGCTGCTGCGCCGGCCCCGCCGCTGGCTGGCCGTCTCCGCGGTCGCGCTGGTGCTGGCCGGCTCCGGGATCGCCCTGCGCGGGCTCGACCTCGGCGTCGAGTTCACCGGCGGCCGCCTCATCGAGTACGCCGCCCCGGCCGGGCCCGACCGGGCTCGCGCCGCACTCGCCGACGCCGGGTTCCCGCAGGCCGTCGTGCAGTCCTCCGGCGACGGCCTGGTCACCGTGCGGACGGGGCCGCTCACCGACGCGCGGGCCGCGGAGATCACCGACGTGGTCCGGGGACTGAGCGGCGGCGCGGAGAAGCTCCGCGACGAGGCCGTCGGCCCGAGCCTCGGCGACGAGCTGCGCCGGGGCGCCCTGATCGCCCTCGCCGTGGCCCTGGGCGCCCAGCTCGTCTACCTCGCGGCACGGTTCCGCCCGCTGCTCGGCACCGCGGCGGTCGCCGCGCTCGCCCATGACGTGGTGATCCTCGTCGGCGTCTTCGCCTGGCTGGACAAACCGGTGGACGGTGTCTTCCTCGCCGCGCTCCTGACCGTCATCGGCTACTCGGTCAACGACTCCGTCGTGGTCTTCGACCGCGTCCGCGAACTCAGCCGCCGAGACCGTACGGCACCCCTGTCCCGCATCGCCGACCAGGCGCTGCTGCAGACCCTGCCCCGGACCGTCCACACCGGTATGGGCGCGGCCTTCATCGTCACCGCGCTGGTCGTACTCGGCGGCGACTCCCTGACGGACTTCGCCCTCGCGCTCCTGATCGGACTGGCGGTAGGCACGTACTCGTCCCTCTTCACCGCCCTGCCGCTTGCCATCGAGTTCCACGACCGAAGGTGACGTCTTCCGCCCCCGCCGCCCCTTCCCGTCCCGACCCCGGGGGCTCCGCCCCCGGACCCCCGTTCGGCCCCGAAAGGGCCTCGTCCTCAATCGCCGGACGGGCTGAAAGTGCCGGTTGCGGCTGAATTCAGCCCCTCCGGCGTTTGAGGAGCGGGGGTCAGGGGGCGGAGCCCCCTGGGTCGGGACGGGAAGGGGCGGCGGGGGCGGAGAAAGTGCCGGTTCGGGGGTTGGATCAGATGCCGGCTGCTGTTGACAGGTCCTGCTTGATTGCGGTGAGCAGTTCGCTCGCTCGCTTCCGGGCCGCCGGGAGGGCGGAGTGGTCGGTGACCGGGACCACGACCTCCAGGTAGCACTTGAGCTTGGGCTCGGTGCCGCTGGGGCGGACGATGACCCGGGCCCCGTCCAGGGTGTAGCGCAGGCCGTCCGTGGGCGGCAGCCGGTCCGTGCCCCGCGTCAGGTCCTCGGCACGGGTGACCGCGAGACCCGCCAGCTCGGCCGGCGGCCGCTCACGCAGCCTGCTCATGGCGTCCGCGATGACCGACAGGTCCTCCACCCGCACCGAGAGCTGGTCGGTGGCGTGCAGGCCGTGCTCCACGGCGAGGTCGTCGAGGAGATCCAGCAGGGTCCGGCCCCGCTCCTTCAGCTCGGAGGCCAGCTCGGCGACGAGCAGCGCGGCCGTGATGCCGTCCTTGTCCCGCACCCCGTCGGGGTCGACGCAGTAGCCGAGGGCCTCCTCGTAGCCGTAGCGCAGGCCCTCGACACGGGCGATCCACTTGAACCCGGTGAGGGTCTCCTCGTACGGCAGACCCGCCTTCCCGGCGATCCGCCCGAGCAGCGAGGAGGAGACGATGGACTCGGCGAACGTGCCGCGCGCGCCGCGCCGGACCAGGTGCGCCGCGAGCAGCGCGCCGACCTCGTCGCCGCGCAGCATCCGCCAGTCGCCGCCGTCCGGGACGGCCACGGCACAGCGGTCGGCGTCCGGGTCGTTGGCGATGACGAGGTCGGGGGCCGTCTCGCGGGCCTTGGCGAAGGAGAGGTCCATCGCGCCGGGCTCTTCCGGGTTGGGGAAGGCGACGGTGGGGAACTCCGGGTCCGGCTCGGCCTGCTCGGCGACCAGCTCCGGCGCCGGGAACCCGGCCCGGGCGAACGCGGCGAGCAGGACGTCCTTGCCGACGCCGTGCATGGCCGTGTACACCGTGCGGGCGGTACGCGGGGAGTCCGCGGCGAGGACCGCGTCGGTGCGGGCGAGGTAGGCGTCCAGGACGCTGTCGTCGAGGGTCTCCCAGCCGTCGGAGGGGCGGGGGACGTCGGCGAGGGAGGCGACCGCGTCGATCTCGGCGGCGATCTTGGCGTCGGCGGGCGGCACGATCTGGGAGCCGTCGCCGAGGTAGACCTTGTAGCCGTTGTCGCGGGGCGGGTTGTGGCTCGCGGTGACCTCGACCCCGGCGACCGCGCCGAGGTGCCTTATGGCGAAGGCCAGGACGGGGGTCGGCAGCGGGCGGGGGAGTACGGCGGCCCGGAGGCCGGCGCCGGTCATCACGGCCGCGGTGTCGCGGGCGAACTCCTCCGACTTGTGCCGGGCGTCGTAGCCGATGACGACGAGGCCGCCGGAGCTGCCCTCGGCCTTGAGGTACGCGGCGAGGCCGGCGGCGGCGCGGATCACGACGGTGCGGTTCATGCGCATCGGGCCGGCGCCGAGTTCGCCGCGGAGGCCGGCGGTGCCGAACTGGAGGGTGCCGGCGAAGCGGGCGGTGAGTTCGGTGACGTCGCCGGTCTCGATGAGCCCGGCGAGTTCGGTCCGGGTCTCCGGGTCGGGGTCCTCGGCCAGCCACGCCTCGGCCCGGGCGATGAGATCGTCGTGCACGACGGGTCAACCTCTCGGTGTGTTCGAGTGATGTCTTCCGCCCCCGCCGCCCCTTCCCGTCCCGACCCCGGGGGCTCCGCCCCCGGACCCCCGTTCGGCCCTGAAGGGGCCTCGTCCTCAATCGCCGGACGGGCTGAAAGTGCCGGTTGCGGCTGAATTCAGCCCCTCCGGCGTTTGAGGAGCGGGGGTCAGGGGGCGGAGCCCCCTGGGGTCGGGACGGGAAGGGGCGGCGGGGGCGACTGAGAGCCGTTACAGCCGGTCCAGCACCCGCGTCAGCAGCTCACCCATCCGGGTGGCACTGTCACGGCCGGCCTGGAGGACCTCCTCGTGGTTGAGGGGCTCCCCCGTCATCCCCGCGGCGAGATTCGTCACCAGCGAGATCCCCAGCACCTCGGCCCCCGCCTCCCGCGCCGCGATGGCCTCCAGCACCGTCGACATCCCCACCAGGTCCGCCCCGATGACCCGAGCCATCCGGATCTCCGCCGGGGTCTCGTAGTGCGGGCCGGGGAACTGGGCGTAGACACCCTCCTCCAGCGTCCCGTCGATCTCCTTGCACAGCGCCCGCAGCCGCGGCGAGTACAGGTCCGTCAGGTCCACGAAGTTCGCGCCCACGATCGGCGACGTCGCGGTCAGGTTGATGTGGTCGCTGATCAGCACCGGCTGACCCGGCCGCATGCCCTCCCGCAGACCGCCGCAGCCGTTGGTCAGCACGACCGTCTTGCAGCCCGCGGCGACCGCGGTCCGCACCCCGTGCGCGACCGCGGCCACGCCCCGGCCCTCGTAGTAGTGCGTACGGCCGAGGAAGACCAGCGCACGCTTGTCGCCGATCCGGTACGAGCGGACCTTGCCGCCGTGGCCGGCGACCGCGGGCGGCGGGAACCCGGGCAGCTCGGTGACCTGGAACTCCGCGTCGGGGGCGCCGAGCGCGTCCACGGCCGGAGCCCAGCCGGAGCCCATCACGAGGGCGACGTCGTGGGTCTCGGCGCCCGTCAGTTCGCGCAGGCGAACGGCGGCGGCGTCGGCGGCGGCGTAGGGGTCGCCCTGGATGTCGTCCGGAAGAAGAGATGCGTTCACGCGACGAGGGTAGCCGGTCAATGCCTACGCGCGTAGATGACAGAGCCCACGGGATGGCGATCGTTGTCTTGTTGTTTCCGACGAAGAGGACACGCCGACCCGCCCGCTGCGGGCCTCAGCAGGGCCGTTTGCGCAGCTCCATCACATAGTCGTGGGGCGCGCCCGCGGACTCCGCCGCGTCGGCGACCTCACCCAGGTAGCGGGCCGAGGGCAGGCCGCCCTCGTAGCCGTTGAGGACGTACGTCCAGGCCGACGCCTCGCCGTCCAGGGTGAGCACCCTCACCCGGGTCCGGCGGTACACCCCGAGGCCCACGCCCTCCCAGCGGTCCAGCGACTCCTCGTCCATGGGGGCGATGTCGTACAGCGCGACGAAGACCTGCGAATCGGCGTCCTCGGCGAGCGTCGCCAGGGCGCCCTCCCAGCCCATCTGCTCACCGCCGAAGGTCAGCCGCCACCCGTTCAGCCAGCCGGTGGCGCGCAACGGCGAATGCGGGGCGCGGCGCGTCATCAGCCGGGCGTCGAGGTTGCCGGCGTAGGCGGCGTAGAGCGACATGGGGAGAGGGTACGGCAGGCGCAACGGCCGTCCCTCCCGTAACAGTGGGGTCTCGGGAGGGCCCCTGGGCAGGAGCACCGGGGCGCGTGCGGGACAATGGAGTACGTGACTCGGATCGTGATCATCGGTGGCGGACCCGGCGGATACGAAGCGGCGCTGGTCGCCGCTCAGCTCGGCGCGGAGGTGACCGTCGTCGACTGCGACGGTCTGGGCGGGGCGTCGGTGCTCACCGACTGCGTGCCGTCGAAGACCCTGATCGCCACGGCCGAGGTGATGACCACCTTCGACTCCTCCTACGAGGAGCTGGGCATCATCGTCGCCGACGACACCCCGCACGTCGACACGCCCGCCCGGGTCGTCGGCGTGGACCTCGGCAAGGTCAACCGCCGGGTGAAGCGGCTCGCGCTCGCCCAGTCGCACGACATCACCGCCGCCGTCACCCGTGCGGGCGCCCGCGTCATGCGCGGCCGGGCCCGGCTCGACGGCATGCAGGCCCTCGACGGCTCCCGCAAGGTGGTCGTCGCCGCGGCCGACGGCACCGAGGAGACCCTCGTCGCCGACGCCGTCCTCATCGCCACCGGCGGCCACCCGCGCGAGGTGCCGGACGCCCAGCCCGACGGCGAGCGCATCCTCAACTGGACGCAGGTCTACGACCTCGACGAACTGCCCGAGGAACTCATCGTGGTCGGTTCCGGTGTGACCGGCGCCGAGTTCGCCGGCGCCTACCAGGCACTCGGCTCCAAGGTGACCCTCGTCTCCTCCCGCGACCGGGTGCTGCCGGGCGAGGACCCGGACGCCGCCGCCGTCCTGGAGGACGTCTTCCGCCGCCGCGGCATGAACGTCATGGCCCGTTCCCGCGCCGCCGCCGCCAAGCGCGTCGGCGACCGCGTCGAGGTCACCCTCGCCGACGGCCGCGTCATCACCGGCTCGCACTGTCTGATGGCCGTCGGCGCCATCCCGAACAGCGCCGGACTGGGCCTGGAGGAGGCCGGCGTCAGGCTCCGCGACTCCGGCCACATCTGGACCGACAAGGTCTCCCGCACCACCGCCCCCGGCGTGTACGCGGCCGGCGACGTCACCGGCGTCTTCGCACTCGCCTCCGTCGCCGCGATGCAGGGCCGGATCGCGATGTACCACTTCCTCGGTGACGCGGTCGCCCCGCTGAACCTCAAGACGGTCTCCTCGAACGTCTTCACCGACCCCGAGATCGCCACCGTCGGCTACAGCCAGGCGGACGTGGACGCCGGCAAGATCGACGCGCGCGTGGTCAAGCTGCCCCTGCTGCGCAACCCGCGCGCCAAGATGCAGGGCATCCGGGACGGCTTCGTCAAGATCTTCTGCCGCCCCGGCACCGGCATCGTGGTCGGCGGTGTGGTCGTGGCGCCCCGCGCCTCGGAACTCATCCATCCGATCTCGATCGCCGTCGACAACAATCTGACGGTCGAACAGATCGCGAACGCGTTCACCGTGTACCCGTCTCTTTCGGGGTCGATCGCCGAGGTCGCACGGCAGCTGCACACCCGCAAGGCCGGCGGCGAGGGCTGACGGCTCGAACCGACTCCCCGCTGGTCACGGGGAGTTGTCGAGCATGCGTACGGCATAGGCGCCCGGGTTAAGCCCTATACCACTTCCCGTATCACCGTGCGAACAACTTCTGTAATTCGGCGCAAACTGCTGAAACCAGACGGTCGTTGGGGTTACTGTCAGTTTCGTGTTCGCTGCAGAACGTCGCCAATTGATCCTCGAAATGGTGCGAGCGAACGGGGCCGTGTCGCTCCGTGAACTCGCCCGCGTCGTCCAGACCTCCGAAGTGACCGTACGGCGGGACGTGCGCGCTCTGGAGGCAGAAGGACTCCTCGACCGCCGGCATGGCGGTGCGGTATTGCCGGGCGGGTTCACGCGGGAGTCCGGCTTTCCGCAGAAGTCACATCTCGCGACCGCCGAGAAGACGGCCATCGCCGACCTCGCCGCGAACTTCGTCGAAGAGGGCGAGGCCATCGTGGTCGGGGCCGGTACGACCACCCAGGAGCTGGCCCGCCGGCTGGCCCGGGTGCCCGGTCTGACCGTCGTCACCAACTCCCTGCTGGTGGCCCAGGCGCTGGCCCACGCCAACCGCGTGGAGGTCGTGATGACCGGCGGTACCCTCCGCGGTTCCAACTACGCCCTCGTCGGCTCCGGCGCGGAGCAGTCCCTGCAGGGGCTGCGGGTCTCCCGGGCCTTCCTGTCCGGGAGCGGGCTCACCGCCGAGCGCGGTCTCTCCACGTCCAACATGCTCTCGGCGTCCGTCGACCGGGCGCTGGTGCAGGCGGCGGCGGAGGTCGTCGTGCTCGCCGATCACACCAAGCTCGGTACGGACACGATGTTCCAGACCGTGCCCACGGATGTGATCACGCGGCTGGTAACCGACGAGCCGCCGGGGCATGACGACCGCGCCCAGACCGAGCTGCAGGCCCTTGCCGATCAGGGGGTGCAGATCGCCGTGGCCGGGGCGAGTGGGGGGCAGGGGGGAGATGAGGTTCCGGCGGCGCGGAGGGCTCGGGCGGTGCCGGGCCCTCGGCGGGCGGCGCCGGGGATTCGGTCCACGGTGCTGGGGGAGAGGGAGCGGGAGCCTGTCCCGGGGGCCGAGCGGGCTCGGGTGGCTGATTTGCGGCGTCGCTGAGCGCTTCGCTGTGATGTGGCAGGGGGGTTGTGTGTTGGGTGCGGCGCCTGTTGTGGCTGGTCGCGCAGTTCCCCGCGCCCCTGGGTGAGTGGGGGTGCGTGTTGGGGGTTTGTGCGGCGCCGTCGTGGCTTGTCGCGCAGTTCCCCGCGCCCCTAGGTGGGTTTGCCCGGGCGGGGTTGGTCGGCTGGGTGGGTTTGCCCGGGCGGGGTTGGTTGGCTCGGGCTAGGGGTGGGCTGGTTTCAGGCCCTTGAGGGTTAGGTTGAGGAGTCGGTCGGTCAGGTGGGGGTCTCCTGGGGATTCCTCTGCTGCCAGAGCGATGGCGTGGGTCAGTTGGAGCAGGTCGGTGATGGCCACGTCGTTGCGGATCGTGCCCTGTTGCTGGGCTCGGGTCAGTAGGGTCGTGCCTGCTTCGCGGATCGGGTCGCTGCATCGGGACAGGGCCGAACCGTTGTTGTTCGTCACCGACATCAGGGCCCGGGACAGGCCCCGGTACTCCACCGCGTGCTCGACCATCTCGCGCAGCCAGGTCACCAGGGCCGTGCACGGCTCCGCCGCCCCGCCCAGTTCACGGGCCCGGGCGAGCAGATCGCTCACCGCGTCCTCGAAGACCGCGCTCAGCAGGGCGTGACGGTTGGGGAAGTGACGGTAGAGCGTGCCGATACCGACGCCGGCCCGGCGGGCCACGTCCTCCAGCGAGGCGTCCGTACCGTGCGCGGCGAACGCGGAGCGGGCCTCGGACAGCAGGCGGTCGTAGTTGCGCCGGGCATCCGCACGCATCGCGCGCGGCGCGACCCGCGATGCCACCGCGTCGCCGTCCGCCATGGCTCCCACCTGCTCTCGTCCGCGCCAGGGTCTGTACTCAGGATGCCATCGCGGACCACGGCATCGGGGCGCCCGGCGGACCGTACCGCTTGGTCCGCCGGGCGCCCCGATGCCGGTGTCGCTCAGTCCTTGATCTCGCAGATCGGGGCGCCGGAGGTGAGGGAGCCGCCGACCGCGGCGGACAGGCCCTTGATGGTGCCGGACTTGTGGGCGTTGAGGGGCTGTTCCATCTTCATGGCTTCCAGGACGACGATCAGGTCGCCTTCCTTGACCTCCTGGCCCTCCTCGACGGCGACCTTGACGATGGTGCCCTGCATCGGGGAGGCGAGGGTGTCGCCGGAGGCGACGGGGCCGGACTTCTTCGCCGCGCGGCGCTTGGGGCGGGCGCCGGCCGCGAGGCCGGTGCGGGCCAGGGACATGCCCAGCGAGGACGGCAGGGAGACCTCCAGGCGCTTGCCGCCGACCTCGACGACGACCGTCTCCCGGCCCGATTCCTCGTCGCCCTCGGTGTCGGCGGGGGCGGCGAAGGGCTTGGTCTCGTTGACGAACTCGGTCTCGATCCACCGGGTGTGGACGGTGAACGGGTCGGCGGAGCCCGTCAGTTCGGGGGCGAAGGCGGGGTCGGTGACGACCGCGCGGTGGAAGGGGATGGCGGTGGCCATGCCCTCGACCCGGAACTCCGCCAGCGCCCGCGCCGCCCGCTCGAGGGCTTCCCTGCGGGTGCGGCCGGTGACGATCAGCTTGGCGAGCAGGGAGTCCCAGGCCGGGCCGATGACGCTGCCGGACTCCACGCCCGCGTCCAGGCGGACGCCGGGGCCGGTGGGCGCCTCGAAGAGGGTGACGGTGCCGGGGGCGGGCAGAAAGCCCCGGCCCGGGTCCTCGCCGTTGATGCGGAACTCGAAGGAGTGACCGCGCAGGGCGGGGTCGCCGTAGCCGAGTTCCTCGCCGTCGGCGATGCGGAACATCTCCCGTACCAGGTCGATGCCGGCGACCTCCTCGGTGACCGGGTGCTCGACCTGCAGGCGGGTGTTGACCTCCAGGAAGGAGATCGTGCCGTCCATGCCGACGAGGAACTCCACCGTGCCGGCGCCGACGTAGCCGGCCTCCTTGAGGATGGCCTTCGACGACGCGTACAGCTCCTCGACCTGCGCCTGCGACAGGAACGGCGCCGGGGCTTCCTCGACGAGTTTTTGGTGGCGGCGCTGCAGGGAGCAGTCACGGGTGGAGACCACGACCACGTTGCCGTGGGAGTCGGCCAGGCACTGGGTCTCCACATGGCGGGGCTTGTCGAGGTAGCGCTCGACGAAGCACTCGCCGCGGCCGAACGCGGCGACCGCCTCACGCACCGCCGACTCGTACAGCTCCGGCACTTCCTCCAGCGTGCGGGCCACCTTCAGGCCACGCCCGCCGCCGCCGAACGCGGCCTTGATCGCGATGGGCAGGCCGTGCTCCTTGGCGAACGCCACGACCTCCTCCGCACCCGCGACCGGGTCGGGGGTGCCCGCCACGAGCGGGGCGCCGGCGCGCTGGGCGATGTGCCGGGCGGCGACCTTGTCACCGAGGTCCCGGATCGCCTGCGGGGGCGGGCCGATCCAGATCAGGTCCGCGTCCAGGACCGCCTGCGCGAAGTCGGCGTTCTCCGACAGGAACCCGTAACCGGGGTGGATCGCGTCCGCCCCCGACTCACGGGCCGCGTTCAACACCTTGCCGATGTCCAGATAGCTGGTCGCCGGGGTGTCACCGCCCAGGGCGAACGCCTCATCCGCGGCGCGGACATGCAGAGCGTCCCGGTCCGGGTCGGCATAGACGGCCACGCTCGCGATACCGGCATCCCGGCACGCCCGGGCCACGCGGACAGCGATTTCGCCACGGTTGGCGATGAGCACCTTGCGCACGATTGAGGCTCCCTCCTTGAAACAAGCCGAGTTTAGGGACAGCCGACACGGCACTTCGACCCGTCCCCAATGGTGAGCTTGCCCACACGGAGCGTGATTCGAGGCTCGCTCGACCCGCGAAATCCCTTGTCGCACCGCGGTAACCAGGACTCCTCGGGGAAACCCTAGCCCTCTGATGTGGTCAAGGTCTCTGTGAGAGCGTGCCGCGCCGCACTCCGATTCTTTGTGGAGTCCCTACGAATGGCCCAATGATTCTTTGCCCCTCCCAGAACCCTTGTCCCGAGGTTTACCCGTTAGTAGCGTTCGCGATGTCTCGAACGTACTTGGAGTAACCGCAGTCCTGCTAGGACGGCGCTGGAGCCGCGGAAGTGGGTGGGGGCCGGTGGTGCGCAGACCGGTGGCATGGGTGGTGGCGGTCGTGCTGTTCGCCGAGGGGTTCGGCATCGCGGCGGTCCAGTGGTTCATGGGCGTCGTGGTCGACCGTCAGGACATGTCCCTCGCGGGCCTCGACCCGGACGTGATGTCGCTGTCCTCGAAGATCGGCGGCATCGCCTTCGGGCTCTACTTCGCGCTGTGCGGCCTGGTGGCCCTGCTGGTCGCCCTGCGGGACCGGCCGGCGTCGGCGCTGGGCCGGGCGCTGCTGATCAGCGCGGCGGTCGTGCACGGCCTGCTCGGCGCCTTCTCCTGGGGCCTCGTGGGATGGACCGCGTTCCTGTTCATGATGGTGGTGCTGGCACTGATCGTGCTGCTGCTCATGACGTACGAGGTCCGGCCGGAGCCGGCCGCACCGGCCGACGCCCGCCCGGAGAGCGGCCCCGAGCCGACGAACGGGGCGGCACCGGCGTGACGCGCCCCCTGCCGCGCCGCCGCTGAGGGAACGTCACCCGGCGGCGGGCGCGGTCACGTCCACAGGTCGGTGATCGGGGTGCCCAGCCGGCCCAGCAGCCGCCGCAGCAGCGGCAGGCTGATGCCGATGACATTGCCGTGGTCGCCGTCGATGCCGTCGATGAACGGGGCCGAGCGGCCGTCGAGCGTGAACGCCCCCGCGACGTGGAGGGGTTCGCCCGAGGCGACGTACGCGGCGATCTCCTCGTCGCTGGGCTCGCCGAACCGGACGACGGTGGAGGCGGTCGCGGAGGCGTACCGCCCGCTGACGGTGTCCCAGACGCAGTGGCCCGTCTGGAGCGTCCCGGCGCGGCCCCGCATGGCCTTCCAGCGCGCGGTGGCCTCCTCGGCGTCCGCGGGCTTGCCGAGCGCCGCGCCGTCCAGGTCGAGGACCGAGTCGCAGCCGATCACCAGGGCGCCCATGACCTCGGGCCGGGCCGCCACCACGGACGCCTTGGCCTCGGCGAGGGCGAGCGCCAGCTCGGCGGGGGTGGGTGCGGTGACGGCGTCCTCGTCGACGCCGCTCACGATCACCTCGGGGTCCAGACCGGCCTGGCGCAGCAGACCGAGCCGGGCGGGGGACTGGGAGGCGAGGACGAGCCGGCGGCGGGGCTGATCTGTCATGGGGTCAGCGTAGACCGGTGACCAGCATCGCGAGCACCATGGCCAGCGCGACGAACACGCCCAGTCTGCGCAGCATGTTCTGCATGTCGCGCAGCTCTTGGGGCGGCTCGTCTTCGGGGTCGGACCACAGCATGCCTCCAGGGTGCGGCCGGCCTGCGCCGGGCGCCTGAGTACGCGTACTCAAAGTGGCGCCCGGCATTCCACCTGGGCCGCGGGGTCAGCCGGGCCAGTGGCTGCGGGCCCAGGTCGTCGGCCCGGGCTGGGGCAGGCGGTGGGCGGCGATCCGGGACGGATCGGACCAGGCGTCCCTCGGGCGCTCCGCGCCGGACGGCACGGCCGCGGCCGCCGCGGCGCGGGCGCGGACCACCGCCAGGGCGGCGGCCAGCTCCTCCGGTGTCGGGTTGCCCCGCAGCACCTTGATCGTCATGACGGCTCCTGGGCTAGAGGGGGATGTTGCCGTGCTTCTTCGGGGGCAGGGAGGCCCGCTTGGTGCGCAGTTGGCGCAGTCCGCGGACGATGTGGCGGCGGGTCTCGGAGGGCATGATGACGGAGTCGACGTAGCCGCGTTCGGCCGCGATGTAGGGGTTGAGGAGGGTGTCCTCGTACTCCTGGATCAGGCGGGCGCGGGTGGTCTCGCCCTCGCCGGCGCTCTCCGCCTCGGCGATGGTGCGCCGGTGCAGGATGTTGACCGCGCCCTGCGCGCCCATCACCGCGATCTGCGCGGTCGGCCAGGCCAGGTTCAGGTCCGCGCCCAGGTGCTTGGAGCCCATCACGTCGTAGGCGCCGCCGAACGCCTTGCGGGTGATCACCGTGATCAGCGGGACCGTCGCCTCGGCGTAGGCGTAGATCAGCTTGGCGCCGCGGCGGATGATGCCGGTGTGCTCCTGGCCCACGCCGGGCAGGAAGCCGGGCACGTCCACGAAGGTCAGCACCGGCACGTTGAACGCGTCGCAGGTCCGCACGAACCGCGCGGCCTTCTCGCTCGCGTCGATGTCCAGGCAGCCCGCGAACTGCATCGGCTGGTTGGCCACGATGCCCACCGGCCGTCCCTCGACCCGCCCGAACCCGGTCAGGATGTTCGGCGCGAACAGCGGCTGCGTCTCGAAGAACTCCGCGTCGTCCAGGACGTGCTCGATGACCGTGTGCATGTCGTAGGGCTGGTTCGCGCTGTCCGGGACGATCACGTCCAGCTCGCGGTCCTCGTCCGACAGGTCGAGGTCCGCCTCCTCGGGGAACGCCGGCGCCTCGGAGAGGTTGTTCGAGGGCAGATACGACAGGAGCTGCTTGACGTACTCGACCGCGTCCTTCTCGTCGCCGGCCATGTGGTGCGCCACCCCGGAGACCGCGTTGTGGGTGCGCGCGCCGCCGAGTTCCTCGAAGCCGACGTCCTCGCCGGTGACCGTCTTGATGACGTCCGGGCCGGTGATGAACATGTGCGACGTCGAGTCGACCATCACGGTGAAGTCGGTGATGGCCGGTGAGTACACCGCGCCGCCCGCGCACGGCCCCACCACCAGGCTGATCTGCGGGATCACCCCCGAGGCGTGGGTGTTGCGGCGGAAGATCTCCCCGTACGCGCCCAGCGAGGCCACCCCCTCCTGGATACGGGCGCCGCCGGAGTCGTTGATGCCGATGACCGGGCAGCCCGTCTTCAGCGCGAAGTCCATCACCTTGACGATCTTCTGCCCGTACACCTCGCCCAGCGCGCCGCCGAACACGGTGAAGTCCTGCGAGAACACCGCCACCGGACGCCCGTCGACGGTGCCGTAGCCGACGACCACACCGTCCCCGTAGGGGCGGTTGTGCTCCAGGCCGAAGTTGGTCGAACGGTGCCGGGCGAACTCGTCCAGCTCCACGAACGACCCCTCGTCCAGGAGGAGTTCGATCCGCTCACGGGCCGTCAGCTTGCCCTTCGCGTGCTGCTTCTCCACCGCACGGGCCGAGCCGGCGTGTGTCGCTTCCTCGACACGACGCCGAAGATCCGCGAGCTTGCCCGCGGTGGTGTGGATGTCGATCTGCTCTTCCGGCTCGGACATCGGGATCGCGGCTCCCTGCCTGCTCAAAAGGGGGGACGGTTACTCATCCGTAGAGTAGTGGCGCGCCTACCGATCGGCAGTGCGGCGTTTACCACACCTAGGGTGGCTTGCATGACGCCTCAGGATGCCTCAGACGACAGCCGCTGGTCCGACCTGGACCGCCCTCCGCTCAACGCCGCGGCGCTGCGCCGCGCGCTGGTCCGCGACGGTGGACTGTGGAGCGGGGTGGAGGTGGTGCGGCGCACCGGGTCCACCAACAGCGACCTGGTGGCCCTGGCCGCCGCGGGCAAGGCCGCCGAGGGCGCGGTGCTGGTCGCGGAGGAGCAGGACGCCGGGCGGGGCCGCCTGGACCGGCAGTGGACGGCACCGGCCCGCTCCGGCCTGTTCTTCTCGGTGCTGCTGACCCCCGCCGAGGTCCCGGTGGCCCGCTGGGGCTGGCTGCCGCTGCTCACCGGGGTGGCGGTCGCGACGGGGCTGTCCCGGGCCGCCGGCGTCGACACGGCACTCAAGTGGCCCAACGACGTGCTGGTGACCGTCGACGGCGCGGAACGCAAGGCCGGCGGCATCCTCGCCGAGCGGGCCGGGGAGGACGGCGTGGTGGTCGGGGTCGGCATCA
Organism: Streptomyces sp. NPDC000983; assembly: GCF_040299205.1. NCBI lineage: Bacteria > Bacillati > Actinomycetota > Actinomycetes > Kitasatosporales > Streptomycetaceae > Streptomyces > Streptomyces sp. NPDC000983. The sequence continues at coordinate 22,901 of NZ_JBEPBM010000018.1, read as the reverse complement.
ACGTCACCCTCGCCGCGGACGAGCTGCCGGTGCCCCAGGCGGGCTCGCTGGCCCTGGCGGGCGCCGCGAACACGGACCGCGACCCCCTGCTGCGGGCGGTGCTGCGGTCGCTGGAGGACTGGTACGGGCGCTGGCGCTCGGCCGGCGGCGACCCCTCGGCGAGCGGGCTGCTGGAGACCTACGCGGCGGGCTGCGCCACGCTGGGGCGGCAGGTGCGGGCGGAGCTGCCCGGTGACCGCACGCTGGTCGGCGAGGCCGTGGCGGTGGACGGGGACGGCCGGCTGGTGATCGCCACCGAGGACGGCGTACAGGCGCCGGTCGGCGCGGGCGACATCGTGCACCTGCGCCCGGCCTGAGCCGCGGTGGCCGGATCGGGCAGGTCTGCCCGGCCGGTGCCCGGGTACCCAGGCTCCCGGCGGAACGACCGCACGTACAGGACCGGACGCGATCGGGAAACCCTCGGCACCGCTCGACGGAGTGAGCTGGCGCACACCTGCCGTAGAGTTGGGGCCGGTCGATACCTGACCGCGGCAGATCGGAAGGGCAGCAGGCGTGACCGTCGACGACACGGGCTCCGGCATGGACCCTTACGCCGCCGACCCCGGCGAGGACCCCCTCGCCCTGCGTCTCGAACAGCTCATCCTCGGCGCGGAGCGGCGCTACACCCCTTTTCAGGCCGCCCGCAGCGCCGGTGTCTCCATGGAGCTGGCGTCCCGCTTCTGGCGGGCCATGGGCTTCGCCGACATCGGGCAGGCCAAGGCGCTGACCGAGGCCGACGTGCTGGCGTTGAGGCGTCTGGCGGGTCTGGTCGAGGCGGGGCTGCTGAGCGAGGCCATGGCCGTGCAGGTGGCCAGGTCCACCGGGCAGACCACCGCCCGGCTGGCCGAATGGCAGATCGACTCCTTCCTGGAGGGCCTGACCGAGCCCCCCGAGCCGGGCATGACCCGCACCGAGGTCACCTATCCGCTGGTCGAACTGCTCCTGCCCGAGCTGGAGGAGTTCCTCGTCTACGTGTGGCGGCGGCAGCTCGCCGCCGCGACCGGCCGGGTCGTGCAGGCCGCCGACGACGAGGAGATGGTCGACCGGCGCCTGGCCGTCGGCTTCGCCGACCTGGTCGGCTTCACCCGGCTGACCCGGCGGATGGAGGAGGAGGAGCTCGGCGAGCTCGTCGAGGCCTTCGAGACCACCGCCGCCGACCTGGTGGCCGCCCGCGGCGGACGGCTCATCAAGACGCTCGGCGACGAGGTGCTCTACGCCGCCGACGACGCGGGCGTCGCCGCCGAGATCGCGATCCGGCTGATCGAGACCATGGCGAACGACGAGACCATGCCCGAACTGCGGGTCGGCATCGCCTTCGGCACGGTCACCACCCGGATGGGCGATGTCTTCGGCACCACCGTGAACCTGGCCTCCCGGCTGACGTCGATAGCGCCCCGGGACGCCGTCCTGGTCGACAGCGCCTTCGCCGAGGAGCTGATCAGGACCGGTGAGGCACCCGCCTCCGAGGCGGAGGCGGCGGAGGCCGCCGCGGCCGCCGAGAAGGAGGGCGAGGAGCCGCCGGTGTACCGCTTCGCGCTCCAGCCGATGTGGCAGCGGCCCGTCCGCGGCCTCGGCGTCGTCGAACCCTGGCTCCTCTCCCGCCGGGACGCGCCTCCGCTCTAGGTCGTGTCTGACAATTCCCGTCGTCGCCCGCAGGGCAGACGGGAATTGTCAGACACGACCTAGGCAGGCCCGCTCACGGACGCCGCGCGTCCAGCGTGTCCACGCACAGGCCGATCACCGGGATGCACACGCCGGGCAGGCCGGAGGGGCTGGGCGTCGGCTTCGGGCTCGGGGTCTGCGGGGGCCTGCTGCTCGTACCGGGCGCCGGGGCCGGCGCGGCCGCGGGCGGAGGTGCGGGGGCTGTCGTGGCGGCGGGCGGCTCGGGCGACTCGGTCGGCCCGGGCGCGGTGTCCGGGCGTCGCGGGGCGGGCGCCACCGGGTCCTGGGGCCGTACGGCCGTGGCGGGTGCCGTCGGCACGGGGCTCGCGGTCGCCGTGGGCGAGGCGGTGCGGCCGCCCTGGGCGGAGGTCGCCGAGGGGTCGGCCCGGGGGACGGTGTCCACGGTCGCGGCGGCGTTGGTGGCCCGGTCCGTACGGGGACCCGCGGTCCCCTCCCGGTCCGCCCAGGGTTCCGCCCCCGGCGCGCCGAGGGTGTCCGGCCCCGGTCCGGGGGACAGCCGTACGAGGGTCAGGGCGCCGGCCACCAGGGCCAGGCCGCCCGCCGCGAGCAGGACCTTGCGGGGGCGGGGCCTGCGGTGCCGGCCGCGCGGGCCGAAGAGCCGGGGCGCGGGTGAGTCCGAGGTGCCGTCCGTGGACACCGACTCCGGTGCCTGTGTCACCGCCATCACGATCCTCCCGGTGCGCCGTGGCGGACGCACGCTATGTGCTCCGGTGGGCGCCGGAGCGCGGTTTGCGGGCATGTCACCCGAACGGGGTGCCTTCCGTCGGGGCGGCCGGGCTGCGATGATCAGGGCGTCTGTTGTTAACCCGCGTTAACCGGAGGGTGTCATGAGCGAGGAGCGGTTCGGGGAGTTCGTGCTGGTGCGGCGGCACGGGGACGGCGGGCATGTCGCGGAACTCGCCCTGGACCGGCCCAAGGCCATGAACGCCGTCTCGACGGAGATGGCCCGTTCCGTCGGCGCGGCCTGCGCGGCCCTGGGCGCGGACCGGGAGGTACGGGTCGTGGTGCTGACCTCGACGCACGAGCGGGCGTTCTGCGTCGGCGCCGACCTCAAGGAGCGGAACTCCTTCACCGACGCCGACCTGGTGCGCCAGCGGCCGGTGGCGCGCGGGGCGTACACCGGGGTGCTGGAGCTTCCGGTGCCGACGATCGCCGCGGTGCACGGGTTCGCGCTGGGCGGCGGGTTCGAGCTGGCGCTCTCCTGCGACCTGATCGTGGCCGACGCCACGGCCGTGGTGGGCCTGCCGGAGGTGTCGGTGGGCGTGATCCCGGGCGGCGGCGGTACGCAGTTGCTGCCGCGCCGGGTCGGGGCGGCCCGGGCGGCGGAGCTGATCTTCACGGCGCGGCGGCTGGAGGCCGCGGAGGCGCGGGAGTTGGGCCTGGTGGACCAGTTGGTCGAGGCCGGGCAGGACCGTACGGAGGCGCTCGCGCTGGCCGGGCGGATCGCCGCGAACTCGCCGGTGGGGCTGCGTGCGGCGAAGCGGGCGCTGCGGCTCGGGCACGGTCTTGACCTGCGCGCCGGCCTGGAGGTGGAGGACGCGGCCTGGCGGTCGGTGGCCTTCTCCGGGGACCGGGCGGAGGGTGTGGCCGCCTTCAACGAGAAGCGCAGGCCCGCCTGGCCGGGGGAGTGACGCCGGGGCGGCCGGGGACGGGCGAGGTCGGACCTGGGGGGCTACACCTGTTCGCCGTATCAATGTCCCTGTTTGTCGTGAACCTCCCTAGCCTGGGGTGATGGGAGAGGACGATCGGCTGGCGGCCGTTGTGGGGTTGGCGCAGGGGATGGCGGCGGCTCATGGCTCACGGGAAGCCTGGCGGGCCGCCGCGGGTGGGGCCTGCCGGGCGCTCGGCGGGAGCTTCGCCGCACTGTCGGTGTGGGAGCGGGAACTGGGGCGGCTGCGGGTGCTGGTGAACGTGGGGGACCGGGCCGCCGGTGAGGCGGAGTTCCCCGACGACGAGGCCTATCCCGTCCACCAGTTCCCGGAGATCACGGAGTTCCTGCACGAGCGGTGGGCCGGGGGCGGTGAGCCCGACGCCTGGGTGGAGACGGCCGAGGGGCCCGCGGCCGGCCGCCGCCCCGGGTACGTCCACCAGCGGGTGGCCGCGCTGCGCCGGCGCGGCCGGGGCTGCTGCGTCGTCGCGCCCATCGTGCTCAACGGCCGGGCCTGGGGCGAGCTCTACGTCGCCCGCCCGGCCGGCGTGCCCGTCTTCGAGCGAGCCGACGCCGACTTCGCCACCGTCCTCGCCGCGGTCGTCGCCGCCGGGATCGCGCAGGCGGAACGGCTGGAGGAGGCCCGGCGGCTGGCGTTCACGGACGCGCTGACCGGCCTCGCCAACCGGCGTGCCGTCGACGGGCGGCTGGACGAGGCGGTCGACCGGCACCGCCGGGACGGTGTCGTGGTCAGCCTCGTGGTCTGCGACCTGAACGGCCTCAAGCGCGTCAACGACACCCTCGGGCACGCCGTCGGCGACCGGCTGCTGGAGCGCTTCGGCTCGGTGCTCTCACTGTGCGGCGCCATGCTCCCCGGCACCCTCGCCGCCCGCCTCGGCGGCGACGAGTTCTGCCTCCTCGCGGTCGGCCCGTCGGCCGACGAGGTCGTCGGCGCCGCCGACGAACTGTGCCGCAGGGCGTCCGAGTTGGAGCTCGGTGACGGGGTCGCCTGCGGGGTCGCCTCCACGGGCGACCCCATCGGCCCGGTCCGCTCCGCCCGCCGCCTCTTCCGGCTGGCCGACGCCGCCCAGTACCGGGCCAAGGCCGTACACGCCGCGAAGCCGGTGGTCGCGGGCCGGGAGGGCCCCGACGACCCGGTCGTCCAGCTCGCCGACGAGCCCTCCGGGCAGCCGTCCACCGCCGAGCGCCGCCGGTTCCGGGGGCGCCGCTGACCGCCGGAGGCGGTAAGGGGCGAACCCGGCCCCCACTGGTGACATCTCGGAATTCACTGCGTACGCTCCTGAATATGGATATGCACACTGTGGTGGTGGGGACGTCCGGGGTCACCGCGTCCGACGTCCTCGCCGTGGCGCGCGACGGCGCCCGCGTCGAGCTGGGCCAGGACGCGGTGGCCGCCCTGGCCGCCGCCCGCGAGATCGTGGACGCGCTCGCGGCCAAGCCTGAACCGGTCTACGGCGTCTCCACCGGCTTCGGCGCCCTGGCGACCCGGCACATCAGCCAGGAACTGCGCGCCCAGCTCCAGCGCAACATCGTCCGCTCGCACGCGGCCGGCATGGGGCCGCGCGTGGAGCGCGAGGTCGTGCGCGCGCTGATGTTCCTGCGCCTGAAGACCGTCTGCTCGGGCCACACCGGCGTCCGCCCCGAGGTCGCGCGGACCATGGCCGACGTCCTGAACGCCGGCATCACCCCGGTCGTCCACGAGTACGGCTCCCTCGGCTGCTCCGGGGACCTCGCCCCGCTCTCCCACTGCGCCCTCGCACTCATGGGCGAGGGCGACGCGGAGGGCCCCGACGGCACCGTGCGCCCCGCCGGCGAACTGCTCGCGGAGGCCGGCATCACCCCCGTCGAGCTGCGCGAGAAGGAGGGCCTGGCCCTCCTGAACGGCACCGACGGCATGCTCGGCATGCTGGTCATGGCCCTGGCCGACCTGGAGACGCTGTACAAGTCCGCGGACATCACCGCCGCGCTGTCCCTGGAGGCGCTGCTCGGCACCGACAGGGTGCTCGCGCCGGAGCTGCACGCCATCCGCCCCCACCCGGGCCAGGGCGCCTCCGCCGCCAACATGCTCGCCGTACTGAAGGACTCCCAGCTCACCGGCCACCACCAGGACGACGCCCCGCGGGTCCAGGACGCCTACTCCGTGCGCTGCGCCCCGCAGGTCGCGGGCGCCGGGCGGGACACCATGGCGCACGCCCGGCTGGTGGCCGAGCGGGAGCTGGCCTCGGCCGTGGACAACCCCGTGGTGCTGCGGGACGGCCGGGTGGAGTCCAACGGGAACTTCCACGGCGCCCCGGTCGCCTATGTGCTGGACTTCCTCGCCATCGCCGCCGCCGACCTCGGCTCCATCGCCGAGCGGCGCACCGACCGGCTCCTCGACAAGAACCGCAGCCACGGCCTGCCGCCGTTCCTCGCCGACGACGCCGGTGTCGACTCCGGGCTGATGATCGCCCAGTACACGCAGGCCGCCCTGGTCGGCGAGCTGAAGCGGCTCGCCGTACCGGCGTCGGCGGACTCGATCCCGTCCTCCGCGATGCAGGAGGACCACGTGTCCATGGGCTGGTCCGCCGCCCGCAAGCTGCGCACCGCGATCGACAACCTCACCCGGGTCGTCGCGATCGAGCTGTACGCCGCCACCCGCGGTATCGAACTGCGCGAGGGGCTCGCCCCCGCCCCGGCCTCCCGGGCCGTCATCGACGCCGTGCGCAAGGCCGGCGTCCAGGGCCCCGGGCCGGACCGCTTCCTCGCCCCCGACCTCGCCGCCGCCGACGCCTTCGTACGGGACGGGCTCCTGGTGGCGGCCGCCGAGAGCGTCACCGGGCCGCTCCGGTAGCGGACAGCACGGAGCCCCGCCGTCCGGACGTGACGGCGGGGCTCCGTGGGATCTACTTGATCTTGCCGACCTGAGCCTCGACGAGCGCCGCCGGGGTGGTGGCGGCCTTGCCGGTGCCGAGGGAGGCGAAGTTCACGGTGTAGAACGTGGCCACGGTGTTGCCCTTGCGGACCACCTCGGTGGTGAAGGTGGCCGTGCCCTCGCCGTCCATGTCGACGCCCTGGGAGAACGCGACCGACTCGTCGCCCTGGCCGGAGCCCTTCGCCTCGGCGACCTCGACGACCTTGGAGTTCTCGCCGGCCGCCTTCATGCCGTAGCCGCCGGAGCAGGCGGCGACGCCGTCCTTGACGGCCTTCACGGCCTGCTCGGCGCCGTCACCGTCGTACGACGACAGGCCCACGAACGTCATGTTGATGTCGAAGGCGTCCTCGACGCTCTCCGGGGCGGCGGTCGCGGAGGCCGCCTTGTCCTCGGCGAGGGTGTTGGAGGCGCTCGCCTCGGTGTCGCCCGGGGCCAGGGCGGCCGTGGCCCAAGCCAGCGGGTCGCACGCGGGCTTGTCCGTCTTCACCTCGGACTTGGAGTTGGGGAGCGTGTCGTCCCCGGCGTCGACCTTGTAGCCCTTGACGTCGCCCTGCGCGAGCAGCAGCTTCTCCAGCTCCGTGGCGCTCAGCGCCTTCGCGGCCTGGGTGGGGGAGGCGTTCCCCTTGTCCGTGGACTCGGAGCCGCCGGACTCCTCGCTGGAGCAGCCCGTGATGAGGGCGAGCGCAACCGCGCCCATGGCGACCGTGGCGCCCATGCGCGCCCTCGATGATCTCTTCATGGGCCGGACTATGAAGGTTTGTTTAAAGAATCGTCAAGTCAGTTCAGAAACCGTGGCGTTCCCGGCGAATCGAGTACACGACGAACCCGGCGCCCAGGGCGAGCGAGGCGGTCCCGCCCAGCACGTACGGCGTGGTGTCGAAGCTGCCGGTGTCGGCGAGTTCGACGTGGGAGACGCTCGTGGTGCCGGCGGGCACCTGCTGCGTCATCTGCGCCATCTTGGTCGCCTCGGTCACCTCGGTCGCCCCGGTCAACGGGGTCGTCTGCGTCATCTGCGTCGTCGGGCCCGACGCGGACGCGGGTCTGTACGGCTCGTCCGCGGACGCTTTCGCGGACGGGACGAACCACAGGGCGCACAGCAGCGCCCCCGCGGCGGTGGCGGTCAGCAACGGACGGCGAGCGGATGACACGGAATATCGATCCCCTTGTGGCGCTGGCGAATTGGCCGTGTGGGGCGATGTTAATGAAAGGGCCGGGTCGCGGGAAAGTCGTGGGAGCCTCGAGCTCGGCCAGGGACGTACGCTCCGACCATGAGCACTGAAGAGACATCACGGTTTGTCCGGATTCGAGTTGAACTCGTTCTGGAAGTGGACGAAGCGGAGGCCGTGACCAAGGCCGCCCTGGAGCGGATCGCCGGCGACACCGACATGCCCGACGGTGAGCGGGTGCACGCCGAGGAGGCTGTGACGGAAGACACCGCCGAGGCCCTCGCCTATCTCGTCGACCCGTTCGACCTGGTCAGTGGGGTGCCCGGGGTCGAACTCGCGCAGGCGTCCTGGTCCAGCGAGCGGATCGACTACGACCCGGATTCGCCGGACTGGGACCTCGACGAGGATGATGGCGACGAGGACGACGAAGAAGAGACGGTTGGCTGAGCCCGCTTGGGGAAATCGTGACCCCGGACGGCAACCGCCGTCCGGGGTTTCGTCGTCTCAACGGGCGCACAGGCCGAACACCAGCACCACCCGCCCCGGCGAACGTGGTGTGGCCCACACATTCCAGGGATGTGGAACGGGACGAACCGGTCGTAGCGTTGAAGATTCTTAACGGGGACTCTCGGGGTTTTGGGGATTTCGGCAACGATGGAGAAGCGTGTGATGACGGTCGGTAAGCGGCGCAGGGGCCTGACGGTCGCGTCCGCCATGCTCGGCAGCGTGCTGCTGCTCTCGGCGTGCTCCGGTGGCAGTGAAGCCTCCGCGGGCGACGGTGAGGACACTTCGCAGGCCAAGGTGGACGAGGCGGCGGCCCAGAAGACCTCCGAGGCGCAGATCAAGATCACGCCCAAGGACGGCACCGACAACGCCTCCATCAACAACTCCGCGGCCGTCACCGTGAGCAAGGGCACGCTCACCAAGGTGACGATGACCACCTCCGAGGGCACCGCCGTCGCGGGCGCGATATCCGCCGACAAGAAGAGCTGGAAGCCCGAGGCCCAGCTGGAGCGCTCCACCACCTACAAGATCGCGGTCGAGGCCGAGGACGCCGACGGGCGCGTCGCCCACGAGAACGCCTCGTTCAGCACGGTCTCCCCCGACAACAGCTTCCTCGGCTACTTCACCCCCGAGGACGGCTCCAAGGTCGGCGTGGGCATGCCGGTGTCGCTCAACTTCGACAAGGCGATCACCAACAAGGCGGACGTCCAGAAGGGCGTCACCGTCACCTCCAGCAGCGGCCAGGAAGTGGCCTGCCACTGGTTCAACGACACCCGCATGGACTGCCGGCCGGACGAGTACTGGCAGGAGGGCTCCACCGTCACGCTGAAGCTCGCGCTCGACGGTGTCGAGGGCGCCGAGGGCGTCTACGGCGTCCAGCAGAAGACGGTCACCTTCACCATCGCCCGCAACCAGGTCTCCTACGTCGACGCGAACACCAAGCAGATGAAGGTCACGCAGGACGGGAAGATCGTCAAGACCATCCCGATCTCCGCGGGTTCGCCGGAGAACAAGACGTACGAGGGCACCATGGTGATGTCCGAGATGTTCAAGGAAACGCGCATGAACGGCGCGACAGTGGGCTTCACCGACGACGACGGCAAGGGCGAGTACGACATCAAGGACGTGCCCCACGCCATCCGCCTGACCAACTCCGGCACCTTCATCCACGGCAACTACTGGGGCGCCGACTCGGTCTTCGGCAACGTCAACACCAGCCACGGCTGCGTCGGCCTGAACGACACCAAGGGCGCCGACGACAAGGGCACCGAAGGCTACTGGTTCTACACCAACTCGATGGTCGGCGACGTCGTGGTCGTCGAGAACACCGGCGACAAGCAGGTCTCCCCGGACAACGGCCTCAACGGCTGGAACATGAGCTGGGCTGACTGGAAGGCGGGCTCGGCGGTCTGATCCGCCTCCTCCCTCCACCAACGAGAAGCGGCCCCCGGGACCTGAGTCCCGGGGGCCGCTCCGTCTGTCACCGCCTGCGGACTACTTCCCGTAGTACGCGTTGTAGATCGAGACGGTGGACTTGTTGCCCTTCTTGTCGGTGATCTTCGCGTGGAACGAGATCGCCTTGCCCTTCTCCGGGCTCTTGACCTTGATCTTGCCGCCCGTGACGGTGACCTTCTTCCAGGTCTGGCCGTAGTCGTACGACACGTACACCGCGAGCGACTTGAGGTTGGCGCCCTTGGCCGCGCCCTCCACGACGACCGGGACGGTCTTCGTGTGACCCGCCACGACCCGGCTGTCCAGGCCCGTGGTGGCCGCGAAACGGACGCTGGAGGCCGGCAGCTTGGCCAGGTCGCCGCCCGCGGGCTTCTTGGACTTGAAGGTCCAGCTCGCGTCGATCCGCGTGGAGGCGGCCGCCACCTTGACGCTCCGCTTCACCGAGGTCGTCAGCTTGTACTCGGCCTCGGCGGCCGGGACCTTGAAGGCCTCGCCGAACAGCGGGTCGGCGTTGGAGCCGATCTTGGTGCCGTTGCGATACAGGGTGGTGTTCACCGAGGTGAAGTTCGATGAGCCGGCGTGCTTGGCGCCGTCGGCGAACAGCGGCAGGTACCCGTAGATGTTGTTGCCGTCGCGGTACAGGCCGAAATCGCTGTTCAGGTGCGGTCCGAAGACGGCCGTGTTGAACGTCTGCGAGTAGGTCTTGCCCGCCTTGAAGGTCTTCGGGTCACCCAGGGTGTAGTACGCGTCCGCGATCGGCCAGCCGTCGGCGTCGTGGCCGCTGTACTGCTCGAAGTCGAACGTCCACTGGACCTGGTCCGAGGTCGAGACGTAGACCGTACGGGTGTCGGGCAGCTTCTGCTCGATGAGACTTCCGATGCTGATGTCATTCGGGAAGAGGCCGATGGCCCTCAGCCCGCCGGTCTTGCCGGCCGCGGCCGCACCCAACTTGTTCTTCACCGTGGCGAGTTCGCCCGCCTTGAAGTGACGGACCTTGTCGCCCTGGAACTTCTTCACCGTCGCGCTGGTGGCCACGTCGTACTCGGCGTCGGCTCCCTTGGCCCACTGGCCGCTCCAGGTCTGCTGGAGACCGGAGACCTCGCCGCCCAGGTGAGCCACGCGGATGTTGGCGAAGCTGTCCGCGCCCAGGCCGATGCCCATCATGGCCGGGTCGTACATGTAGCTGATCATCGCGGAGTGCGGCTTCGCCTGCGCGTCCGGCACGGTGATGTCGGCCGCTTCGGTCTTCCGGGCGTCGATCGTCACCGAGGTGCTCTTGGTGACGTTCAGCTTCGGCTGGACCAGCCAGTCGACGCCGCCCTCGAAGGTGTCGAAGTCCTTGACGATCCAGGCGTCCAGGAGATAGGTGCCCTTGGGGACACGCAACGTTGTGGTGCCGGAGGCGACCGGCGGAACACTGTAAGCGCGGTCCTTGCCCAGACCTGCGTAGCCGATCAGGTCGGTGAGGTAGGTGTCGGACGGCTGACCGTCCTTGCCGATGTGCTTGACGGTGACGTCGTACGACTCCGACTCCCGCTGCACCGCCGCCGCCGTGCGGACGCTCTGGCCGCCGCCCGTTGCCGTGACGTACGCGGAGTAGGCGCCGTCCAGGGTGCCGCCCAGCTTGGTGTTGACCGTCGCGTTCACGGTCGCCTTGCCGCCCGCGGGGACGGTCACCGAGGTGGCGCTCAGCTTGAAGAAGCCCGTCGGGGCCGGCCGGCCCTTGGGGTCCATCGTGGTCGAGGACAGCTTCAGGGTGACGTCCGCCGTACCGAGGTTGCGGTACGTCAGCTCCTTGGTGACCGGGGTGTCGTCGGTGTGCGGCCACTGCTGCACGCCGAAGCTCAGCGACACCGGGTCGGCGATCAGGGTCTGCTTGATCGCCTTGTCCACCTGGATCCGGCCCGAACCCTGCTCGAACGGCGTGTACTTGCCGCCCTTCGTGGACGCCGTCAGCGCGCCCTTCAGCTCGGCGTACGTCCACTCCGGGTGCTGCTGCTTGAGGATCGCGGCGGCACCGGCGACATGCGGCGTCGCCATCGACGTACCCGAGATGGTCAGGTAGCCGGCCGGCTTCTCGCCGACCTCCTGCTCGATCAGGCTGCCCTTGGCGGACGCGGCCGTGATGTCCACGCCCGGCGCGGTCACGTCCGGCTTGACGGCGCCGTCCCCGAGCCGCGGGCCCGTGGAGGAGAAGCCGGCCAGCTCGTCCTTGTCGTCGACGGCGCCGACGGTGAGCGCGGCGTCCGCGCTGCCCGGCGAACCGACCGTCTCCGGGCCCGAGTTGCCCGCCGCGATGGCGAACAGGATGCCCTTCTCCGCGGACAGCTTGTTGACCGCCGCCTCCAGCGGGTCCACCTCGGGGGTGTCCGTGCCGCCGAGGCTGAGGTTGACGACCTGGGCGCCCTGCTCGGCCGCCCACTCCATGCCGGCGAGGATCCCGGAGTCGTCACCGGAACCGGTGTCGTCCAGGACCTTGCCGTTGAGGACCTGGGCGCCGGGCGCCACGCCCTTGAACGTGCCGCCGGACTTCGCGCCGGTGCCCGCCGCGATGGACGCGACATGCGTGCCGTGGCCGACCTTGTCCTCGGCGGTCGCCGCCGGGGTGAAGTTCTTCGAGGCGATCACCTGGTCCTTGAGGTCCGGGTGGTTCACATCGACACCGGTGTCCAGGACCGCGATCTTCACGCCCTTGCCGTCGTACCCCGCCGACCACGCCTTGGGGGCGCCGATCTGGGACACGGACGTGTCGAGCGTGGCCTTGCGGGTGCCGTCGAGCCAGATGTGCGCGATGCCCGAGGCTGTGCGGTCGCCGTTGGTCACGGCGTCCCACAGCTCGGGAGTCTCCGCGTACGGCGTCTGCACGGCGTCCGCGTTCAGGGACTTCAGGGTGCGCCGCAGGTCACCGGCGTCCCGGACGTCGGCCTTGGCACCGGCCGCGGCGCCCTTGTAGCCGACGATCACCTTCAGGCCCTTGGCCTGCGACTTGCGGGTCGCCGACTTGCTCAGCTCGGTGACGTCGAAGAGCCGCTGGTCGAGCTTGCCGGCGGCGATCAGCCGGGCCGCGTCGGCGGGTATGACGAGGGTGTGCCCCTCGATCTTCCGGACCTGGACGGGTATGTGCTTCCGCCCCTCCGCCCGCTCCAGGCCGACGACCCGGCCCTTGGCGTCCACGGCGACCCGGTCCCCCGTGATCAGGGTGATGCGGTGGTGGGCGCCGAGCTGTGCGGCGGAACCCGCCCGCTCCTGCTCCTGCTTCGCCGACGCCGGGCTGGTCATGCCGGCGGCGAGGGCGACGGCGGCCGCCGTGGCGACCGTGGCCGCGCATGCCTTTTTCACTTGTCTGCGCAAGTTTCCCCCTTGCTGAAGTACCGGGTGGATTTCCCCGTTCACCCGGCCGGGGGTGGTCCTGCACAGACGTACGTGCACCCCCCGGAATACGCAAGTATGCCGGGGGGTGATCAGTTACCTCAAGAGAACGGCTACGGACAGAACCGGCCGGATATGGCGCCGTACTGGCGGCATATCAGGTGTTCTGCGCGTTCTCCTTGACGGAGATCCTGCCCTTGCGGATGGTCGCGACGCGGGGGGCCTTTCTCGCGATCGACGAATCGTGCGTGACCATGATGAAGGTGAGTCCCAGCTCCTTCCACATCCGTTCGAGCACCTCCATGATCTCGTCGCGCATCGACTCGTCGAGGTTTCCGGTGGGTTCGTCGGCCAGCAGCACCTTCGGCTCCTTGACCAGCGCCCGGGCGATCGCGACGCGCTGCTGCTGACCGCCGGACATCTCCGAGGGCAGATGCGCGAGCCGCTCCCCGAGACCGACCGACTTCAGTGCCTGTGCCGCCCGTTCACGCCGGTCCCGCACCTTCACGCCGAGCGGGACGAGCGCCGTCTCGACATTCTCCTGAGCGGTCAGCGTGGGGATCAGATTGAAACTCTGGAAGACGAATCCGATGTTCTCGCTGCGCACGCCGGTCAGCCTGCCCTCGGAGAGTTTGGCCAGATCCGTGCCGTCCAGAACCACCTCTCCCGACGTCGGCCGGTCGAGTCCGCCGAGCATCTGCAGAAGCGTGGACTTTCCGCCGCCGGTCGGCCCCTGGATGACCAGCCGGTCCCCGTCGGGGATGGTGAGGTCGACCCCGTCGAGGGCGCGCACGGTTTCCTTGCCGCGGCTGTAGACCTTGGTGACATTTCTGAGTTCGTACATGAGGTGGCTCCTGGTGGATTGGGGTCGGTGGGGGTGGAGCGGCCGCTACTCGACCCGGCGCAGCGCGTCCGCCGGACGCAGCCGGGAGGCGCGCCAGCCGCCGAAGGCGCCGGCGATCAGACCGCCCGCCACCGCCAGACCCACCGCCAGGGCGATCGTGGTGGCGCTCACCGGGGCGGTGAGGGCCACCTCCAGCGCGTTCGACGTCTGCTGGGCACCCGGACCGCCGCCCATGCCTCCACCGGGGCCGCCGCCCATGCCGCCGCCCCCCGGGCCGCCGAAGCCGCCGCCGGTCGAGCCGAGCTGCGCCTCCAGCGTCGGGCTGATCGCCGTCACCGCGTACGCGCCGGCCAGGCCGACCGCGATGCCGAGGACACCGCCCACCAGCCCGTTGACGACCGCCTCACCGACGACCTGACGGGTCACCCGGCCCGACTTCCAGCCCAGCGCCTTCAGCGTGCCGAACTCCCGCACCCGGCGCGACACCGCCGAGGACGTCAGCAGCCCCGCGACCAGGAACGCCGCCGCCAGCACCGCCATCGACAGCCACTTGCCGACACTGCTCGCGAGGTCCGACGCCGTCGACAGCGAGCCCGACACGGTGTCCGCCAGATCCGCCGAAGTCGTCACCGTCGTACCGGAGATGTTCTTCTGGATCTGAGACTTCACGGCCTCGATGCGCTGCGAGTCCGTCGCCTTGACGTAGATCGTGGTGACCTTGTCCTTGGAGTCGCTCAGCGTCTGCGCCTGCTTCAGCGGGATGTACAGATTGGCCGAGGCGTCACCGCTCTCCGGCGTCGCGATACCGATGACCTCGAACTTCGTGCCCTTGATGGTGACCTCGGAGCCGACCTTCAACTCCTTCTCCTTGGCGTAGGCGGCGTCGGCGACGACCACCTTCGCGTTCGTCTCCGACGACTTGAACGTACGACCACTGGTGATCTTCGAGGAGGTCAGCGGGCCCAGCGCGGGCTCGGTGACATCGGTGCCGTACACCGAGTAGCTGTTGACGTCGAACTCGGCGCCGCCGCCCTCGACCCGGCCCTCGGGCATCTGCGTCCCGCCGCCGCGACCGCCCTGCCCGCCGTCGCCGTCCTGCTGGAACTCGCCCCGGCGGAACTGCCCGTCGACCTTGATGACCTGAAGGCTCAGCCCGCCGACCGCGTCCGACACACCGCTCTGCGCGCCGACCTTGTCCACGGTCGAGCCGGCCAGGGTCTGGAAGCCCTGGACCATGACCTGGTCACTGCTCTGCTCCTCGTCGGAGCCCTCGTCCCGCGCGTCGAACTCGAAGCGCGGCCGCTCGGGCCGGCTCCCCTCGGCGGGCGCCGCCTTGGTGACGGTCATGTCGGTGCCGAGCCCGTACAGCGACTCCAGGACCTTGTCCTGGGCCTTTCCCATGCCCGAGGACACGGAGTTGACCACGATGACCAGGGCGATGCCCAGCGCGAGCCCGGAGGCGACGACGAGGGCCGCCTTTCTGCGGCGGCGCAACTCGCGCCTCAGGTAGGTGAAGAACATGCGCCGCAAGCTATGGAGGGCTTGTGATGAAGGGGTAAGGCGGAAATAAGAGAAGGATGAGAAGGCTGTCCGTGACCCGTCAGCCGCCCCGCACGCCCCTGTCAGAGCGGCCGGATTTCGCCCAGCGCTGACACCGCCCGGCGCCCTGCCGGAAGCCCGCCTTCCACCGTTTCGCCGTGCTTGTGTGGGCCCATGACGGCTCACACGGTGGAATACGTCCGGTACCGCGTCCCCGAGGAACAGGCTGCGGAGTTCCTCGCCGCCTACGCCCTCGCCGCCGCCTCCCTCGCGGCGGCCCCGCAGTGCGTCGACTACGAACTGACCCGCTGCGAGGAGGACTTGGCGCACTACATCCTGAGAATCACCTGGACCTCGGCCCAGGACCACATCGAGGGCTTCCGCACCTCCGACCTCTTCCCCGGCTTCCTCGCCGAGATCCGCCCGTACATCGGCGACATCGAGGAGATGCGCCACTACCGGCCGACCGAGGTGCGCGGCACCGGCTCCGCGGTGCCGACCCTGTACGCCTGGGCGGGCGGCGCCGACGCCCTCAGCCGCCTGACCGCGGCCTTCTACGACCGGGTCCGCAAGGACGACCTGCTCGCCCCGCTGTTCGAGGGACTCGACCCGGACCACGCGGAACATGTCGCCCTCTGGCTCGGCGAGGTCTTCGGCGGCCCGCCCGCCTACTCCGGCACCCAGGGCGGCCACGACCACATGGTCGCCAAACACCGGGGCCTGGGCATCACCGAGACCCAGCGCCGCCGCTGGGTCAACCTCGTCCAGGACGCGGCGGACGACGCCGGCCTGCCCACGGACGCGGAGTTCCGCTCCGCCTTCCTCGCCTACGTGGAGTGGGGCACCCGGCTCGCGGTGTACTTCTCCGGCCCCGACGCGCAGGCCCCGGCGCCGCAGCCGGTGCCCAAGTGGACCTGGGGAGCCGCCCCGCCCTACCAGGGCTGAGGCCGGGGGTGCGGGCGGTGCCGAGGTTCAGGGCGCGGACGGTGCCGAGGCCCCGGCCCGGGTGGCGTCCGCACCCCAGCTCGCCAGCAGCCGCAGCGCCTCGGCCGACGGCGAACCCGGCTCCGGGTGATACGTCACCAGATGGTGCTCCGAGCCGTCCGTCAGCGCGAACGTCTCGAAGTTCAGGGTCAGTTCACCGACCAGCGGATGCCGCACCCGCTTGATGCCGTAACTCTTCTCCTTGACGTCGTGGGTGGCCCACAGACGCCTGAACTCCTCGCTCTTGACGGAGAGTTCACCCACCAGCGCGGAGAGCCGCGGGTCGTCGGGGTGACAGCCGGCGTCCATCCGCAGATAGCTGACGACGTCGTACGCCTTCTGGTCCCACTCCACGAACAGCTCGCGGTACTCCGGCTTGAGGAAGACCAGCCGCGCCCAGTTCCGCTCAGCCGCCGGCAGCTCGCCCCAGTCCCCGAACACGGCCGCCGCCATCGGGTTCCAGGCGACGATGTCCGCCCGCCGCCCGCTGATGTACGCGGGGACGCCGTCGATGGAGTCCAGCAGTTGCCGCAGCCCGCTGCGCACCTGCTCCGGACGCCCCGCGGACTTCTTCTTGTGCTGCTTCGGCCGCGCCAGATGCGTCAGATGCGCGTGCTCGGCGTCGCTCAGCCGCAGCGCCCGCGCGATCGAGTCGAGCACCTCCGCCGACACGTTGCGCCCGTTGCCCTGCTCCAGCCGCGTGTAGTACGCCACCGACACCCCGGCCAGCTGCGCCAGCTCCTCGCGCCGCAGCCCCGGCACCCGGCGGTGCCGACCGAAGTCCGGCAGGCCCACGTCCTCCGGCTTCAGCCGGGCGCGCCGGGTGCGCAGGAACTCACTCAGCTCGGCGCGCCGGTCCAGGCCGCCGCCTGGCTCCACGGGGGGTGCGGGCTGCTCGTTCATACGTCCAGTATTCCCGGTCGTACGCCCACCAGCCTGACCCCGCCAGTGGTAGGCACAGCAGACGTACGCAAAGCCGTGACCTGGGTGGAACGCGATCCGGGGGGCAGGCTGGAGTGGTGCCCGGGCGGAAGGCGGCCGGGCACGCGACCCCTAGGAGAACCACTCCCATGACCACTGTCGCCGCGTACGCCGCTCCCGCTGCCAAGGCGCCGCTGGAGCGCACCACCATCGAGCGCCGTGCCGTCGGCGAGTTCGATGTGCTGATCGACATCAAGTTCGCCGGCATCTGCCACTCGGACATCCACCAGGCCCGCGAGGGCTGGGGCGAGGCCATCTTCCCGATGGTGCCCGGCCACGAGATCGCCGGCGTGGTCGCCGAGGTCGGCCCCGGCGTCACGAAGTTCGCCGTCGGCGACCGGGTGGGCGTCGGCTGCATGGTCGACTCCTGCCGCGAGTGCGACAACTGCCGCGCCGGCCTGGAGCAGTACTGCACCGACGGCGGCATGACCGGCACGTACAACGCCGTCGACCGCAGCGGCGAGCCCACCTACGGCGGGTACTCCCGGCAGATCGTCGTGGACGAGAACTACACCGTCCGCATCCCCGACGGCCTCGCCCTCGACGTGGCCGCGCCGCTGCTGTGCGCGGGCATCACCCTGTACTCCCCGCTCAAGCACTGGGGCGCCGGCCCCGGCAAGAAGGTCGCGATCCTCGGCATGGGCGGCCTCGGCCACATGGGCGTCAAGATCGCGCACGCCCTCGGCGCCGAGGTGACCGTGCTCTCCCAGTCCCTGCGCAAGAAGGACGACGGGCTGAAGCTGGGCGCCGACCACTACCACGCCACCAGCGACCCCAAGACCTTCCAGGAGCTGGCCGGCACCTTCGACCTGATCGTCTCCACGGTCTCCGCGCCCCTGGACTTCGGCTCCTACCTCTCCCTGCTGAAGACCGACGGCGCCCTCGTCAACGTCGGCGCCCCCGAGGAGCCGATCTCCCTCAACCTCTTCTCGGTGATCGGCCAGCGCAGGACCCTCGCCGGGTCCTCGATCGGCGGCATCGCCGAGACCCAGGAGATGCTCGACTTCTGCGCGGAGCACGGCTTCGGCGCCGAGATCGAACTGATCGCCGCGAGCGAGATCAACGAGGCGTACGAGCGGGTCCTGGCCAGCGATGTCCGGTACCGGTTCGTGATCGACACGGCGACGATCTGAGGGCGGGGCCGGGCCGGGGGTCTGCGGAGGCTGTCAGCGCGGGCCCTCGGCCGGGGCCTCGCGGATCCACAGGGTGAGGTCGCTGCTCGTCGCCACGGCGAGCGTCCGGCCCGAGGGGGAGAAGCCCGCGGCCCGGAAGGTGGACCAGGTGGAGTGGAAGACGTGCCACCAGCCCTCCCCGTGCGGCTTGTCGTGGAACTGCCCGCCGTTCTCCAGCAGGACCCGCTCCTCCGGCCACTGAGGTGTCTCGACGCTCAGGAACCAGCCGTCCCCGGTGCCCAGGTGCAGCCCCCCGCCGTACAGACCGGCGATGTGCACCCGGGTACCGGCGACCGGGCCGAGTCCCGGGCAGGTCAGGTCGGGGGCCGAGTCGGGCGTGCTGTCCTCGAAGTCCGGCTCGCGGTCGCGGGCGATCCTCTCCCCGCTCACCGCGTCGAAGAGACCGTGCCCGTCGTGCGACACGGCCATCACCAGATCCCGCCCGCTGCCCGGGTGGACGGCGAAACCGATGCCGAGCAGACCGCCCACCGCGGCACAGGGCGCGTGACCGCTCGCCGTGTACGACCCGAACACCGGCCGCCACGGCTCCGGCGCCGGCACCACCGGCGCCGCGAGGAGCCGGTCGCGCAGCCCCCGCTGATACGTACTGGTCACTTGCGCATCGCCCCTATCCCGTCCTGCGCGGACATCACGATCTCCAGTCCTCTCGTGTCCTCGGTGGGCTCGCGCATCTGGTTGGTCATGTACGCCACCACCGACCGGGTCTCCGGCTCGATCATCACCAGCGAGCCTCCCCAGCCGCCCCACCCGCACGTCGAGCCGAACATCCCGTAGCCGAGCCCCCAGCGCGTGGGCATGCCCAGGACACGGTCCTCGCCGCTGAACTGCTCCTGCCACGCCCGCTCGCAGCCGGCCGGCGACAGCAGCCGCACCCCGCCCACGGTTCCGCCGCAGGCCATCGCCGACTGCACCAGGGCCACCGACCGGGCGTTGCCGAACCCGCTCGCGGCCGGGATCTCGGCCCGGCGCCAGGCCGGAGTGTTGCCGTCGCGGACCCGGAGCGCGGTCGCCGGGCCCGGACCGCTGGCGTACTCCTCGTCCAGGCCCGGCGGCGGAACGGCGGGCGCGACCCGTACGTCGTGCTCGGCGGGCAGCCCGATGTGGAAGTCGGCGCCGAGGGGACCCGCCACCTCCTCGGCGAAGAACACGCCCAGGCCGCGGCCGGTGACCCGCCGGACGAGCTCGCCCACCAGGAAACCCTGGGTCAGCGAGTGGTACCCGGCGGCGGTACCCGGCTCCCACAGCGGCTCCTGCGCCGCCAGCCTCGCCGTGACCCCGGACCGGTCGTACAGCTCCTCGGTGGCGAGCGGCGGATCCCAGTCGGGCAGCCCGGCGGTGTGCGCGAGCACATGCCGTACCAGCACCCGTTCCTTGCCGGCGGCGGCGAACTCGGGCCAGTACCGGGCGACGGGCGCGTCCACGTCGAGGTCGCCCCGGTCGGCGAGGACCAGGGCGCACAGCGAGGTCATGGTCTTGGTGACGGACCAGACGTTGACGAGGGTGTCCCGCCGCCAGGGCGCCGTCCGCGCCGGGTCGGCGTACCCGCCCCACACGTCCACCACGGGCTCGCCGTCCACGAAGACCGCGACCGAGCCGCCGACGTCACCGCCGTCCAGCAGGTCGGCCAGTGCCTGCGGCACGGCGGCGAAGAGTTCGTCGTAGGAGCCCTGGATGTCGGAGCCCTCGATGCCGGAGCCCTGGATGTCGCCCATACGACCATCAAGCCCGCCCCCTCCGGGGACCCGCAACCCAATTAGGGCGTGTTTCGTGGGCTGCTACACCCCCTCACCGCCCGCCCGGTTCACGGCCGCCTGGATCTGGAGCCAGCTCGGATCGGTCTCGGCGGCGGTGTCCACGGTCGCGAGGTCCTCAGCCGCCCAGGACCGGTCCCCGTCCGTGATCACCAGGTGTTCCTGCAGGTCGGCGCCGTCCTCGGGCACCTCGGAGGTGGAGGCCAGGAAGGCCGCGACGGCGGCCGCGGGCTCACCCCGGTCGGGTGGCGCCGTGCCGGACCGTACGGCCAGGAGCGTGAGGTCACCCTGTCCGTCCGCCATGAGGAGGTCACCGGTCGCGGTGGCGTCGAGCGCCGTGACCGGGGCACCGGTCAGTACGTCGTGCTCGACGGCCTCCCCGCCGTCCACCCCGACCGCGACGAGCGTGCCCTTCGGCGTGCCGATCCACAGCTCGCCCGGCCGCGGGCCGAACGCGATGTTCTGCCGCGACCAGGACCGCATCTCGGCGAGCCACTCGTCCGGGTAGGGAAAGCCCGGGCTGGGCTCGCCGAGCGGCACGGACAGCACGCGCTCCAGGGAGGGGAAGGCGAAGACGTCGACGGAGTTGAAGTAGGCGTTGCCCCTGACCGCCAGATGGCGCCCGTCCGCACTGAACACCGGCGTCCCGTAGCCG
The DNA here is from genome assembly GCF_040299205.1 of Streptomyces sp. NPDC000983. NCBI lineage: Bacteria > Bacillati > Actinomycetota > Actinomycetes > Kitasatosporales > Streptomycetaceae > Streptomyces > Streptomyces sp. NPDC000983. The sequence goes on along the minus strand of NZ_JBEPBM010000018.1, from coordinate 2,161 downwards.
TCGGCGTCGAGGATCAGGGCCCGCCGCAGCACCCGCATCGGCGCGGGCCCGGCCTCGTCCGCGACCCGCCCGAAGATCACATGGGTGGCGCCCTGATCACTGCGCAGGGTGGCCACGAGCCCGCCGCCCGGGTGCGCCGCGACCCCGGTGTCCCACCGCGTACCGGCCCCGGCCAGCACCCGCCCCGACCCGGGATCGATCACATCGGACCGCTCCCACGAATCACTCCCGCCCTCCGGCGAGGGCGAGGCCCACAGGGACCGCCCACCGGGACTGAACGCGACATCCCGATACCGAACCCCACCCGGTGCCCCCGCGCCCGCGCTGTTCACGCCCGCCTCGGGGAACGCGGTGCCCCGGTCGCCCCCGGAGTCGGGGAACGCGACGCCCCCGGCGCCCGGAAACGGAACGACCCCGCCCTCGGCCCCCCACCCGACCAGCCCCTCCTCCGTCGCCACGACGAGGGAGGGCAGCTCAGGATGCCAGGCCGCGGCAGGCGTACGCCGCATCCGATTCCACCCCAACTCCCGCTCGTACGGCGCTGATTCGCCCCCCACGCACCCGACCTCGCGCAACCGCCCCGCGGACAGGTCCAGCACCCGCACGGCCGGCCGCTCCACGTCCCAGGCGACGGCCAGCGGCAGCAGCGGATGACACAGCACCCGCTCCACCCGGCCCCCACCACCGACGCGCCCCCGCACCACCACATCGAACTCCGTCATGCCGCCAAGGTAATCACCGGCTCCCGCCCGCCGAGCGGTCATCCCCGCAGATGGGCAAGGCTCTCCTCCGCGGCGGGATAGGCGTCCTCGCGGGGCAGCAGCAGGGCCGCGGAGTCCAGGTCCCCGCGATCGACGAGGGCGTGGACCTCCCGGGCGAGCGGTGTCACGTCGCGGATGCCGACGATCCACTCGTCCGCGTAACGCCGCACCGCCTCACCGCACAGACCCAGTTGCAGCGACCGGTACGGCAACGGCCGCAGCCGCAGGTCCCGTTCGGGATCCCACTGCACCCGCGCGGGCGCCCGCCTCAACTCCCGTTGCCAGGCGGCCCGGTCGGTGTGCAGCCCCCGGACATAGCCCGACAGGCACGCGTTCCGCAGCGCCCAGTCGAACCCGGCCCGCTCGATCTCGACCGCCAGAACGGTCTCCTGCGCCGGCTTCAGCCCCCACCCGCAGCGGTACATCATCCACAGGAACGAGGGCTTGATCCACGTCATGCGCTCCCGCTTCCACCCCGCCGGGAAGCGGCCCTCGCGGGCTGCCGGCAGGCCGATCTCCGGGGAGTAGGCCTGGTAGACGGTGATCGTGGAATCCGTGTGGGCCGCGCGGATCACGCGTTGCGGTGCGTCCATGGGAACAGCGTGCAGGCGGCCCGGTCCGGGGAGCCACCCGATTTCGGGCGGGGGCCGGGCCGGCGGCGGCGATGGAATGGGGCGGCGGTTCGATGTGTTGAGGGGAGCGGGCAGGGAGTGCCGGGGGTGTGTGGACCGGGCTGCCCGCTCCTATCGAGACGACGGACAGGGAAAGGGGTCGTGATGGCCGCGCAGACGCAGAGGGCCGTGCTGGCGGGCGGATGTTTCTGGGGGATGGAGGAACTGATCCGCCACCTTCCGGGCGTGACGGCGACCCGGGTGGGCTACACCGGCGGCGACGTGCCGAACGCGACGTACCGCAACCACGGCACGCACGCGGAGGCCATCGAGATCCTGTACGACCCCGAGCGGACCGACTACCGGGCACTCCTGGAGTTCTTCTTCCAGATCCACGACCCGAGCACCAGGAACCGGCAGGGCAACGACATCGGCCTCAGCTACCGCTCGGCGATCTACTACGTCGACGACGAGCAGAAGCGCGTCGCCGAGGACACCATCGCCGACGTGGACGCCTCCGGCATCTGGCCGGGGAAGGTCGTCACCGAGGTGGAGCCCGTCGGCCCCTTCTGGGAGGCCGAGCCCGAGCACCAGGACTACCTCCAGCGGTACCCCGAGGGCTACACCTGCCACTTCCCGCGCCCCGGCTGGCGGCTCCCCGCCCGCACCCAGGGCTGACGCGCACGGCGGGACCCGGGCCGGCGGCCGACGCATCCAGATGCCGACCGGATACGAAATGCATCCGTGGGCCGATCTGCGTCCCGCGGGTCAGGAGCCCTCACAGACAAG